>DASVUC010000017.1:0-13931 GCA_036387255.1 Tepidisphaeraceae bacterium | reverse complement strand
TCGATCAGGCCGAGCGCAATAACCTTGTCGACCATGTCCTGCGTGATGCCATCGACCTGCTTGAGCGTCTGATCGAGACGGGCGAGGCCGGCCTGAAACTCGGGGGGCGTGAGGATATCGATATCCCAGCCTGTAAGTCGGGCGGCGAGGCGGACGTTCTGGCCGCGCTTCCCGATGGCGAGCGAAAGCTGGTCGTCATTGACGACCACGGTGGCGCGTCCCAATTCGAAGCAGAGTGACACTTCGGCGACTTCCGCGGGTTTGAGCGCGTTAGCGATGAGGATCTGCGACGATTCGTTCCAGCGGACGATGTCGATCTTTTCGCCGCCGAGTTCGTCGACGATGTTCTTGATTCGGCTGCCGCGGACACCGACGCAGGCGCCGACCGCGTCGACTTTGCTGTCGATGGAGCTGACGGCGATCTTGGTGCGGTGGCCCGGCTCGCGAGCGAGCGCCTTGATTTCGATAGTGCGATCGCCGACTTCCGGCACTTCGCGCTCGAAGAGCCGCTTGACCATTTCCGGGTGGCTGCGGCTCATGATGATCTTGACGGCGCTGGGCGTGTCGCGCACTTCGGTGATCATGGCCTGGATGCGCTCGCCCGGGTTGTGGGTTTCGCCGGGGATTTGCTCGCTGCGCGGCATGATGCCTTCGACGCGCCCGAGCGAGACGATCATGGTGGAGCCTTCAAAGCGGGCGATGGTCCCGGTGACGATGGTGCCGACGCGGTCTTTGTATTCTTCGTAGATGCTGCCGCGCTCGTCGGCGCGGATGAGCTGAATCATGACCTGCTTGACGGTCTGAGCACCGATGCGGCCCATAACGCTGAGCGGAACGGTTTCTCCTTGGCGCGCAACTGAGATATCTCCGCTGGCGCGATCCACGGTGACTGCAAATTCACTGGTGTCTTCGGTATTGAACTGCTTGCGCAGCCCGGATGCGACGGCTTGTTCAATGTCGGTGTAGACCTGTTCGCGCTCGATGTTCTTGTCGCGCGCGATGCCGTCGACGATACGAATGAGATCCGGATTGGGCATATTCAAAAGCTCCTGCTATTCACTTGTGTTGCCGAAGCTGTCAGCGATCAGCCGTCAGCTATCAGCCAGACAAAAACTATTTCACCGGCTGATAGCTGAGAGCTGAAAGCTGACGGCTATCTCTACAAACAAAAAAGCCGACCCAACAATTTTGGGACGGCCCACAGTTCGAACGAACCTGTGCAAACGCTCAAGCCTTCATCCGGTTCCTTTCCGGGTGAAAACAGCGTAGGGAATTTCCAGCGACGATCGCCGGAAATTCCAGCCTGCGAAGATGGCCCGATGCTTATGCAATCGCATGGGCCGGCTCGCTGACAAGGCTCAGGTTCATCCCGGTCGCTCCGGGTTCGAAAAAGTGGGCACGATCTGTATCGACAAGCACGGAGACGCGTTTGCCCATCTCCAGTCCTTGCCGGGCGGGCACACGCCCGACCACATGATCGTGATGACTCGTACTCATGTACACGTCCATATCGCTTCCCAGGGGCTCGATCACGTTGAGCGTAACTTCAATCGTGCTTCGACCGTTGGGCACATCATCTTGTCGCAGGCCAAAATGCTCTGGACGAATCCCGAGCACCACATGCTTGCCGACCGATCCCGCCATCTGGTCACGAAGTCTAGGCGGGACGGGAAGTTTAAAGCCATTGCCCGGCAGCGTCAATTTGCCAACCATGACGACGGGTTCGTCGGAGCGGGGCTTACCGTTGCCATTGCCGTTGGAGCCCCCTGCTCCGGCGGGCCTGGCGCCTTCTAAAGAGCCTTCTTCAAAGTAGAGCTCGCCGCCCTCGCTCTTAATGATGCCGTCGAAAAAATTCATCGGCGGCATCCCAATGAAGCCGGCGACGAACCGATTCACCGGCTCATTGTACGTTTGGAGCGGCGTGTCCGCCTGCTGGATGATGCCGTCTTTCATGACGACGATGCGGTCGCCCAGCGTCATCGCTTCTTCCTGATCGTGGGTGACGTAAATCGTGGTCGTCTTCAGGCGGTGATGCAGGCGCTTCAGCTCTGCGCGCGTGGTGACGCGGAGCTTGGCGTCGAGGTTGGACAAGGGTTCGTCGAAGAGGAACGCGGCCGGCTCTCGAACAATGGCCCGACCCACGGCGACGCGCTGGCGCTGACCGCCCGAAAGGGCCTTGGGCTTGCGATCGAGAAGGTGCATGATGTCCAGCGTCTTGGCGGCTTCGGTGACGCGTTGGTGGATCTGGTCCTTGGGCATGCCCCGCAGCTTGAGGCCGAACGCCATGTTTTTGTACACCGTCATGTGCGGGTACAAGGCGTAGTTCTGAAAGACCATCGCGATATCGCGATTCTTGGGGGGCACATCGTTGACGACGCGATCCCCGATGCGGATGACGCCGTCGGAAATCTCTTCCAGGCCCGCGACCATGCGGAGGGTGGTGGATTTGCCGCAGCCGGAGGGGCCCACGAGGACGACGAATTGCTGGTCGGCAATGGTTAGATCAATGGCATCGACAGCCTTTACCCCACCCGGATAGATCTTGCTCACTTTTTCGAGTTCGACTCGGGCCATAGAACTTCCGCCGAAGAGGGTACACGATTGCCCGGGCGGGAGTATACCAGCCGGTACTTTGCAAATCCAATTGATCCGTGATTACCGGGACCAGAACGGGATGCCGGAACCCAGGACCTTCTTTGGCCCGACCAAACAGGGGGTCTGAGGATATTTCAGACGGTGAAGGTTGGCGCCGATCTGGTCGCGCAACTGTTCGAAGGTGAGCTTTTGTTTCCTGCGTCGCGCCTCGCGCAGTGCCCGATCTAACAGGAAGGTGAAGGCGCCGTGGGATTCGACGCCGTGACGATATTCATATGAGAGCTCTCCTTCCTTGCAGGCTTCGAGCAGGACCGGCATGAAAGGTCCGCGATTGTCGCCTGCGGCTGCAAGCCGTTGGCGATCCGATTTGTTCAAGATCTTCGCCTTTTTGATAACGGCTTCCACGGCGGCCTGCTGTTCCTGGTGCTCGCGATTGTAAGCTCTGCGGGTTTGCCGGCGCAGCGGAATGGCGCGTCCCAAGCGATGCTTTGCGCCGGAATCACCAACGTACGAGTTATTGCCGCGATCTTCGGCAAGGGGGCGGCCGCTGTCGGCAAACTCACGCTGGACCCACATTTGCAGGTTGGCGTCCCAACGGAGCGCGCGGTGGCGGATGTCGTCAGGAGGTGAGATCCCGCGGACTCTGGCGATTCCGTCGCGGGTCATTCCTCCAGCATGGCAGCAGTCGAAGATTGCTATGAACCTCGAGCCGTATGGGAGTTGGCTGTACAGCTCGAAGAACTCGTCGTCCGTGAAGGCATGCTCAGGGGTCCAATCAAAGTCGTAGGGCACGAGGCACTCATCGACGTGGTCGGCTTCCGCCGAGGGACCAAAGACAGGGAGCTGAGCGCCGTGGCCGCTGTAATAGAACAAGCGCTGATCGTCGGGATCGTCGGCCACTCCTGAGAGCAACCACTGCAAGCGCTCGTGGATTCCAGCCGCAGTAGCGCGGTCGTTGAGCACCACTCGAATCTCGTTGGCTTCAAAGCCCATTTCCTGAAGAAGGGCGCTCATCATGAAGACGTCGTTGACGCACCCTTCGAGGCGATCATCAGGATTGGGGTAGTCGTTGATTCCGACGAGGAGAGCCCTGCGTTTGGGCTTGTCCGCGCGTTCACGGCGCATGGCGAAGGTGCGGGCGATGGGCTCGAAGGCAGGCGCCGCCAGCTCGCGCCAGCAGCGATTGGCGGTGCGCTCGTGCCGCAGGTAACTGATGGCATCATGGTTGGTGATACCGGGGATGTCGAAGGCGGTTTCGATCTGGACGAAGTTGCGAGGCGGCAGGCGAATGTCGGAGGTAAAGACTTGATCGTGGCGGTTGTAGAGGTGGTACCAAAGATCCACCGCCAGCGGGACGATTCTGCCGCCGAAGGTGTTTCGCACGAACGGGTTTCCGATCTGGGAGCCGAGCGTGACGAGCCGGCGTCCTCTTGCGAGCAGAGGTCCGTCGTCGCGCACGAGCGTGTCGTAGGTAACCAGAGACCCTAGGCTGTGGGCACAGATGATGTGCGGATCGAAGCTCTGGATCTTGCCTCCCAAAGCTTTGCGGGTTTCGGCGCGCAAGTCCTCCTGATCGGCCCATTGAACGATCATGCCGGCGGTCCATCGGACTTGGGAAGCGACGTCGCGGAGGCCGCGCCCGCGGTGAAAGAGGTCCTGGATCCCGTTGACGACCCCGCTGACGCTGAGCTGCCAAACCGCACTGGCGACCATTGGGGCACTGATCTGGTAATTCGCTTTCTGGAAGATGTCGTCGTACATCAGGAAGTCGACGGCAACGCGGCGGGATGCATCGTGGTCGGCAACGGACTGGTAGATCGCCAGCGCCCAATCCTGCTGCCATGTGGTGTCGGAATGGTGGTCACCGACGCCGTGAACGCAGAGGACGCGGAGGGCGCTTGGATCGGTAGCGCCGACAGTGAGATTGGCGAGGGCGTCTCGCGTGATGTGGGGGCCCCCGATGAAGCGGGAGACGTGGGCACCGCCGATGAAGCGAGGGGACAAGCTGCGCCTGATGACGGGTCCCCAGAACCCGCGGGAGAGTTGGCCGGAGGGGTCTGTCCCTTCACTTGCGTCTGCTGCTGACGCACTCCAGGTGTGGACGGGCGTGGCTACTGTCGCCCCAACCGATTGTTTCATCTTGGTCGACTTTGGCATCTGGGCCCTCCGTTTAGTTTGTTGCCTCGGCGGGCTTCTTTGCCGCGGCACCGCCTCCGTCTGAGGGGGGCTTGAGCTTGGAGAGATCTTTCAGCTTGAAGACGCCTTTGCGGATGACTTCTTTGCCCTCCTGGTCCTTGGTCTTCACCAACTCGAAATCGTCGGCACCGAATCCGGACAACGCTTTGATCTGGGGAGAATCGGGCTGGAGGGATGGAAGATTGAGCACAATATCGGAGAGTACGGAAAGGACAGCCGCATTGCGGGCCAAGGCGTTTTGCTTCGGCGCGTCCTTCAATTCGTCAACGGGAACCAATTGGGAGACCCAGTAGGCGGGATAGTCCGTTGACGTCCGGAAGGTGGGCTCTCGTCCCACGCGTCGAGCGGCTTCCTGGCTGATGCGCCTGACTTCGATCTGCGTCTTGAGCGCGGAGGCGAGGGTTTCGATCTGGTCGGAAAGGCGGTCGGCGGTCGAGAGATTTTCGGGGTTGTCCAGCAGCCTGACAATTCGCTCGGCGTCGCGCTTGGAGGCGTTCCGCATCGCCTGCTCATCAACACCGAGCGGCAAGCCTGGCACGAGCGAAATGACGGCGTAGGTCTGATCGCTGAACATTTGGCGGTAACCAGGCCCGATATCTGTGGGAACGTCTTTATTGGGTCCTTGGCTCATCTGCACGGTTGCGTTGTTCACCACCGCCCCCGACGCGTCGGTCAGGGACTTGGTCACGCGCCAGAGGTAGCCACCGTGCAACCGCATCAGTTCTTGGGCATTAACGTCTCCGCCGCCATTAGCAGAGGGATACTTTGAGACGAACCCCTCTTGCGCCCAGTCCATCTGCAAGGTGGCGGCGAGATGTTCGCTGCGTTCCCTTTCATTGCGGAATCGCTCACCAAGTTCGCGTTTGAAGATGACGTACGAGCCGGTGCGCAATGAGGCGACCTGGGTGGTCATTCCATCCCTGCGATTGGTCGGTTCGCCAGCGGCGTCGAGGTCTTTGTCGGCGATTTGCGTCTGGCCGATCTGATCGACGGGAAACAGGGTCAGGTCGAAGCGCAGTTCAAAATCATCTTTGGTCAAGGCGTTGATGAGCTGTGCCGCCCGCACGATCACTCCAACCGCGGGCGCTGCTTGCGGCTGGGCGGTGGTAGCGAGGGTGCCGGCGACATCGATGACCTTGGAGACGGTTGCCTTCTGGCTCTTGGCCAATTGCACGATGTAGAACTTGATCCGCAGCGGGAATCCCTTGAAAGGCGCGGGTCCGTAAAGGATGCGATCAGACATTCCCAGGTTCACCCCTGCCGCCTGGTCGGGCTGGTTGAAGAGAACCTTGCTGACCGCCGTGGACGGATCGTCAGCGCCATCGTCATAAACCTCGGCATAGACGAGCAGATTGCGGTCGAGAAGGTTCTCCGCCATTCGGACGAAGACGTTGTTGACGACGAGCGTGATGATTTCGCCCTTGTGTGGTATAGCGCCCAAGGGGGATTGAGGATCCGATCTGACGATATCGCGATCGGTGATCTGACCGGTGAGGGGATCGACACGAAATACGACCGGTTCCCCGGTAATCACGTGGTGACGGGCAAACAGGCTGCATCCGCCGCACAAAGAACACAAGATGGAAGCTAGTAGAAGTGACCGCACTATTCCTCCTGGCAGTTGTTTAATCGTGTTCGCGACGAGGGATCTTGGGACCTCCGATGAACTTCACGCCATAGGCCCAGTCGCCACCAATTGACTGGAATTCGATGGTGACCTCCTGACCAGCCCCCTTCGAGAGATCAAAGTCATCGCGGGGCGCCGCGGCTGCCTGGGCGGGCTTCTCCGTCAGTCGAAGGTGCTGATGTGGTTGTCCGTTCGGCTGGAAACGCCACTGGCGATCACCCGTTTGGACGATTCGTCCGGTGAGCTTGTGTATGTCCTGCGTCTGACGAGATGTCGTGCTTTCGGCTCTTTTAGGAGGTGGCCGAGGCCCAGAACACGCCGCCGTGAAGCCTGCAATCAGGAGAAACAACAGCGTGAAGCAACGAAGACCGGAAGCCGCGTGTAGCCCGGCGTGTGGGTGTGACATTTAGAACCTCAGTTGACAACCGCGATTCAGAAACGACGTGGACCGGAGGTAAGGCTACGGTGCAGTGCCGTCTTGAGCAAACAATTGCGCAACTATGAACAGGCGGCGAAGGCGTTCTATAGAGCGTGACGGGAGAATTGGCGGTGGGGGCTAGATCTTCTTCATCACCAACGTCGCGTTATGTCCGCCGAAGCCGAAGCTGTTGCTCATGGCGTAGGTGACGTTGAGGTCGCGGGCCTTGTGGGGGACGTAATCGAGGTCGCAGGCGGGATCGGGGTCGTCGAGGTTGATCGTGGGCGGGATGAGGTTGCGGGAGATGGCCATGGCGGTGATGACGGCTTCGACGCCGCCGGAGGCGCCGAGGAGGTGGCCGAGCTGGCTCTTGGTTGAGGAGAGCGCGAGCTTTTTGGCGTGATCGTTGAAGGTGCTCTTGACGGCCTTGGTTTCGGCAATGTCGCCGAGGGGCGTGCTGGTGCCGTGGGCGTTGATGTAGTTGATCTGATCGGGGGCGATCTGGGCATCACGGAGGGCGAGCTTCATCGCCATCGCCGCGCCGGCGCCGTCTTCTGCGGGGGCGGTGATGTGGTGGGCGTCGCCGCTCATCCCGTAACCAGAGAGCTCCGCGTAGATCTTTGCGCCGCGCTTCTTCGCGTGCTCGTATTCTTCGAGGATGACGACGCCAGCGCCTTCGCCCATGACGAAGCCGTCGCGGTCCTTGTCCCAGGGACGGGAAGCGTGAGCGGGATCGTCATTGCGGGTGGAGAGGGCGCGAGCGGCACAAAAGCTGCCGACGCCGAGCTCGCACAGCGCCGCTTCGGAGCCGCCGGCGATCATGACATCCGCCATGTCGTGCTGGATGAATCGAGCGGCATCTCCGATCGCGTTCGATCCGGTCGCGCACGCGGTGGCGACGGCTGTGTTGGGGCCGTGGATGCCGAACATGATGGAGACGTTCCCGCTGGCGGCGTTCACCATCAGGCGGGGCACGGTGAAGGGGCTGACGCGTCCGACGCCGCGTGCGACGAGGATCTTGTTCTGCTCTTCCAGGGTTTCGATCCCGCCGATGCCCGAGCCGATAACGACGCCGGCGCGGTGACGGTCTTCCTTGGAGAAGTCGATACCGGAATCTTTCACGGCGCTGACGGAGGCGGCAAGCCCGAACTGGCCGAAGCGGTCGAGGCGTTTGGCTTCGCGCACGTCGACGCCGTACTGCGTGACGTCGAACTTGGCGCATTCGCCGCCGAAGCGGGTGGGGTACTTGCTGGTATCCCAGCGCGTGATCATGCCGATCCCGCTTTTGCCCGCGCAGACATTTTCCCACATCTCGTCGACGTTCTCGCCAAGAGACGTGACAACGCCAAGACCGGTAATAACGACACGACGTTTCATGAGGAGCTATCAGCTACTAGCTGTCAGCTATCAGCCGGAGAACAACCAGAACTTTCTGGCTGATAGCTGATAACTGACGGCTGAGAGCTATTTGTTCGAATGATCCTTGATGTAATCGATCGCCTGTCCGACGGTTTGGATCTTCTCGGCCTCTTCGTCCGGGATCGACAGTTCGAACTCGTCTTCGAACTCCATGACCAGTTCCACGGTGTCGAGTGAATCCGCGTTGAGGTCGTTGATGAAATGGGTTTCGCGGGTGATCTCGCTCTTGTCGACGCCCATTTGCTCGCTGACGATTTCGATGACCTTCTGATCGATGTCTTCCATACTGTCCTTCCTGCCCTGACTGTGGCCGGGCGACGCTCGCCCGGGGGGTGAAACTATAACGGTAGCCTTTTCGTTTGCCAAACAATCACATGACCATGCCGCCGTCCACGCACAGCACCTGGCCGGTGATGTAACTGGCGTCGGGACTGGCCAGAAACGCCACCGCGGCTGCGATTTCCTGCGGCAGGCCGAATCGCTTCAGCGGAATGACGTTCTTGACGTGATCCTTGATCTGGTCATTCAGCACATCGGTCATGTCGGTCGTGATGAAGCCGGGTGCGATCACGTTGCAGGTGATGTTCTTGCCCGCGAGCTCGCGCGCGACCGTTTTCGACAGACCAATCAGGCCAGCCTTGGAAGCGGAGTAATTGGCCTGTCCCGGGTTACCGGCGACGCCTGCGACGGAGCCGATGTTGATGATCCGACCTCCCACGCCCTTGAGCCTCATCATAGGCCGGGCAGCGGAGCGAATCGCGACGAAAGCGCTCTTCAGGTTCGTATTGATGACGACGTCAAAATCCTCGTCGTCCATGCGGAGCAGCAGCCCGTCGCGGGTGATGCCGGCGTTGTTGACCAGCACGTCGAGGCGGCCATGGGCGTCGGAAATCTTTTCGATCGCGTCGGCAAAGGCTTTTGAATCCGCGACGTCGACGGCGACGGCTTCGGCGCTGCCGCCTTCTGCTTTGATCTCGTCAATTACCTGCTGGAGCTTGTCGGTATTGCGGGCGACGGCGACGACGTGCAGGCCGTCCTTGGCGAGCTTCTTGCAGATGGCCGCGCCGATCCCTCGGGAACCGCCGGTGACGAATGCTACTCTCTTCTCGGTCATGATCTTCTCCTTCACGGGGAGACAGAAATTCTGTCTACGCGGCGGTTAGTGCATCTGCGGATGCAAAACTTTCGATGGGCAGGCGACGGTTGATCCGCTTGGCCAACCCGGCGAGCGTGCGGCCGGGGGCTAGTTCCACGAACCGCGCGTCACCGGAGGCGATGAGCGTCTGCATCGTTTGTTCCCACTTCACGGGCTTGACGATCTGGTTGACGAGCAGACGTTTCATGCTCGTGGCATCGGTGTGCGGTTGTGCGGTGACGTTGGAATAAACGGTCGTTCTGGGCGCGTTGAACTGGACTTTTTCCAGTTCCGCGGCCATTCGATCCGCAGCGGGCTGCATGAGTGGGCTGTGGAAGGCGCCCGCAACTTTAAGAGCGGTGGCTTTGAAGCCGCCTGCTTCGGCGGATTTCAGCACGCGCTCACACGCGCCGGTTGAACCGCTGACAACGATCTGACCAGGGGCGTTGTAATTTGCGGGGACAAGCACTTCCCCTTGAGCGGCTTCGGCGCACAGCTTGTCGACGGCGGCGCTATCGGCGCCGAGGACGGCAACCATGCCGCTGGGCGAGGCGACGGCGGCTTCCTGCATGTAGCGTCCGCGGGCGGCGACGAGGCGCAGGCCTTCTTCGAAGCCGAAGACGCCGGCAAGGTGGAGCGCGGTGTATTCGCCCAGGCTCAGGCCCGCGTAGCTTGTGACGGCGGCGGGATCGATTTTCTTCGCGTCGACGGCTGCTCGATAAGCGGCGATGCTGGCGACGAAGATTGCCGGCTGGCTCACATCAGTCTGGTTCAGCCGCTCGTCGGGACCGGTGAAGCAGAGGGAGGCGAGGTCGAAGCCAAGAACCTGATTGGCGGTGGCGAAGATATCCCGCACCAGCGCCGACTTCTCGTGGAAGTCTTTGCCCATGCCGACCGCTTGGGCGCCTTGTCCGGGACAGAGAATGTAGGTTTGCTGTTGCATTGAGCGTGGCATGGCCGTCCCGGCCATGCATTAGAGGAAGCATGGGCGAGACGCCCATGCCACGCAAGGGATCACACGCGGACCACCGCGTTTGCCCAGGTGAGTCCCCCACCAAACGCCACGAAGATCAGCACATCCCCGCGCTTGATCTTCCCACCGCGCCAGGCTTCGTCCAGAGCGATCGGGATGGACGCGGCGGAGGTGTTGCCGTACCGATCGATGTTGACGTAAGCCTTCTCCTTGGGCATGCCGAGCTTCTCAAGCGCGCTGTCGATGATGCGCATGTTCACCTGGTGCGGCACGATCAGCTTGACCTGATCCGCCGTCAGTTCGCAAGCCCGCATCGCTTCTTCGATGAGCTCTTCAAACTTGGTGACGGCAAACTTGTAGACCTCGCGACCGCGGATCTGCATGAAATGCTCGTCCTTTGCGATCATTTCTTCGCAGATGGGGAAGCGGGAGCCGGGGATGCATTTCATGACTTCGCCGCCGCGACCGTCGGCGTGCAACTGGCTGTAGATCAGGCCGCGCCCCTGCTCTTCGGAGCGCTGCATGACGATCGCGCCGGCGCCATCACCGAAGAGGATACAGCTTGCGCGATCTTTGTAGTTCACGATGCGACTGAGCGCTTCGGCGCCGAGCACGAGCACGTTCTTGAACTGGCCGGAGCGGATGAAGCTTGCGCCGGTGGTCATCGCGTAGAGAAATCCACTGCACGCGGCCGACAGGTCAAAAGCCGCCGCACCGGCCATGCCGAGTTCCGCGCCGATGAAGCAAGCGGTGGAAGGAAACACCATTTCGGGTGTGATCGTTGCACAGACGATGGCCTCTATCTCGCTGGGGGCGATGCCGGCGGCTTCGACCGCACGACGCGCGGCTTCGGTGCCCAGCGACGCGGTGGTCTCGCCTTCACTGACGATGCGGCGTTCCTTGATGCCGGTGCGCTGGGTGATCCACTCGTCGTTGGTGTCGACCATCTTCGCCAGGTCGTCGTTGGTCAGCCGCTTCTCGGGGAGAAAGCTGCCGGTTCCGGTGATGATCGCGCTGTAGGTCGCCATGGTGTGAGTCTGTCGATGAGACGGGCGCCCCGCAAGCGGGGCCGCTCAATGGAAGGCCGTTATTCCTCTCTGGGAATGCTCCGCTCAATGGTCTCGATGATCTTCTTGTTGATCCCGCTGTCGCACAACTGTTTGCCGACGCGGATCGCGTTCTTGATGGCGCGGGGTTCAGATCGTCCGTGGCAAATGAGCATATAGCCGCCGACGCCAAGGAGCGGCGCGCCGCCGTATTCCTGCCAGTCGTGCTTGGCGTAAATCTTCTTCATCACCGGCTTGAACTCGCCCAGCAGGTCCGGCGCGAACTCCTGGAGTTCGGCGAGAATCGTCTGGAACAAGCCTTCGGCGATGCCTTCGGTGAACTTCAGTATGATGTTGCCCACGAAACCATCGCAGACGACGACGTCGCAGGCGCCTTTGAAAATCTCGCGGCCTTCGACGTTGCCAACGAAGTTGATCTGCGGCTCGTCGCGCATGAACTTGCGCGCTTCCTTCGTCAGGCTATTGCCCTTGGCGTCTTCTTCGCCGATGGAGAGCAGCCCGACGCGGGGATTCTCGATCCCGCATACGGCCTGACTGTAAGCGCCGGCCATGATCGCGTACTGCTCGAGGTGCTTGGGCTTGGGTTCAGGATTGGCGCCGACGTCGCAGATGACGACGGGCCCATGGAACGTCGGCAGAATGACCGCAATGCCTGGACGCGATACGCCAGGCAGCGTCCGCATTTTGAGCTGCGCCGCGGCGACGCACGCCCCGGTGTTGCCCGCGCTGATCGCTACGTCGGCCTCGCCCTTCTTGACGAGGTCGCACATCACGTTGATCGCCGCTTTCGGCTTGCCGCGAATCGCCTCGACCGGCGATTCATCCATCTCGATGTTCAGCGGACCGTTAATGAACTTGTAATGCTTTTTCTGCTCGGCGGTGAGACCGCTTTGCGCAAGGCCGTCGTTGACGATTTTCTCATCGCCGACGAGGTAGATCAGATCATCTTCTGAAAGAGTCGGCGCCGCTTCCCAACATCCCTTGAGGATGGCATCCGGCGCACGATCGCCGCCCATGACGTCAACCGCTGCACGCACCCGATTGCTCCTTCGAATTAGGCTTGGTCGGTGTCGACCTGGAGAGCAAGCTTCGGATTGACGTATCCGCAGTTTTCGCAAGCCGCATGAGGCAGCTTGGCGTTGCCACATTGCGGGCAGCGCACGTAGTGGATCGGCTTTAACGCGTGGTGCGAGCGGCGCTTGCGCTTGCGGGACTTGCTGTGGCGTTGAACGGGAAGCATGACATCTAACTCCTGCGCGATGCACTCGCGCCAGCCTTGTTATCTCTCAATAAATAAAGCAACGGCGGGCTAAAGAGCACCGCCGGTAAGGGGCGGTACAGTATGAGCTATCGCCGACCCTGTCAAGCAAACGGCCGCTTGAAAAGCCCCGCTGCTCTGCCGCGGGTCCTCTCCAGTACAACTGCATTAACCCTACGCCCTACTTCACCTTATCCACCGCGAATTGCCGCGCCGTTTCCAGCGCTTCGCCAATCTTTGATGGATCCTTCCCACCCGCCTGCGCCATCTGCGGCCGGCCTCCCCCGCCACCTCCAGCGACCTTAGCCGTTTCCCGGATCCAATCGCCAGCCTTGAGACCTTTAGCGATCAGATCATCAGACACAGCCGATACGAAGCTGATCTTCCCCTCGTTCGCCGCGGCGAGCATGATCGCCACGCTCTGCGCCTTCTTCTTGAGCGAGTCGATGGCGGAGCGGAGCTGGTCATCAGACGCTCCGGCGATCTCGCCGACGATGAGTTTACCGCCTCCCAGGTCTGGCGCGCGGCTGAGAAACTCACCGGCGAGCGCCACGGCATCGACCGAGCTCGACGTTTGTCGCTGGGTTTTCTCCCACGCCTTCTGCCTGGTCTGGAGTTCCACGAGCGCCGCCTGGCCGCGCCGCTTGGCGCGCAGCGGAATATTTGGGGAAGCCAGCAGCTTATTGACTTCCGCGATTGGCTGACTCACGTCGCCTTCTGCTGTCTTTTTCGCGCTTTCGATGAGCTGGTCGAGCCGTCCACCCACTGCTCGAGCGTCGCGGGCGCCATCGCCGGTAAGGGCGAGGATGCGGCGGATGCCTTTGCTGACAGACTCCTCTGCAAGGATGACGAATCCCTCCGCTTCGGAACTCTTCTTCAGGTGGGTGCCGCCACAGAATTCGATGGAGTGCTCGCGCCATCTGCTGTTGGCAGGGTCTTTAAGGAGGTCCGCGACGGGCACGCCAATGGAAACCACGCGTACCATCGGCGGGTACTTCTCACCGAACACCGCGCGCAGGCCATTGATCTTCAGCGCCTGTTCTTGCGGCGCGTTTTCCGCATACACCGTCAGGGCTTTCTCGATCTGCTGCGAGACGAGCGTCTCGACGCGTGTCAGCTCTTCTTCGGTGAGAGATTTGCCGTGGGAGAAGTCGAAGCGGAGCTTTTCGGGATCAACCAGCGACCCTTTCTGCTGCACGCCTTCGCCCAGCACTTCGCGTAACGCCCAGTTGGCGAGGTGTGT
>DASVUC010000016.1:0-5498 GCA_036387255.1 Tepidisphaeraceae bacterium | reverse complement strand
CCGGTGCGGATGCGTTGAATCGCGCGGGGGATGAGATGGAAGAAGCCGGCTTGGCCGGTGGCGTAGTTGGCTCGGCGGCGGCGGTAGAAATCGTAGAAGCCGGCGGTTTGCAGAATTGCGAAGACGCCGATGGTGGAGCAGAGGAAGGCGACGCCGCCTCTGGGGCCGGTGAGGTCGATGAGGTAGCCGAGGCCGAGCGTGACCGGCATCGCAATCAATCCGGCGACGATGCCACCGGCGATGATTGCGATGACGATCACGGTGATGCCGACGATGCAGTCCCAGAATCGGTGCATGGTGAGAGCTCCGGGGAGAAGGGTAGAGGAACGCTGGGGGCGACGCGAGAGGATGGGAGTTTCGGCAGCTATAGTCGCTATTGTTCCTTCCGATGCTTTTCGGATGGTGATGCCGCTATGGGTAAGGTGCTCGATTATGCCGAGCCAACAACTTCGCGATCTCCGTCGCGGTGGCCGTACATTGTCACGGCGAGTGTGGCGGCAGCTTTGGCAGTACTGATGCTGGGAGTTCACTGCCTAGCAGGTGCCGCCGAGGTAGCTTCGTCGAGCCGGTTTGATCGACGGGAAGCATGGGGGCGGGTGCTCGCTGCCGCGCCGGGGTGCATCCTGGTCGTCGCAGGCGCCTGGTGGGCGGCACGACATGTTGGTTGGAAGGTCCACTGGTTTCGTTACGTGTTTTGGGTCTGTTGCTTTGTCTGGGTTGGAACTTTGATTGTCATGGCTGTTCGGCTGGCGGTATGACGGCTGCTCAACGGGATTGACGGCATGTCGAACGAAGACGCGTCAGCTGCGACGGCGTGCAAAGACAATCCGCCGGGTGCACGGTGCAGCTTCTGTGGGAAGTTTCGCGGTGAAGCTGGGCCGATGGTGGAGGGTCCAGCCGACATTCACATTTGCGTGGCGTGTGTTCGCACGGCAAGCAGGATCGCGGATCACATTGAGAGAGGCGTTTACGGCAGATGAGGCGACAGGGGAATTGGGCCGTGCAACACGAGCGGCCGCTGGAGGGGGTGAATGGGGCGGATTTGGACGAGGAGTCAGACGCTCACCCCTGCCCTCTCCCGGGTACGGGATAGGCGGTAGATTCTTGGGACGTCTGATTGCGTTAACGGCTTCGCCAGGCGCTGTGGTATACTGTGATGTGTCATGGGCGAGGATGATCGGTTTTTCAGGCGGATTCTGGAACTGGTGGATGCTGAGCCGTTTCTGCCGTTCGATATTCGCACGAGTGGTGGGCGGGCGTATTTCGTGGATTCGCCGCAGTACTTTGCGCGCAGTCGGGAGGGGGATGTGATCACGTATTTCACGCCGGAGGATGACCGGGCGGTGACGATTCGAGTTGCGCAGATTGTGTCGCTGGAAGTGGCTAATCGGCCTGCGGCTTGAAGCGGGAGAGGGGAAAGACGGGGGGAGCGGTGCAGCGCCCCGCACGCGGGGCGGCTAAACTGCGGCTGGCGCGGCGGTTGTGGAAAAGCTTGACGTTGGGGCGTGAGGATCGGATACTTGTTGGGACAAGGATTCCGCTAGGGTCCATGGGATCAGGGTTTGGCCACGGGTCTTACTGCTTTGACTACGACGACGACGAGCATGACGACGACGAAGTGAAGAGAACCTCTTCGCTTCTTGTCTCGTTGGGTTCGCAAGCGTCTGGTTGGAAAGCGGCAAGAGATCTGTGGCCTTGTGTATTTACTGGGGCGACGGAGTTTCGTCGTCTGAAGCGTTAGGAGCATGTGATGTCCGTGAACGTTGCAGTGGTGGGCGCTACCGGGGCGGTTGGAGCTGAATTTCTGACCGTGCTGGCGGAGCGTAACTTCCCGATCAAGAATTTGAAGCTGCTGGCCAGCGCCAAGAGCGCGGGGAAGACGATTGCGTTCAACGGACAGACGTACACGGTGGAAGAGCTGACGAAGGATTCGTTCAAGGATGTGCAGATTGCGCTGTTCAGCGCGGGCGGGTCGATCTCGAAAGAGTTCGGGCCGGCGGCGGTGGCGGCGGGGGCTGTTGTGGTCGACAACTCATCGGCGTATCGGATGAAGGACGGGGTGCCGCTGGTGGTGCCGGAGGTGAATCCGGAGCAGATCCATAAGCACAACGGGCTGATCGCGAATCCAAACTGCTCGACGATCATCATGAACGTGCCGATTTGGCCGCTGCATAAGGTGAATCGTGTGAAGCGGCTGGTGGTGAGCACGTACCAGGCGGTGAGCGGTGCGGGTGCGTGGGGGCTGTATGAACTGGAAGAGCAGATCAAGGCGTATGCGGCGGGGAAAGAAGTGAAGAAGGAGAAGTTCCCGCACCAGATCGTGAACAACCTGTTCTGTCACAATTCGAAGATCGCGGAGAACGGTTACAACGAAGAGGAGAACAAGATGGTGGGGGAGACGCGGAAGATCTTTGGGGATGGGAAGATCATGGTGACGGCGACTTGCGTGCGCGTGCCGGTGCCGCGGGCGCATTGTGAGTCGATCAATATTGAGTTCGAGCGGCCAATGACGCCCGGGCAGGTGAGGGAGATTCTTGGGAAAGCGCCGGGAGTGAAGATTGTGGATGATGTGGCGGGGAATCACTTTCCGATGCCGCAGGAGGCGAGCGGGCAGGATGATGTTTTGGTCGGGCGCATCCGGCAGGATATTTCGCGGGAGGACGGGCGCGGGATTGATCTGTTTGTGTCGGGGGATCAGTTGCGGAAGGGTGCCGCGACGAACGCGGTGCAGATTGCGGAGAAGCTGGTGTAGCGTTTTTGTACCAGCGAACTACAAATTGCTTCTTCAGACTAAGCCCCGGGATTGCAATCCCGGGGCTTGGTGCTGGAGAGGATTATTGTGCGCAATGAACACTTGGCGCGGTAGCATCTTTTTTCATGAAACCTTGGAAGGGGTGGATGCATGTGACGGGGAGTACGTATGGGCAATGGTTGCGGGGGGATCCTCGGGGCTGGAGATCAAAGGGGCATCGGGAGCATGTGGAGGGGGATTATCGTTGTCCACCTCCAGCGGGAATGTACTCGACGATGTATGCGCGGTCGCAGGCGCTGATGAAGCGGGAGGGGGTGTGGCTGGGATGGGAGGCGCGGGTGCTCGTTTGCCGGGTGATGGTGGAGGCGCTGCGGTTTCATCATGTGCATGTGATGGATCTGTGCGTGGGGGCGGTGCATTATCACGTGCTGGCGCGGTTTGTTCCGGAGGATGAAGAGGTGTGGGACTTGATTCGGCGGGAGGGGAGGTCGCAGAAACGCGAGCCTCGGCACTTGATGGGAATTGCGAAGAAGGAGAGTGCGCGGGCGCTGAGTCGGACGAGGTTGGTGGAGCCTGGTGGGGTTTGGGCGGGGGGGTGTGGGCGGAGGTATATTCGAAATCTGAACCACTTCAAACGGGTGGTGGAGTACATTCCGGGGCACGCGGAGGAGGGGGCGGCGGTGTATTCGTTGCTGTTTCGGCGATGAAAAACCGGGGATTGCAATCCCCGGGCTTGGACAGAAGAGGGTCCTGGGAACGTTGCGCGTGCTGCGGGAACAAAAATGCCGGGTGGGGCGAGCCCCCCCTGCGCGCCGGGACTGGGGTCCCCGGTCCTGACACCTGGCGCGAGTCTCGCCCCAGCCCGGTCAATGCTGGAGGCTTGATGGTCGTGGTACGGTAAAATACTGAGGCGGGTTCGGGAATTGCGAAAACTATGGAATCGATGAGAAGGCGGGGTTGCGGGCTGGCGTTAAAACTTTGGATGATCTTGAGTTGGATTGTGCCTGGGGCTGTCTCATCGGGAGATGGACAGGTGCCTGTGCTACGGTTGGGCTTGGAAGGGTAGAGGGGGGTGAGGTGCAGGATGCGGGTGAGGTCGTTGAGGGCGGTGCGGGATCCTTGCAAAAGCTTGGGGTCGGCGAGGTGGTTGGAGAAGTGGTTGACGCGCTTGGTGAGCAGGGCGTGGTCTTTAGGGGTTGTGATGTTATGCAGCTCGGGGAGTGTCGCTGTGTGCATGGGGAGCACAACCCACGGGCGGGATGCCCGCGTCACGTTTGAAGGACTTAACCTTGGGATAGTTTCAGCAGGACCAGAGCGGAAAGCTTGGCGCGCTCGGTGAGGGAGGGGAGGTGGACGAACTCGCGTTCGCTGTGGAGGTGGGCGCCGACGGGGCCGAGGGAGTCGATGGTGGGGACGCCGGCGGCGGCGATGCGGTTGCCGTCGGATGCGCCGCCGGACGTGCGGTGGGGGAGGTCCAGGCCGAGCTGCTTCCCGCAGTCGAGGATAATGTTGAGGAGGTGCTCGGAGGCCCGGTCGAGGACTTTGGGAGGGGATCGGAATTCGCCGCTGACGGTGACGGAGATTCCTTCCCGCGCGGAGAACTCGGCGGCGAGGGATCGGACTGTGTGCTCGATGAGGTGTTGTTCGTGGGGTGTGGTGGCGCGGGCGTTGAAGCGGGCGATGGCGAGATCGGGGACGACGTTGAGTGCTGCGCCCCCTTCGAAGCGGCCGCAGTTGATGGTGATGCCGGGGTGGTTGGGGAAGGCTTGGCTTAACCGCAGCACGATTTCCGAGGCGGCGAGGATGGCGCTGCGTCCGGCGTGGAAGTCGCGGCCGGCGTGGGCGGCGCGGCCGCGGACGATGAAGACGAAGTTGCCGGAGCCTTTGCGCGAGCTGACGAGGGCGCCATCGGACATGGCGGGCTCGTAGAGGAGGGCGAAGTGGTTGCGCTGGGCGGCTTCGATAAGGAGGGCGCCGGAGCCGGGGGAGCCGATTTCTTCGTCGGGGGTGAGGAGGATTTCGATCGAGAGGTTTTGCGAGTGAGGAGAGCGGAGGAAGGCTCGGGCGGCAGTGAGGAGCACGATGATGCCGCCCTTGGCGTCGAGGACGCCGGGGCCGGTGAGGGTGTCGCCGTTGCGCAGCGCGTGCTGGAACTTGGATTCGGGCGCGTAGACGGTGTCATAATGGATATTCATCAGGATCCGGCGCGGGGCGTCCGGGTTGATCAGCACGCGTAGCGCGTCACCCATCTCGTGGCGCTGGATGTCGCCGCGGGCATCGATGGTCTCAGCGGGTGGAAGGGGGAGGCGCTCGACCACGCCCAGATCGGCCATCTCGTGCGTCAGCGCGCTGGTCATTTGGGCGAGGCCGGGCGGGTTGAAGGTGTAGGAGTTGATGTTGCTCCACTGTTGTAGCAGTTCGGTGATGGCTTCCTGCTGGGCGCTGATCCAGTCGAGTAGGGCGGGGGTCATGGTGGGATTGTGACTGTTTCACGCGGCCGGCGGGAGAGGGTAAAGGGGCAAACGAGACATGTCAGACCCTCACCCCTGCCCTCTCCCGGGTACGGGAGAGGGGGTGGACCTTTTGGCGAAGTTGGATCGCTTGGTGGTCGTGGAAGAGCCCTCACCCCTGCCCTCTCCCGGGTACGGGAGAGGGGAAGAGGGGGGAGAAGTCGCGTGCGCGCTACTTGGCGCCGGGGCCTTTGAGGATTTGACCGGGGCGGGATTCGGTCATCTTTTCCTGATCG
>DASVUC010000015.1:0-3320 GCA_036387255.1 Tepidisphaeraceae bacterium | reverse complement strand
CGCGTTCTGATTCGATCGGCGGCGAGTGCGGGAAAGTTTATCGCGCGGCGCGGATCGGATGTGGAGGAAGGGGCCGTTGTGCTGGAGAAGGGCCAGCGGCTTGGGCCGGCGCAGGTTGCGGTGGCGGCGAGCGTGGGGAAGGGGCGGGTGAAGGTTCACGCGCGGCCGCGCGTGGCGGTGATTGGAACGGGGGATGAGTTGGTCGATGTGGATGAGGAGCCGGGGAAGGGGCAGATTCGAAACTCGAACAACCTGATGCTGGTGTCGCTGCTGAAGCGGTTGGGATGCGAGGCGACGGATCTGGGAATCGTGCGGGATGAGCCGGGGATCATTCGGGAGGTAATTGAGGAGGGGTTGCGCTACGACGTCGTGTTCATCACCGGCGGGATGAGCATGGGGGCGTATGACTATGTGCCAGAGGTGCTGTCGGATCTGAGCATCGATTTCAGGATCACCAAGCTGCGGATCAAGCCGGGTAAGCCTTTTGTCTTTGGAGTTCGTTCATTGGACAACAAATATGCCTTCGGCCTGCCGGGAAATCCGCTGGCAGGGTTTGTGTGTGTGGTACGATTGGCGTCGCGGTTGATCGAGCGGTTGTCGGGCGGCGAGGTGCGCGAGCGGTGGGTTGTTGGGAAGCTCGAGAAGGATCTGGCGCCAAATGGGCCGCGGGAGTTTTATCAGCCGGTGATCGTGCGAGATGGGGTTGTGCAGGTGCCGGGGTGGAAGGGGTCGGCGGATCTGTACTCGCTGGCGAAGGCGAACGGGCTGCTGGTGCGAAGTGAAAATGAGCCAGCGCGGCGAGCGGGTGAAACGGTTCGGGTGATGGAGATACCGTAGTCCAGGCGTAGCGCGGGCTTGTAACCCGTGCCCTGTGCTGAGGAAGCACGGGTTACAAACCCGTGCCACGGTCGAGGGATCAGGAAAGGAGCAGTCATGCGCAAAGGTTCTCTTCTCGTGGCGGCAATTCTGGTGGCAGGCGGCGTTTGGGTGATGGCGGCGGCGGATTCCGCCGGTACGTCGGCGGATCAACAGAAGCAGATGGAAGCGATGATGAAGCTGGCGGCGCCGGGGGCGCAGCATGCGAAGCTGAAGAGCATGGCGGGGAAGTTTGATGCGGCGGTGACGTGGCGCATGTCGCCGGATCAGCCGGAGCAGAAGTCGCAGGGGACGTGCTCCAATGAGATGCTCTTCGACCGGTACCTCAAGCAGGATTACTCCGGCGACATGATGGGCATGCCATTCAAGGGCACTGGTCTGGTCGCGTACGACAACGCGAAGCAGAAGTATGTGTCGACGTGGGCGGATTCGATGAGCACGGGCATCATGGTCATGGAAGGGGAAGCGGATGCCGGTGGGAACGTGATCACGCAGAAGTGCGAAATGGATTGTCCGCTGGAGCCGGGAAAGAAGATGCAGAGCCGCATGGTGACGACGATTAAGGATGAGAACACGCACACGGCGGAGATGTTTCAGACGCCGCCGGGTGGGAAGGAGTTCAAGTGCATGACGATCCAGTACACGCGGGCGAAGTAGGTTTGTTCTCCGCCCAGGCGTCCATTTTCGGCGCTGCAAGCAGCAAAGGGACGGTATAAGTTGCAACCACGGCCGGCATGGTGCTGGCGACAAGGAGATGCAGCTATGTTGAAGGCTCTGCTGGTGTTGGTCGTGTTGGCGGCGGGTGCGGCGACGATGTCGGGCTGCCATGCCGGCGTGCACGGGGATAAGGGTCATGGCGCGGATGTGAATGTCGGTTAAGCGACAGAAGCGATTCAGGAGTGCGGGCATCCTGCGGCGCGAGTTGTTCGCGCGGCCAGGGTGCCCGCATCGTTTTAGGGTGCGGGTGGTTTGTGCCGTGCTGTTGGCGCTGGGATCGGCGGCGCTTGGGGCGGTGCGGGAGCTCACGCTTCAAGTAAAAGTGCCGGCTTCCACGCCGGGGGATGCGAAGATTTACATTTCGGGAAGCTCTGACGCTCTGGGGAACTGGGACGGGAAGGGGCTGGAGCTGACGCGGAGCGAGAGCGGGCGCTTCACAGTGAAGTTGAAGTTGGAGGAGAACGAGCCGATTGAGTTCAAATTCACCCGCGGCTCGTGGGAGACGGTGGAGAAGAACCTGGACGGGAGCGAGAAGGCCAATCGCACTGTCACGCCGACGCGGGATGAGACGGTGGAGCTGACGGTGGAGGCGTGGGCGGATCAGGTGTCGGGCGCGCCGGCAACGAATTCGAAATTAACGCGCACGGGTGACATTCGGCTGCATCCGATTCACTCGAAGCTGCTGAACAACGATCGCAAGCTGTGGGTGTGGCTGCCGCCGGATTACGAGAAGAACGCGACGGCGCGATATCCTGTCTTCTACATGCACGATGGGCAGAACCTGTTCGACGCCAGCACGGGTTTCGCGGGGGAGTGGAATGTGGATGAAACGGCGCAGCGGCTGATCAGCGAGAAGAAGATTCGGCCGATCATCATCGTGGGGATCGAGAACACGAAAGACCGGATGGCGGAGTACACGCCGGGCGAGCGGGGGACGCTGTATCAGCGGTTTGTGGTGGAGGAGGTAAAGCCGTTCATCGACAGCACGTACCGCACGAGCGGGGAACGCGCGGAGACGGCAATTGGGGGATCGTCGTTGGGCGGTCTGATCTCGCTGTACATCGCGGAGAAATATCCGCAGACGTTTGGAATGTGCTGCGCGATGTCGCCTTCGCTGTGGTGGAACAACCAGGCGGCGATGACGGATCTGGCGAAAGATGCCGCCTGGATGAAGAAGACGAAGTTCTGGATCGACACCGGGACGGCGGAGGGAACGGCATTCCAGAAGCAGGTGGACCTGATCAAGAAGCTTGGGGAACTGCTGGCGAGTAACGGGCTGGAAGCAGAGCACGACTTTCGGCTGAAGATCGTTGACGGGGCAAAGCACAACGAGGCGGCGTGGTCACAGCGCTTCGACCAGGTGCTGATCTTCTTCTTCTCTCCCTAGCGCGGGCATCCCGCCCCTGATCGGCGCGGATGTGCACGGGCAGGATGCCCGTGCTACGATATTGGCGTCTCATGAATGACATCTTGAAAACGGCGGTGAAGGAACTGGCTGATCTTCTGCCCTTGGTGGCGGCGATGGCGCCCGAGATGGACCGGCTCGGGCAGGCGATGCTGACTTGCTGGAGCAAGGGCGGAAAAGTGCTCGTCGCCGGCAATGGCGGAAGCGCCGCCGACGCGATGCACCTGGCGGAGGAACTGGTCGCCCGGTTCATGAAGAACCGCAAAGCGCTGGCGGCGATCGCGCTGTGCGATCCGACCGTGATCACCTGCGCGGCGACTGA
>DASVUC010000014.1:0-4443 GCA_036387255.1 Tepidisphaeraceae bacterium | reverse complement strand
GATTTGTCGCTTGAGGCGGAGGGGGCGAGAGCGGGAAGGGGCGAAGGGGACCTGAGGGGATGGAGGGTGGGGGAGCACGGGGTGGAACGCCGTGGCGGGGGAGAGGGTGGCTTGGAAGAAATCATGACTCTACTTCTTGTGCGGCGCTGCGCGAAAAAGCGCTGCGGCGGGGGCGGATCTGGGGTGGCAAGGGTAGGAACGGGGATGGATTTTAAATTTCGCATTTCGGAGCGCTGCGCGCAAGAGTGACTTTTGGCGCAATCGAGAGTTTCGGAGCGGCTGGATTAGAGGCCATTGAGCTGGGGCTGGGGGAGGGGAGCCCGCTGTAGCATTTTGGTGGGAGGGCGTGGGCAATGATGCTACGATCCTGACATCCCTTCCCTGGAGCGGGCATGTCAACCATTGAATCCCTCGAGCGACGCCAACTTCTTGCCGCGGTCAACTGGGTGCTTTCCGGATCCTCCGCCAACGACAACATCGTGGTTCACTACGCGCCGGGCAGCACCACGAAACTTCAGGCGTTTATCAATGGCAAGCTCGCCTCCACGCGCTCGGTCAAAGGACTCTCGTCGCTCGAGGTCTTCGGCAACGAAGGCAATGACCGGATCTCGGTGGATCTCTCCGCCTCACCCCGCAACTTCACCGTCTGGGCGAGCGGCGGCGCCGGCAAAGACTGGATCATCGGCGGAGCCGAACGCGACATCTTCCTCGGCGGCTCATCCCGCGACACCCTCATCGGTGGCTCGGGTAACGACAACCTGCGCGGCGGAACAGGCTCCGACAACCTCCTCGGTGACGACGGCGACGACTACATCCAGGGCAACGCTGGTCATGACACCCTCGCTGGCGGATGGGGCGATGATCTGCTCACCGGCGGCGATGGGAATGATCAACTTCGCGGTGGAGGCGACGGCGATGATCTGATCGGCGGCCGTGACGCCGATGTGATCAAGGGCGGCGACCGCAAAGACACCATCAGCGGCGGCGCGCAGCGCGATGTCCTCTATATCCAGAAAGAGGTTGATAATGTCCCTGACACCACCGGGGATCAAATCAAAGCGGACGATGTGACTGAGCCTTTGCGGCGCGCGCAAAGCGAAGATGAGCTCCGCGACTGGATCGTCAACCAAACCATCAGCCAGTGGCAGTGGTCTTTCGGAAAACCGAAGCAGCAGCCGGTCTACTGGGCCTACGACGCCGGCATGGTGAAGCGCGCCCCCAGCGCCGCGCAACTGGTAGACGCCTCCGGCGCCGGCGCGGAAGACACCTCCAGCAGCTCTACCAACACGCAAGTCTCCGGCGTCGATGAAGCCGACCGCGTCGAAACCGACGGAAAATACATCTACCTCCTCCGCGATCAGGAGTTGGTCGTGATCGCCGCCACACCAGCAAAAGACATGAAGGTGATCTCGCGCACCAAGATCGACGGCGATCCTTCCGGCATTTACCTCAGCGGCTCGCGCCTGGCGATCATCTCCGACAACATCTCGCGTCCGGTTTGGCGCGGCAGACTTGAGGGCGATATCGCCGGCATCCCGGAATACGAAACGCCGAAGGTTCGCGTGACGGTCCTGGATGTCGCAAACCCCGCCGCACCGGCGAAGGTGCAGGACACGCAGTACGACGGATCACTCAACGACTCCCGCGTCATCGACGGGCGGCTTTATCTCGTCATTCAGAACTACCTCGCCGCGCCCGAGCCACAGACGGTTAAGAACGAGAAGGGGGAAGAGATCTACGAATCCGAAGCCTCCGCGCGCCAGCGCCTTCTGGCGGGCGAGTGGAAAAAGCTCTTGCCGAACTATACCGGCACCAGCCGCGATGGGAGCAGCACCAGCGGCGGGCTGATGGCGGTGCCCAACGTGTATCTCCGCGACGGCGATCGCATGGACGTTGCGACGGTGGCCTTGGTCGATCTGAACTCAGATGTCGCCAAGCCGGTCTCGACGACTTCCGTTGCCGGCGCCGACGGCACCGTTTACGCATCACGCGATAGCCTCTATCTCGCCGGCTCGCAATGGTTCGACGAGGACCAGCAGACTGAGATCGTCAAGTTTTCGCTGGGAATCGATCAGGTCACGCTGCAAGCCAACGGCACCGTGAAGGGCGACGTGCTCAATGCCTTCTCGATGGACGAGAATGGGCGCTACTTCCGCATTGCCACCACGCACGACTGGGGGACGAACTCCGCCAGCGCGGTCACGGTGCTCGATCAAGTTGGCGATGATCTCACGCCTGTCGGCGTTCTGGACGGACTCGCGGTCGGCGAGCAGATTTATGGCGCACGCTTCATGGGCGACCGCGCGTACCTCGTCACCTTCCGGCAGATCGATCCGCTGTTCAGCCTGGACATGAGCGATCCGACCAAGCCAACCGTGGTTGGTCAGCTTAAGATCCCCGGCGTGTCAAACTACCTTTACCCGATCGACGAATCGCACCTTATCGGAGTCGGTCGTTCCGGGGACGAGACGGGCCGGCTTGGGCCGATCCAGCTCTCACTCTTTGACGTGACGGACTTCGGGAACCCCAAACAGGTGGACACATACAAGTTCAGCGACAAGAGCGGCTACACCAGCACGCCGGTGCTGTACGATCCTCACGCCTTCAGCTACTTCGCCGAGTACAGCACGCTGGCCCTCCCGGTCACCGACGGCCGGGACAAGGATCATGTTGAAGTCTTCAGCGTGAACGCCAAGAGCGGCTTCACACTGCTGGGCGAAGTGGATCACGACGGAGAGGCTCAGCGTTCGCTGCGCATTGGTTCTGTCATCTACATCATCGGCACCGACGGCGTGCAATCTCACGCGCTGAGCGACGTGTCGACGCTGATCTCGAAGCTTGGGTTGCCAGAGGAAGGAATCGGACGCGGCATTGCGATCGATTTGCCGATGGTGATCTTCTAGATCATTTTTTTGCGGGGGCTGGGTGAGTTTGGGAAAGACAGCGCCGCCAAACGTCGCGCGACATTTGCGCGAAAACGGGCATTTCACCCCTCTCCAGCGATTGCAGCGGGGGGTGTCGTCCGGTATTTTAAGCCCGCCGGTTGATGTTGTCGGGCGGGAGAGGCGGTTCCTTGCACCGGCGCTCCCACCCAACGAATGGGCGTCAACGGATCGACCGGTCCCGATGGAGCGGGCGTCATTATTTCGGCTCGTGCTGGCTGGTACGGGGACGGAGTTTCCCCAACCCGGTGGCGCGATCTCCATCCGAGCGTGTTGAATGGATATTCAACGTGTTCGCAGCGTCCGCTAGAGCGGTCGGAAACCTGTTTAGCCGCCGGGCTACGTCCCGGCGCGTCACGCGGTGGCGAGTGATGGCGGTGGAATCCGCTGTATCGACGCCGCAGGAGATCGTCACGTGATTCTGGATCACTTCCTCGGCATGTTCAGCGTCGACATGGGCATCGACCTGGGCACCTGCAACACGCTGGTCTGCATCAAAGGGCAAGGAATCGTTCTCAATGAGCCAACCGTCGTCGCCGTGAAGAAGGGCACGAACCGTGTGCTCCAGAACGGCAATGCGGTGGGCATTGTCGCCAAGGAAATGATCGGCAAGACGCCGGAATCGATCACAGCGATTCGTCCGCTGAAAGACGGGGTAATCAGCGATTTCGAAGTGACCGAGGCGATGCTTCGGTATTTCATTCGGCGGGCGCAGGGTCGGAATCACTTCATTCATCCGCGGGTGGTGATTGCGGTGCCTTCGGGAATCACGGCTGTGGAGAAACGCGCGGTGCTGGACAGCGCGGAGCGCGCGGGGGCGCGTCGGGTGTTCCTCGTTGAAGAGCCGATGGCGGCGGCGATTGGCGCCGGGCTTCCCGTCACCGAACCCACCGCCAGCATGATTATCGACATCGGCGGCGGGACGACGGAAGTGGCGATTATTTCGCTGGCGGACGTGTCGGTGTGCAATTCAGTCCGAACGGCGGGCGATGATTTCGACGAGTCGATCGTGTTGCACATGAAGCGCACGTACAACATGGCCATCGGTGATCAGATGGCCGAGCGCATCAAGATCGAAATCGGCTCGGCTTGCTCGCAAGGCGACGATGAGGGGACGCTGGAAGTTCGCGGGCGGGACATGATCAGTGGGCTGCCGCGGAAGACGGTGGTGACGGCGCAGGAGATTCGCGAGGCGCTTCAGGAGCCGGTCACCAACATTATCGAAGCCGTCACGCACACGCTGGAACAGGCCGAGCCGGAACTGGCGGCGGATCTCGTGGACAACGGCATCACCATGGCGGGTGGAAGTTCGCTGCTGAGAGGCTTGCCGCAGGTGATCAGCAACGCAACGGGGTTGGATGTGCGACTGGCGGAAGATCCGCTCACGTGCGTGGCGCGCGGGACCAGCGTGTACCTGGAAAACCTGGAGCTGTGGAAAGACACGCTCGAGAGCGATGCGGACGATCTTTGATTTTGCGTAGCATGGGCGTCTCGCCCATGC
>DASVUC010000013.1:0-45352 GCA_036387255.1 Tepidisphaeraceae bacterium | reverse complement strand
CAGCTCAACCGCATATGTTTCAAGCAGCGCGACCGCGCGGTCGGTGTATGTGGTGAACGCGCCGTCGACGGATTCATCAAGAGGCGCGGGTGTCGGTTGGAACGGCGCGACCGATCGCTTCCCGCGCGGGGTCGGCGCGTGGTACTTCAACAACGGCGAGGGGAACTTCTTCATCTTTGATCGACAGACCGCGGCGGCAAGAAGTCCGTACATGTGGGGGAGCGGCTGGCTTAATTCGCCGACGATCAACGCGGGCTCGGTGGGCCGTCCAACCATTGACAGCGGTTCGCTGGGGCGGCCGTTGATCGACTTCGGCAGCACCACCAATCGCCCGATCCCCTTCGGCACGTTCCGCAGGATGACGCCCGGCGTACGTGGCGCCCCGTTCAGCGGGAGAGCGGGTGGTGGGGCAGCGGCGCCGGCCCGCATGACGCCGGCTAAATAGCTCACTTCACGCCGGACATCTTGTTGACTGCGCCGTTGGACGCAGGCATTATGGGACTGTTGTTGTCGTGATCACGGAGGGTCACGAATCTGCCGGAACTTTCTCCACCTTTCCGCGTCCAATCCCATGTCGAGTTTGAGCGGAGCACACTTCGAAGCCGATTTCCCGGCTGCCAACGGCCAGGCCGGTGGCGAGGTCTCCAATGCTCTTGGTGAGCTTGAGCTGATCCGCAAGGCTCAGGCGGGCGACCGCGGCGCGTACGGGCGGCTGGTGCTCCTGTACCAGGACCGACTGTACAACGCCGTCGTCCGCATGGTGGGCGATCGCGATGAGAGCCGCGAGCTGACGCAGGAGGCGTTCACGCGAGGCCTGGCCAAGATCGACGGGTTCCGCGGCGATGCAGCGCCTTACACGTGGCTGTTTCGCATCGCGACGAACCTTTGCATCAGCCGGCTGCGGAAGGTGCAGCGGCACCGGACGTTCTCGCTGGAAGGCGGAACGCGCGGGAGCAACGATGATCAGGCATCGAGCCTGATCGACCGGGTGAAGCCGGATTCCGGTTTGCGTCCGGATGAGCAGATGGAGCGCCAGGAGCAGCATCAGCAAGTGCTGGCGGCGCTGGGCCGGCTCGATCCGGAATATCGGGCTGTCCTGGTGATGCGGGATATAGAAGGATTTGATTACCAGCAGATGGCCGATGTGCTTGGCCTGCCGCTGGGAACTTTAAAGAGCAGACTGTTCCGAGCGCGGCTGGCGCTGCGGGATGAATTGAAGGCGTACTTTAAGTGATGGTGAGTGTTGACGGTTGACTGTTGAAAGCTCGTCGAAGCTCAACGATCAATTGTTCACAATCACCATCAAAGATCATGGCCAACACGGAACACATAGAAGCCAAGCTTTGTGCATACGTCGATAATGAGCTCGACGCGCAGGGGCGGGCGGAGATTGAGCAGCACCTGGCCAGCAATCCGCAGCACCGCCAGTTGCTCGGGGAGTTGATTCAGCAGCGTGATTTGCTGCGTGGGCTGCCGCGCGAGACGGCGGGGGAGGATATCTACGAGAATTTCACAGGGCAGCTCGAGCGTTCGTCGCTGCTGGATTCAGATTTTGAGGAAGACGAAGTCGTTGCGGGACGGATCAGTCACTGGCCGCAGGTGTACGCGGCGGCGGCGGTGCTGCTGCTGGCGGTGGGATTGGCGGCGGTAATCTACTTTGTGCTTCCGAAGCAGCCGGCGCATCGGCCGGATTTTGCAATTGCCCCGACGACGACGGGTCCGCTCGTGCTCAGCACGGAAAAGAGCAGTGAGCTTTTGATCGATCCGGATCGCGTCGTGGCTCGAGCGAAGCCGTCATTTTCCGGATCGGGAAATGCTGCGCCGCTCGTCGCGGCACCAACGCAACTGAACGATGAGACGCGTCGGCCGATACAGGTTGCTGGCCACGCGGGTGCGCTGGGCAATTTCAGCGCAGGGCAGGATGTATTTTTCACCACGACCGTCAATCAGCACGTGAATCGGGTGACCAACGGCGCGGTGAACAACGCAAAGGTTGTGGTGCTGAATTCGGTGAATCCCGAAGCGGCGCAGCACCGGGTGACGCAGTACCTGGGCAGCAACAAGTACAACTGGCAGAAGCTGGATGAGCCGATGCCGGAGGCGATAGGGTACAACCAGCCGATGGTGATGTCGCGGACTGCGAACGTCGCGATGCGGCTGAAGACGCCGCGGGGATTGGCGGGCGGTGAAGCTGCGACCACCACTTCGTCGCAGCCCGCGTTTGACGAGACGCTGGATCTGACGCAAAAGCTGGAGCCGGCGAGTCAGATGGTGCGATCGGGGCAACTGATCCTGGTTCGCAACCTGACGCCGCGACAAGTGGAAGATCTGAACCAGTGCGTGCTGAATCTCCAGGGTTCGGCCCAGGGTGATGTCAGTACGATTGCACTTTCCGGTAGCGCTGCGCCGGCCAGAGAGTATCGGACGCAAGAGGGGACTTTTGCACGTGCGACGACTACGTCGACTGCACCGTTGAATTTTACCTGGAGAGATCCCGCGGCTCAGGCGGCTGCGCCGGCTCCGGTCAACGCGTCGATTGCAGAACCGGCCACCGCGCCGGCGACCACGACGGCTGCGGTGCTGCACGCGGGTGATATCGTTAGCTTCTCCACCGCAACAAGTCCCGAACTGGCGGTGCTGAATATCGACTCCGCCGGCCAGATTAATATCCAATCCCTCGGTCGGGTCACCATCGCCGGCTGGACGGTGGACGAAGCGCAGGAGCGGATCGCGAAGCTATATCAGCAGGCTGGGCTGACCCCGGGCAACGTCAGCCTTCACGCGGTTCGCATGGCCGCTTCGCAGCCGGCTGCCACTCAGCCGAGCTTTATCGTCAAGGCAGGGAACGAGTTGGAGGTGAGCTGGGATTACTTGAACCCGGATCTCCGCCGCGTGACGAGTCACTTGGTATCTGAGGAAGGCATCATCAAGCTGCCCCTCCTCGGCGAATTTCAGACTGCGGGGAAGACACCTCGTGAGGTTGCTCAGGCGATCGCCGAGGCGGCTTCTCGTTACGACGCCGGCGCCGGCACCTTCGTCGTCACCGCGAAGGACGCCTCCGGCAGGTCTCGCAGCGGCAGCGCTGAAACGACGACGTTTCCCGAAGTGTTTAACGGAGCGGCGACGCAGCCTTCGTCGCAGCCCGACCTTCCCCGGTCACTGGCTACGACGTTTCCCACCACCCTTAGCATCGCCACCAGCCTGCCCGCCAGTTCGGAGCCTCGGGTGGACGTGGTGATCGTGCTTCAGCCGGATGGGGATGCGCCGATCTCTCCGGCGACGGAGCCCGCGGACCTGCCAAGGGCTTTGCCGGCGACTCAACAATTCGATATTGCCGCCAGCCCCGCCCCCGCGACGACCCCGGCCACGGCGCCTGTCCCTTGATCTTTTGAAATCTTCCGCGGCGGCTGCAACTTCCTCCCGCCTCTGCGCATTTCTTCTGTGACTGGACCGCGAGATTTTTTGGTTCTTGAAATAAAAACCCCTCGCCGAGCTACTATTGATATGTGCGGGGGCTAAACGAGCTACCTACCCTCCCCCTGAGCCTCGGACGTCTTCCCCGCGTCCGGGGCTTTTTTTTTACGTGGGAAGCGTGGGGAAGAGCAGGAACGGGGGGAGCGCCACCTTCGCTGTGTTCATCGGGGAGTGTAGGAACGGGGGGAGCGGGCACCCCCGGTGTATTCACCGGGGGCTAAATACTGAAGCGAAGGCGAGCGACAGTCCATCACCTGGCCGCAGGTGCTTCCGTCAGCTTGTCACCACCGCTCCCTGCGCGCGCCCCAGGGTTCTTTCCACAATCCTCTCCACCCTGTGGATGGCGGCTGGTGGATAACCTGAAGCCCCAAAACACCTCGCGCCGCGCGGCCAAAAAAAGTCTCTATGCTCTAACCCTCGGCCGTGGCGATTGTTAAGAACGTGTTTACCGATCGTTATCCCAGATTTAGTAAAGTCCAGATTGACCACTACCAGATGTAGTGTATAAGAACCACGCGACGGACATGTCGTTGGGCAGCCGGTTAGGCGACTGATCGGCATTGGGATTGCGGTTGGGTTGCGGGCGATCTGCTCCGGCAGATGGCTCGGAAGATCGGGACAATTCACATCGTCGTCAGGAGGATGACGCTCTTTAATTCGCCGCGGTTGTCGGCACCAACGGACAGGGCATGAAGCCCCGCCCGCGGGTCTCGCATCGCCTTGTGTCGTCCGGCGTCAGCAGCCAGCAGGAGCCCAGAGGCTCCGCCGCGGGTCATCAACCTCTCGGGAAGCAAACAATGTCCATTCTCTGCGACACCCAAATCCGTGAACTGATTGGCATCGAACCTTTCGAGGAAAACACCAAGCGTCCCGGCAACATCAGTTTCGGGGTCTCCAGCTACGGCTACGACCTTCGCGTGGGGCCGCTGTTCAAGATTTTCACCAACGTCACCCCATCCGGGTCGACCTCAGTTGTCGACCCCAAGCGCTTTACTGAAGACAACTTCATCACGGTCGACACCCGCGAGACAGGCAAGGACCACGTGATCATTCCGCCGAACAGCTTTGCGCTGGCGGAGACGGTGGAGTACGTGTCGATGCCACGGAACTACCTGGCGATCTGCGTGGGGAAGAGCACGTACGCCCGCTGCGGGATCATCGTGAACGTCACGCCGATCGAGCCGGAGTGGCGGGGGAAGATCACTTTGGAAATCAGCAACACGACACCGCTGCCGGCGAAGATTTACGCCAACGAAGGGATCGCCCAGCTCGTCTTCCTCAAAGGCGAACGCGCGTGTGCGGTGAGCTACGCCGACAAGCGCGGGAAGTATCAGGACCAGACGGGTCTGACGCTGCCGAAGGTTGACTAGAGGAGGTTGCGATGAGCCAGTGGACGGTTCGATTTGCTGTCGTTGTCGGATTGATCGGCTTGGGGTTCGGCTGCGGAGCACCGAAGGAGCCGAGTGGCAAAATGTTTTTGCCGGCGGATGCTCGGATGCTGGCTTACGGGCGGTACATCCCAGCGACGTATGTGCCGGATGAACCGGGGCTGTTGTATTACGTGGATGCGGGGACGGGGCAGGTGGTGCATGTGATGTCGGCGGCGACGCGGCGTCACGATGGGCCGCTCAGCGCCGAGCAGCTTCCGGATTCAATGAAGGCGAGCTTTGACGCCAACAAGCAGTACCGCGTGTACTTCGTGCCGCAGTCGAACACGCCGACTAATCCGAATCAATCTCGCTAAGTCTTTCGATACAGTCGCATGAACCGCTTGTGCGTCATCTTCTTGATTTGCTCTGTCGCCGGTTGCGGCGGCGGGGGGAGCGATCGGCCGGCACAGCGGGCGCTTTCCAAATCCGACCTGGAGACGCTCCGGCAGGAATTCAATGGGCAATCCAGCGGCGGCGCCGTGCAGATTGGCAAGACGTATCCGGTGACGCGCGGCAAGCTCCCGCTGGCGTACATCACGACCGGCGGGTCGGTCATTCGTGTGGTGGATATGAGCAATGGCGTTGCAATCGCCACGGCGGATGCGCTGGCGCGATCGGTGGTGGCGGTGGACGAGAAGAAGGGCGTCACCGTCGGGGGCAGCACGGTGATGCCGGGACCGCTGGCGTCGGCTCACGAGTATGGAATCTACGTCGAAAATCATGCAGACACGCAGGTCCAGGTTCGCACCGGCGCGATAACGCCGCCGGCGACTGCGCCCGCACGGTAGAAGGTGGAGGAAGGTTCATGGTTCGGTTGTGCTCCTTTGGCACGCTCGTCTTCGTTGCCGCTGCGACACTCTCGGTCGCAGCGGCAGGGGGATGTGCGCAGGACAAGCACGCCGATGAAGCTACCGCGCTGGCGACTAATGAGCCGCTGACGGCGGAGCGCGTCTCTCCCGCCGCTGCTCGAAAAGCTTACGGCGAAGGGGAGATCACCTTCCGCGCGAAGGAGCGGGGAAGAGTGTGGCTCTTTGATGACGACCGGAAGAGTGTTCTGTTCTTCGGGGACATGAACAAGGGGGACCGCGTCACCGTCACGCCGCGGCTGCATCGCGCGACGATCAACGGGGCGCGGCTCAAGGTGAACGACATCTTCGAACGAAACCACCACGCGATCTATTTCCTGAGCGGCGACAAGTAGGTTCTGATGACAACGCAGCGTCACATCCTCGTTTCCCTGATCGCAATGGTGATTGCGTTCATCGCCGGCTGCTCGTTCCAGATGTCGGTGGGAAAGAAGCCGGAGCCGGCGAACCCGGTTCAGTCGAGCCAGGCGCCGGCGGCGCGGACGATCATAGAAGTTCCGCATGAAGCGCAGCTTGTCGGGCAGGGGAGCGAGCCGCTTCGGGTTGCGCCGGATTCGCCGGGAACGGTTTACGTTTTCAGCCGGGACGATCGGCAGGTGGTCTTGCAATACGATCTGCTGACCGGGGAAGTGTTTGAACTGATGCCGGGCGAGCAGGGGACGCAGTTCACCGCGGATCGTCATGCCGGCGACCCCGGCAAAGGTACAGTGCCGCCCAGCAAGGGCGGATACGAAGTTTATTTCTTACGTAAAGAACAACCCCCGACCACCACCACGGCGCCGGCTCCTGCGCCGTGAGTGGTCGGTGATTTTTCTCCGACGTTTTTTAAGGGAAGGAACCGCAGCATGAAAATTACCCGCCGCTTCACCAAACCTGGTCAAGATCCCTTCGCCACGGCTGAGTATGAAAAGCGCACGAGCCGGATCACGAATCCCGACGGGTCCGTGGTGTTCGAGATGAACGACGCCGAGATCCCCAAGCAGTGGTCGCAGCTTGCGACCGACATCATGGTGAGCAAGTATTTCCGCAAGGCGGGCGTGCCGCTGGTTGATGCGGAGACGGGGTTGCCTGTTCGGGATGAAGCGGGAAATGTCATCACCGGCCCTGAGAAGAGTGCGAAGCAGGTGATCAATCGGCTGGCGGGATGCTGGCGCTACTGGGGCGAAAAGCACGGGTACTTCGACACGCCGGAAGATGCACAGGCGTTTTATGATGAATTGGCGTACATGCTGCTGCACCAGATGTGCGCGCCGAATTCGCCGCAGTGGTTCAATACCGGCTTGAACTGGGCTTACGGGATCACCGGCCCGGCGCAGGGGCATTTCTACTGCGATCCGCGCTCGGGCGAATTGCTCAAGAGCAAAGATGCTTATTCGCATCCGCAGCCGCATGCCTGCTTTATCCAGTCGATCAGCGACGACCTGGTGAACCCCGGCGGGATCATGGATTTGTGGACGCGCGAGGCGCGTCTATTCAAGTACGGCTCGGGAACGGGAACGAATTTCTCAAAGCTCCGTGGAGAAAATGAGGCGCTGAGCGGCGGCGGGAAGTCGTCGGGGTTGATGAGCTTCTTGAAGATCGGCGATCGCGCGGCAGGGGCGATCAAGTCCGGCGGGACGACGCGCCGGGCGGCGAAGATGGTTTGCCTTGATCTGGATCACCCGGATATCGAATCGTTCGTGAATTGGAAGGTTCGCGAGGAGCTGAAAGTCGCGGCGATGGTGGAGGGGCTGAAGCACCTGGCGGCGGAGCAGAAGGAGACAGCCAAGAAGCTGGGGCTGAACCTTTCCTACGACTTCAACGGCGAGGCGTATCAGACCGTTTCGGGGCAGAATTCAAACAATTCCGTGCGCATCCCCAACAGCTTCTTCAAGGCGCTGGAGAACGATGGGGATTGGAATCTGTATTCGCGCACGAAGAAGGGGAAGGTCGCCAAGACCGTCAAGGCGCGCGAGCTCTGGGATGAGATCGCGTACGCGGCGTGGCGGTGCGCGGATCCGGGCGTGCAGTATGACGACACGATCAACCAGTGGCACACGTGCCCGAAGAGCGGGCGGATCAACGCCAGCAATCCGTGCGTCACAGGCGATACGCGTGTGCTGACGCCGGGCGGCATCTGGCGGCGGATCGATCAGATGATCCACCTGCCGGCGCGGATCATGACCAACCTGGACGCGCAGGAGATTCACGTTACCGAAGGCGCGTTCCCAACGGGTCACAAGGATGTTTACGAACTGACGACGGCGGGGGGGTACACGCTCAAGCTCACTGCTGATCACAAGGTTTGGACGAAACAGCGCGGGTGGGTCGAGGCGCAGCACCTGACGACGAGCGACGAGATTCGGCTTCCATCGAAGCCCGCGGCGGTGCATGAAGTGGGCGAGCCGCAGGATCCGAAGTTCTTCCAGCTTTTGGGGCTGTTCGTTTCCGATTCGAACAACGATGCGACCGCGCTGCACCTGGACGCATGCCTGCCGAGCCATGACGTGGCCGAGCAGTTTGCGCAGTACATCACTGAGCACTGGACGGAGCAGAAGTACGAAGATGATTACGTAAATCAGCTCATGCTCGTGCACGATGAGCAGCCGAGCGGGGAAGACGGTTCCACGATGACGGCGACGCTGACGAACCGCCGGCTGATCAGCCGACTGGGCGCGTTCGTCCGCACGGAGAACGGCGTCAAGCGCTTGAGCGATGAAGCGTTCACCGCGGGATTGGCGGCGCAGCGTCACCTGCTTCGCGGCGTGTTTACCGCCGACAGCATCATCACCAACAACACGCTGGAGCTTCGCAGCGATTCGCTGGGGTTGCTCCAGGACATTCAACTGATCTTGTCAGGTTTTGGGATCCAGACGGCTTTGCGCCCTGAAAAGCGCACGCTGAATCCTGGGGCCTCAGACTACGACGGCGGAGCCGTCGATTCTCGCGGAGAGCTGTCCGATCGACGGGTCCATCCCGGCACGCGCCCCGCGCGCGGCAACGCAGATCAAAGACGCCACGGCCTGCGGATCGATACGGGCAGCCTCCGCGCTTTTGCTAAACACATCGCGCTTCTCCCCGGCAAGAAGCTCGAACAACTCGCCACCGCCGTTTCGTTCTCGATCTCGCGCACGCAGGAGCTGTTCTCGAACTGGGATCGGTTCTCATCTCTGAAGCATCTTGGCGTGCAGCAGGTGTTTGATCTGACGGAGCCAGCGACGTCGTCGTTCATCGCGAACGGTTTGACGGTGCACAATTGCTCTGAATACATGTTCCTTGACGACACCGCGTGCAACCTCGCTTCGCTGAACGTGCTGACGTTCTTTGATGCCGATTCGCGCCGCTTCGATATCGAGGCGTACAAGCACGCGATTCGCATCTGGACGATCGTGCTGGAAGTCTCGGTGCTGATGGCGAGCTTCCCGTCGGAAGAGATTGCGAAGCTCAGCTTCAAGTTCCGCACGCTCGGCCTTGGCTATGCGAACCTGGGCGCGATGCTCATGCAGGCCGGCATCCCCTACGACAGTGAGAAAGGCCGCGGCATTTGCGCCGCCCTCACCAGCATCCTCACCGGTGAGTCCTACGCCACCAGTGCAGAGATGTCGCGCGAGCTGGGCGCATTCCCGGGCTATGCGGACAACAAGGACGACATGCTCCGCGTGATTCGCAACCACCGCCGGGCGGCGTACAACGTTGCCAAAGCGAACGGCCTGGAAAACGTCGGCAAGTATGAAGGGCTCGACATCCACCCCGTCGGTATTGATTCCCTGCAATTTGCCGACGTCGATCCGCTGGCGTCGCGGCAACTGCTGCACTCGGCTCGCGAATGCTGGGATCGAGCGCTGGCGCTGGGCGAGAAGCACGGCTATCGCAATGCGCAAACGACGGTCATCGCACCGACCGGCACAATCGGTCTGCTGATGGATTGCGACACCACTGGCGTTGAGCCGGACTTTGCGCTGGTGAAATTTAAGAAGCTCGCGGGCGGCGGGTACTTCAAGATCGCCAACCAGTCCCTGCGCCCGGCGCTGCAAAACCTCGGGTACGACCCGCACCAGATCCACGACATCCTCAAGTACGTGCTCGGCTCGCTGTCGCTGCACGATGCGCCGGTGGTCAACTGGGAAACGCTGCTGCACAAGGGCTTCACCGAAGCGGAATTGCACAAGATCGAAGATTCACTGCCGGGGATGTTCGAGCTGTCGTTCGCGTTCAGCCCGTGGTCGCTGGGCGCGGCGTTCTTCTCGCGCATGGACATCCCCGAGCAGACCTGGCAGGCGCCGAACTTCAATCTGCTGCGGCACCTGGGGTTCACACGGCAGCAGATCGACGCGGCCAACGACCACATTTGCGGGCGCGGCACCGTCGAAGGTGCGCCGCACCTCAAGAGCGAGCACTTGCCCGTCTTCGACTGCGCCAACAAGTGCGGCAAGACCGGTTGCCGGTTCATCGCCGTTGAAGGTCACATCCGCATGATGGCGGCGGCGCAGCCGTTCATCAGCGGCGCGATCAGCAAGACGATCAACCTGCCCAACGAGGCGACAGTGGACGACATCAAGAGCGCCTACGAGCTGAGCTGGAAGCTGGGGCTGAAGGCAAACGCGCTGTATCGCGACGGTTCGAAGCTCTCGCAGCCGCTGAATGTGAAATCGGATGCGGAAGTGGATGAGAAGACGGATGAGGAAGATCAGGATGCGGTGAGCGATGCGCGTGAGGAAGTGGCGCGCGACGTCGTTGCTGCTGCAACGGCTGTCCAGAAAGCCCGCGGCTCTGCCGTGGGTGCGCCGCTGAATTCGGACAACCTCGAACCCGCACCCGAACACACACGCATCATCGAGCGCATCGTGGAACGGATCGTCGAGCGCCCGCTGCGGCGCCGCCTTCCCGACACGCGTCATGCGGTAACGCACAAGTTTGACGTCGCTGGCCACGAGGGCTACATCACCGTCGGTCTTTATGAAGACGGGATGCCGGGCGAAGTGTTCATCACGATGGCGAAGGAAGGCAGCACGATCGGCGGCCTGATGGACACGATCGCGACGCTCGTCTCGGTCGCGCTGCAATACGGCGTGCCGGTCGAGCAGCTCGTGCGGAAGTTCGAGCATGTGCGATTCGAGCCTTCGGGGATGACGCGCAACCAGGACATCCCGATGGCAAAGTCGCTGGTCGATTACATCTTCCGCTGGCTGGCGATGGAGTTCGTTCCCGGATATCGCGCCGCCAACGCACCGCAGCGCAAGGCCAAGCCCGCGGCCTCAGGCGCAACGCCGACGCCCGCTCTTTCTCCTTCTCCTGGCACTCCGGGAGAAGGCCGGGATGAGGGGTCTTCTTCAGGTAATGGGAACGGTCATTCCGCGTCCAGGAAAAATGGCAATGGCCACCACCCTCGAGTCGCAGCCGACGCCAACACCGGCTTCGATTACGAATCCGAGCAAAAGGTCTCCCCGCCGCTGGTCTCACAAGACTCCGGCGTCACGAGCGAGCCGGTGGTGCCCAACCTGCGCCTCGCCGTCATCGCCGCGGATCCGCTCAGCCAGCAGGGAAGCAACATGCAAGCCGACGCGCCGGCGTGTGATGTCTGCGGGTCGATCACGGTGCGCAGCGGGACTTGCTACAAGTGCTTGAACTGCGGGAATTCGATGGGGTGCTCGTAAGACAAATTAAGTAAAAATGTGAGTCACGTTGAGCTGGCGGAGACCAGCACGTAGAGCAGTATTATGGTGGAACCAACGCATAGCTTCATACGCAGGACAGACGGTCCGGTTGCGCTGCCCGATTCCCAGTTCGCGATACGGCTTCACGAACTAACCGACCCGCAGCTTCAGCTGTTTGCTACATCGCCTGACGTGCCATATCAGCCGACTGTCGGCGAAGCCGTCGGATGGCTGCGGGAATACTGGAGGCGGAAGATCTGCGGGGGCGTCGATAGTTTCGCCTACACGAAGAAGTTCGATGATCTGTATGAGGAATTTTCGGCGGTCCACGCGAGAGTGTTGCCTGCCTTAAGAATGAGTACGCGAGCAGAGTCACGCAAAAGTGCCCTCTGGCTGACCCTCCTCAACATGCGGAAATCCGGACTACTCTCGACCTTCGGCAGACGGGCGGACGCGGCCCTCACTCCCGCGTCCGCTCAGGAAGTCCGGATTGCCCGTCTGTACATTGCATTGCCTCAGTCACGATCTGAGCGTGAACGGCTGCCATACACTAACTTATTCGACGATCTGTTTGCTCGCTTTGTGAGGGAGTGCCGCAGGAACGGGGTCATGTCCTCGATGACCAACCATGAGTTCTGGCGAGTGATCGTCCGAATCATGAAATCAGAGCGTCGCAAAGAAGTCCCTCAGCTTTTCCCCTCACCAACATGCTATCCGATGTGACATGCCATTCGGTCGCGCAGGTACTGCAATGGATTGCCAATAACACCTCGCGGTCCGCGCTATTTCGCGGGCAAAGCGATGCCGAATGGCTGCTTGAATCTCGAATTGCTCGAATCCCTGGGGGCACTTCTCTGGAACGGGCCCTTCTACAAGAGTTTCAACGCCGCTCGCAACCTTATCTTGAGCGCGAGCCGAAGAACATGGTGGAATGGCTCGCGCTAGGTCAGCATTTTGGATTGGCAACCCGACTCTTGGATTGGACGACTAGTCCGCTAGCGGCCTTATGGTTTGCAGTTAGAGAACATGAGACGCACGCAACAGATGCACGTTTGTGGGTGCTGACTCCGGATCGAACCATTACTGCTTCGTGCACCAATCATAGCCTCATCGAGAACCCGTTCTCGCTAACGACGCCGGCGCTAATACACGCACCACATCTCGCCACCAGAATCACCGCTCAGAACAGTTGCTTCATCTTACAGCCCTCCAATCCTTCACATACACGATTTGTGCCGCTAGATTCGCTCGACAACCTGGTCGATTCACTAGTAGTGCCTGCGGGGTGCTTACAGGGAATCCGCGAGGAGCTGGACAGATGCGGTATTAATGAGGTGTCCCTATTTCCGGGATTAGATTCTCTCGCCCGACATGTTGTCTGGCGAGCAACAGAGCATTGCTAAAATTCGCAAAGCAGGACCATCAGAAGCACGCTAGTCGGCGCAGTTGAACTAAGTCCGTGTGAATATGTGTACGCGACCCAGAACGCGAAAGACGGGAGCTACTCTGCGATATATGCCGTATCAAAGGAAAAGTCGCTCGACGAGCGATCAAAACAATTTTAGCGCCGGCCCCAGGTCGCTTCTTCCCATGAGGAAGGTATCGACGCCTCGTGCGGCTTGCCTTCCTTCGCTGATCGCCCAGACGACTAAGCTTTGGCCGCGGCGGATGTCGCCGGCGGCGAAGACGCCGTCGACGTTGGTCATGTAGTTGTCGTCAACGACGACGTTGCCGCGCGGATCGAGGTTGAGGTTGAGCTGCTCGATGGGGCCTTGCTTTTCCGGCCCAACAAAACCGAGGGCTAGGAGGCAGAGGTCGCAGTCGAGCTCGAATTCGGAGCCGGGGATTTCGTTCATGGCGAAGCGGCCGGATTCGTCTTTGCCCCACTCGAGACGGATGCCGTGGAGCTTTTTGACGACGCCGTTTTCACCACTGAACTTCTTGGTGTTGATGGAGAAGTCGCGGATCTCCGGGGAGACGAGTTCCTCGGCTTCCTCATGTGCGGAGCTGGTGCGGTAGACCATCGGCCACCAGGGCCAGGGGGCGACGCCGGGCTTGCCGCGGGAATCCGCGGGGCGGGGGAGCAGCTCGAACTGCTTCACACTTGCGCACCCTTGGCGGATCGAGGTGCCGAGGCAGTCGGCGCCGGTGTCGCCGCCGCCGAGGATGATCACGTGCTTGTCCTTGGCGCTGATCTGGCCGGCGACGTCGTCGCCCATGTTGCGCTTGTTCTGCTGCGGGAGGAATTCCATGGCGAGATGGATGCCGGCCAATTCGCGGCCGGGGACGGGGAGGTCGCGGGCCTTGGTGGCGCCGCCGCAGAGGACGATGGCGTCGAAGTCGCGGCGGAGGTCTTCCACCTTTACGGTCACGCCGACGTTGGCGCTGGTGACGAACTTCACGCCCTCCGCTTCCATGAGCTTCACGCGGCGATCGACGAAACGTTTCTCCAGCTTAAAGTTGGGGATGCCGTACATGAGCAGGCCGCCGACGCGGTCGGCGCGCTCGAAGACGGTGACCTGGTGGCCCGCCTTGTTAAGCTGAGCGGCGGCGGCGAGACCGGCGGGGCCGGAGCCGATGACGGCGACGGTTTTGCCGGTGCGGACCTTCGGCGCTTCCGGCTGCACCCACCCTTCATCGAAGGCGTGCTCGATGATGGAGCATTCGATGTTCTTGATGGTGACCGGCTTCTCGTTGATGCCGAGCACGCAGGCTTCTTCGCACGGCGCGGGACAGACGCGGCCGGTGAACTCCGGGAAATTGTTGGTCTTGTGGAGCGACGCGATCGCTTCACGCCAGCGGTTGCGGTAGACGAGATCGTTCCAGTCAGGAATGAGATTGCCCAGCGGGCAGCCGACGGAATCGGTGAGCGGGTTGGGGCCTTTGACGGAGCCGTGGCAGAAGGGAATGCCGCAGTCCATGCACCGCGCGCCCTGGGCGCGGAGCTTCTCAGTCGGGAAGTCGGTGTAGATCTCGTTCCAGTCGAGGATGCGGAGATTGACCGGGCGACGCTTGGGGAGCTCGCGGGGAATTTCTTTGAAACCGGTTGGCTTGCCCATTACTCAGAACCTGTTGAAACCACAGATGAACACGGATGAACACAGATCAGATTTAGGACAGGCGTGCAGCTTGTCCTGCGAAACGTTTGATCTCGACTCTCGATTTCCCCAAGTTGATCAGCAGGCAGAGGGGGAGTCTCGTCGCCTTCAGGTAATTCAGGCACTGCGCCTCGTGAATTTCATCGAGACCTTTACACGCCTTCAGCTCTACTAATACGACACCCTCGATAAGGAGATCAGCAACGTAATCACCGACGACAACACCGTCGTAGCGGACGACAATTGATTTCTGTTGCTCAAAGAAGATGCCGGCGCGTTGTAGTTCGACTGCCATCGCGTTCTCGTACACCTTTTCCAAGAAACCAGAGCCCAACTTGTTGGACACGCGATAGGCACAGCCGATGACCAACTCGGTGAGTTGATTCAATCTGTGTTCATCCGTGTGCATCTGTGGTTCCTTAAACGTTTGCAGTTTGTCGCTGGGCGAGTTGCTTGGCCCGTTCCTCAATTTCCGCCTGGTGTTCCAGCACGCGGCGATAATCCGTCGGCATCACTTTCACGAACCAGCGGAGCTCCTTCTCAAAGTCTTCCAGGATTGCCTTTGCCAGCGGCGAATCGGTGAACTTCGCGTGGTTGATGAGGAGCTTTTTAAGGGTTTCCTTGTCCTCGACCTTGTCCGCTTTTTCGAGGTCGACCATCTCCATGTTGCACTTCTTGGCGAACTGGCCGTCGTCGTCATAAACGTAGGCGATGCCGCCGGACATGCCCGCGGCGAAGTTGCGCCCGGTCTTGCCGAGGACGATGACTCGGCCGCCGGTCATATATTCGCAGCCGTGGTCGCCGACGCCTTCGACGACGGCGTTGGCGCCGGAGTTGCGAACGCAGAAGCGCTCACCGACGACGCCGCGGAGGTAGATCTCGCCCGCGATCGCGCCGTAGGCGATCACGTTGCCGGCGATGATGTTCTCTTCCGCCTTGAACGTCGCGTCCTTGGGCGGGTAGGCGATGATCCGGCCACCACTCAAGCCCTTGCCGAGGTAGTCGTTCGCGTCGCCTTCCACTTCCAGCGTGATCCCCTTGGCGAGGAAGCAGCCGAGGGATTGGCCGGCGTTGCCTTTGAACTTGAAGTGGATGGTTTCGTCAGGGAGGCCCTGAAAACCGTGCTTCTTGGCGACGAGTCCGGAGAGCGTGGTGCCGACGGTGCGGTTGACGTTCTCGATCGGAAGCTCGGCAGCCACCTTCTCGCCGCTCTCCAGCGCCGGCTGGGCGAGCTTGATGAGCTGCGTGTTGTCGAGCGACATATCAAGCCCGTGGTCCTGCGCCTGGACGCGACGCACGGCGACGGTGTCCGGCACTTCCGGCTTGTGAAGGATCACGTTCAGGTCGATGTGGCGGGCCTTCCAATGATGGCTGGTGTCGCCGAACTCCAGGTTCTGCACCTGACCGACCATGTCTTCGAGCTTACGGAAGCCTAGCTCGGCCATGATCTCGCGGAGTTCTTCTGCGATGAAGAAGAAGAAGTTGATCACGTGCTCGGGCTTGCCGTTAAACTTCTTGCGAAGCTCGGGGTCCTGCGTGGCGACGCCGACGGGGCAGGTGTTCAGGTGACACACGCGCATCATGATGCAACCCGATGCGATCAGCGGCGCGGTGGCGAAGCCGAATTCCTCGGCGCCGAGCAATGCGGCGATGGCGACGTCGCGGCCGGTCTTGAGCTGGCCGTCGGTTTGGAGCCAGATGCGGCCGCGGAGGTCGTTGAGGACGAGCGTCTGCTGAGTCTCGGCAAGACCCAGTTCCCACGGAAGGCCGGCGTACTTGATCGATGTGAGCGGTGAGTTACCGGTGCCGCCGCTGTCGCCGGAGATCAGGATGTGATCGGCCTTGGCCTTGGCGACGCCGGCGGCGACGGTGCCGACGCCGACTTCGCTGACGAGCTTCACGCTGACGCGAGACTGCGGGTTCACGTTCTTCAGGTCGTGAATGAGCTGCGCGAGATCTTCAATCGAATAGATGTCGTGGTGGGGGGGCGGCGAGATGAGCGTCACCCCGGGCGTGGAGTGACGGATCTTGCCGATGTATTCGTCCACCTTGTTGCCCGATAGTGCGCCGCCTTCACCGGGCTTGGCGCCTTGTGCCATCTTGATCTGGAGTTCGTCCGCGTTAACAAGGTATTCGGTCGTCACGCCGAAACGGGCGCTGGCGACCTGCTTGATGGCGCTGCGGCGGATGACGGGCGTGCCATCTTTCCACTTGGCAGCGCTGTCGGGCTGGAAGCGCCGGGGATCTTCGCCGCCTTCACCGGTGTTGCTCTTGCCGCCGATGCGGTTCATGGCGATGGCGAGGTTCTCGTGGGCTTCGGTGCTGATCGAGCCGAGCGACATGGCGCCGGTGCAGAAGCGCTTGACGATTTCCTTCGCCGGCTCGACCTCCTCGATGGGCACGGGCGGGCGCTGGCCCTTCTTGAACTGGAGCAGGCCCCGAAGCGTGCAGCGGCGCTGCGCTTCGTTGTTCACAAGAGCGGTGTATTCCTTGAAGGTCTTGTAGCTGTCGACGCGGACGCCGCTCGACAGCTTTTCCCCCGCTTCAAGATCAGCGCGGACGGCGGCCTGCATCTTGGCGACGGTTTCCGGGTTCCACATGTGCCACTCCCCGTCGCGCCGCCACTGGTACATGCCGCCGGAGTCGAGCGTTTCGCCGTTTACCCGGATCGGCGGGAAACCGCGTCGATGGCGCTCGAGTGACTCGCGCGCGATGACTTCAAGCCCGATGCCCTTGATCCGGCTGGGGGTCTTCGTGAAGTAGCGATCGATAATTTCTTCGGAGAGGCCGATGGCTTCGAAAATCTGCGCGCCGCGGTACGACTGGACGGTGCTGATGCCCATCTTCGACGCAACCTTGAGGATCGCCTTGTTGGCGGCCTTGATGTAGTTCTTCTTGGCTTGGGTGAAGTCGATCCCTTCGGGGAGCAGCCCTTCTCGATCCAGATCGGCGAGCGTTTCGAACGCGAGATAGGGATTGATCGCACCCGCGCCGTAGCCGATGAGCAGGCAGAAGTGGTGCGATTCGCGGGCTTCACCTGTTTCGATGACGAGGCCGCACTGGGTGCGGGTGCCTTCGCGGATGAGGTGGTGGTGAACCGCTGCCGTCGCGAGCAGCGCGGGGATCGGCGCTTTCTCCGCATCGACGCCGCGGTCGGAGAGGATGACGATGGATGCGCCTTCGCGCACCGCGGTGGCGGCGTCAACGAGCAGTTGCTCCAAGGCGTTCTTCAGCCCGTCTTCGCCCTCATTGACATTGAAGAGCATGGGAAGCGTGACGGCCTTGAGTTCTCCGGCCGAGACAGCGCGAAGCTTCTCGAGGTCGTAGTTGTCGATGACCGGGTACTTGAGCTTCACCAGGTGCGCGTGCCCGGGCGTTTCCTCAAGCAGATTTCCTTCGCGCCCGAGGTAGGTGTACATGCTGGTGACGAGTTCCTCGCGGATCGCATCCAGCGGGGGATTGGTGACCTGGGCGAAAAGCTGGCGGAAATAGTTGTAGAGGAGCTGCGGCTTTTCGCTCAAACACGCGAGCGGCGTGTCGTTGCCCATGGAGCCGACCGCTTCTGCGCCGGTGACGGCCATGGGGGTCACGATGAGCCGGAGATCTTCGACGGTGTAGCCGAAGGCGTGCTGGCGAACGAGCAGCGTGTCGTGATCGGGATGGTGAACATTCGTCGGCTCGGGCAGGTGCTCGAGGTTGATCATGTTCTCTTCGAGCCAGCGCTTCCACGGGCGCTTGTCGACCAGGCTGCGCTTGATCTCGTTGTCGTCGATAATCCGGCCCTGCTTGGTGTCGATGAGGAAGATCTTGCCCGGCTGAAGACGCCACTTCTTCGCGACATTGGCCGGATCGACCGGGAGTGCGCCGACCTCGGATGCCATGATGCACAGGTCATCCTTGGTGACGTAGTAGCGCGACGGACGGAGGCCATTGCGGTCGAGGACGGCGCCGATGAGCGTGCCGTTGGTGAACGCGATAGACGCGGGGCCATCCCAAGGCTCCATCAGGCAGGCGTGGTATTCGTAGAACGCCTTGAGGTCCGGGTCCATCAGCGTGTTGTTCTGCCACGCTTCGGGGACCATCATCAGCACGGCGTGGGGGAGCGAGCGGCCGTTCACTGCGAGGAACTGAAGCGCGTTATCCAGCGTCGCCGAGTCTGATCCCGATTCGGTGAGCAGCGGATACATCTTCTGAAGCTCGTCGCCGAAGACTTCAGATTGCAGCGAGGCGTAACGGGCGCGCATCCAATTGCGGTTGCCGCGAAGGGTATTGATCTCGCCATTGTGCGCGAGGTAGCGGTAGGGGTGGGCCAGGCGCCAGGAGGGGAAGGTGTTGGTGCTGAAGCGCGAGTGGACGATCGCCATCGCGCTGGTGAACTCCGGATCCTGGAGGTCTTTGTAGTAGAGACGCACCTGCCCGGCGGTGAGCATGCCTTTGTAGATGATGCGGTTGGCGGAAAGGGCGTTGACGTAGAACCCTTCGCGGGCGGCCTCATTAAATTCGCCGAACTCGATGATGTTCTCGATGCGCTGGCGGACGAGATAGAGCCGCCGGTCGAAATCCGCGCGGTTGTAGAACTGCTGGCCCATCCCGACAAAGACCTGGCGGATCTTGGGCTCCGTCCTTTTGGGCGTCGGGCCAACGTGAGCCTTGTCAGTGGGCACGTCCCGCCAGGCGAGGACGATCATGCCGTAATCGCGGACTGTTTGCTCCACGATCTTCTCGCAGGCGTGGCGATTGACCATGTCCTTGGGCAGGAAGATCTGGGCAACGGCATATTGGCCCTTGGCGGGAAGCGTAACTGCTTGCTTGGCCAGCTCTTTACGGAAGAACTTGTCGGGGAGCTGGACCATGATCCCGGCCCCGTCGCCGCTGTCCGGCTCGCAGCCGCAGGCGCCGCGGTGGTTCATGCGCTCCAGCATCTCTAAGGCGTTGTCGACGATGCGCTTAGAGGCTTTTCCCTTGATATGGCAGACGAAGCCCACACCGCAGGCGTCATGCTCAAATTCAGGAAGATACAACCCTTGGGGGCGTGGAAGGTCAATAAGGTGTCCCGGAACGTGAGCCATGTCCCATCCGTCGAGTTAAGAGAGAAACTAAGGGGCGGGAAGTATAGGACTTGGAGCACCCTTAATGCAAACATATTGCGCCTACTGCACCAGCAGGCGGGGGCTTGAAATGCTTAAGATTTAAGCAGCAGAAGAAGGCTGCTTAATTGTTGTGCAGTAGGTGTGGAATGGCGTTTTGATCACTTGCCGCACTGTTCGCGAAGCCAGGCAGCGCGGTTCGTGGTGATCCCATCGATGCCCCACTGGATGTACTGTTTCGCCTGCGCCGGATCGTCGACGGTCCAGACGTACGCGTTCAGGCCCGCGTCCTTGATCTGCTTGACAGCGTCGCCATCAAACGGCGGCTTGTTCTGAAGATCCAAGCCGTCGAAGCCGTTGTTCCTGGCGATCTTGATCAAGTCCGCAATCTTCGGCGTCCACTCCTTCGACTTCTTGTCCTGCTTGAAGCCCGAAAGGAAGTAGGTCTTGTACTCGGGCAGCGCCTTCTTTGCGGCGGCCAGCGCATCTTCACGGAAACTGATCAGCGCGATCTGCTCGGGCTTTTTGCCTGAATCCTTGATGACCTTCACGGCTTCCGGCACCACGTCGATGCCGCTCTTGATCTCAACGAAGACGCGCTTGTTATCAGGAATGCTGGCCAGCAGTTCCGAGAGCACGGGAAGCTTTTCGCCGGCGAACTTGGCATCCTTCCAGCTCCCGGCGTCCAGCGCGCGGAGCTGATCCAGGGTGCTGTCTTTGATGATGAGCTTTGTGCCGGTGGTGCGCAGGGTGTCCAGATCGTGGCAGATGATTACCTTGCCATCCTTGGTGAGCTGGATGTCGGTTTCGTCGGCATCGACGTTGCCCCTCCAGCCGAGGTTGTAAGCCGCCATCGTATTTTCGGGGGCGAGATACGATTCGCCGCGGTGCGCGACCCACTCCACCTTCTTCGCTCCTTCACCGGCGCCCGCAAGCAACACTGCGGACCAGACCACGACCGCCAGCACTATTAGCCGATTCATCTTCTCTCCCTTGATTCATTTTTTGATGTTGATGTAGCACGCGTCCGCGTCGGCGGCCTTTTCTATTACTTTCAGCTCGAGCAGTTGTTGGCCGAGCATTTGCCAGCGCTCCTTGGTCATGCTCCCCAAGCCGGCTTTCTTCGTTTCGTCCGTCTCGATCAGCTTCTTTTGGGCGTCCGCCGCCGCCGCGAAGGTCGCGGCATCCATGTCAGGGTTGAGCTTACCCATCGCATCGTTAGCGCCCTTCGGATCATCCAAATAGCTTCTCCACCCTTCCTGAAGCGCCGCGACGAGCTGCTTCACGGTATCCAGATGCGACCTGGCATAATCACCGCGCGTGATGATGACGGCGGTGTAAGGGTTGTAACCGGCGTCGGCGACGGAGAAGAACTTGGCCTCCACGCCCGCCTTCTTCGCCGCGAGCGGCTCACTCGTGACGAAGCACTGCTGCGCGTACTTCTCATCGTTCAAGAATCCCGCGATGCCGCCGTCGTAGGAAACCACCTTCAGCTTATCGAAGCCATACTTGTTCTTCAGAAACGTCACGTACGGCAGCCCCGGCTCGACCGCGAGCGTGCCCTCCTGCTTGAAGATGTCGGCAATGTTGTCGATGCCGCGGGAAGCGCGGATCATCAGTCCCTGCGGATTGGTTTGATACGTCGCGTAAATCGCGACCACGTCCGCGCCCTGCTGGCGTGCGGTGAAGACTTCATCGGCGCTGGCGACGGCGAAGTCGCGCTTACTCGAGGCGACGAGCTGCCAAGTCGCCGTCCCTGCGCCGCCGGCGGCGATGTCGACGTCCAACCCGTGCTTGCCGAAGGCGCCGATGCGCTGCGCCTCGTAGATGCCGCCGAATTCCGGCTCTGGAACCCAGTTCAGTTGGAGCTTCACCTTTTCGGCGGCGAAGGTGGTCTGACACAGCAGGAGCAGGATTGCTAACAGTTTCATGTTTTCTCCGAAGCATGCCATCGGCGCAAGAGCAACCACCCCAGGGCGTTGATCATCCACAGCATCGCCAGTCCAAGCAATGATGCGACCAGCACTGCCGCAAAAATCAGATCGGTGTTCCCGTTGCGCTTGCCGATCATGACGAGAATTCCCAGGCCCGCCTTGCGGTCGATGACGCCGGCGACGAACTCGCCAACGATCGTTCCGATGACCGACAAACCCGCGGCGATGCGCAGCCCTGTCACGATGTTCGGCAGCGCCGAAGGCAGCTTGAGCTTCACCAGCGATTGCAAGCGGGATGCGCCATAAAGCCGAAATAAATCCCGCAGCGCGGGATCGGTGGAGAGTAACCCCGTGAGGGTGTTGGCGATCACGGGGAAGATGGATGCAATCAGCGCGCTCAGCGCGACGCTGCGCAGCCCAAAGCCAAACCAGATCACCAGCAGTGGCGCGATGGCGACGATCGGGACCGTCTGAAAGAAAACGGTGTAGGGATAAAAGGCCCGCTGCACCCATCGGGAAGTCGAGAGGATCATGGCGATCAAGATTCCGACCAGCGCGCTGAGCAAAAAGCCCGCGCCCGCAGCCAGCGCCGTCGACGCAAGGGAGCCGAGCAGATCCTCGCGACGCTCGCCCATTGTGCGGAACACCGCCGACGGGGCCGGCAGGATGTACTTCGGCACGTTCATGATCCGCACTGTCAGCTCAAGCAGCGCCGTCACGACAACGAACACCAGCACCGGCGGGAGAATGATCCGCACAAGCCGCATCAGAGCGCCTCTCCCCGCTCCAGCGCCTCCAGCAGCACGCGCATCTCGCCTGCGAATGCGGCTTCACCGCGCAGCCGTGCCGGGCGATGCTCGGGCAACTGCACGCGATGATCCAGCACGACTCTGCCTGGTCGCTTTGACATGACGATCGCGCGCTCGCTGAGGTACGCCGCCTCCGCGATGGAGTGGGTGACGAAGATCACGGTTATTCTTCGCGACGCCCACAACTCCCGCAACTGCTCATCGAGCTTCTGCCGCGTGATCTCATCCAGCGCCGCGAACGGCTCATCCAGCAGCAGCAGTTCCGGCTCGGTCACGAGCGCCCGCGCCAGCGAGGCGCGCATGCGCATCCCGCCGGATAACTGTGCCGGGTAACGATCAACGGCGTCCGCTAACCCCACCTGCGCCAGCGCTTGGCGCGCCCGCTGGTATGCGTGCTGTTTTGATACGCCCAGGAGTTCCAGCGGCAACGCCACGTTCTTCAGCACGCGCCGCCAGGGCAGCAGATGCGCATCCTGAAATACGAACGCCGCCCGTGGGCTTGATGCTTGTTTACCCACCGCATCCCCGGTAATCACCTCACCTCGTGAAGGCTTTTCCAGCCTGGCGACGATCCGCAACAGCGTTGATTTTCCACACCCGCTCGGCCCGAGGACGCTCACGAACTCGCCGCTGTTGATCTGCAGATCGACCGGCGCCAGCGCCCGCACCCCGCCGTCAAAAACCTTCTCCACGCCCCGCAATTGCAAGGACACGCCGGCGCGCGCGATACCCGCGCCCAACTGCTCAATCTCTTCCGCGCCACTCAATGCCATCGCACTGCAAACTCTATCCCCACGGGTCCACTGAGCAAAGCTCTTCGCAGGCGCGTAGTTGCCACCCAAGACAAAGCCCCGGGAGTTCAATCCCGGGGCTTGTTGCTCGAAGTCAGTTAGCAGTCGATAACGCTTACCGCGAGCGGCGGCGGCGACCCAGCAGCGTCGCGGCGGCGGCGATCAGCCCGAGCGATGCCGGTTCGGGCACGGCGCTGAGGCTCACGTTGTCGATCGCCATACCGGCGTTGTTGCCCGAAAGGCGGGGATCTTTCCAGCGGATCCAGAGGTCGGTGCCGGGGAGCCAGTTGATTCCGCTGATGGTCCCGCCCGTGACAGAAACTTTGCCGGTCGTGTTTCCGAATCCGGAGCTGGCGGCGGTTCCGTTGACGGTGCTGGTGAAGTCAAACGCGCTACCGGCCGCAGTGTAGGCGGCGGAGTCGTTGATCGCCGATGCGGTGGTGCTCCACTCAACGGTGACGGTCTTGGCGGCAGGCGTCGCGTTACCGCCGTCGCGCCACTGCTCGCCGTCATAGCTGAGCGTGAAGCTGTCGAGCGTGTACCCGACGCTGTTCGTCAAACGCATAGCGATGTACTGCTGACCGGGTGTGGTGGTGACGGTGGTTCCAGAGACCAGGCTTCCGAGCGCTCGGTCGGTGGAAGTGGAGGTCCCATAGCTCCAGAACGAACCGGTGTTGGAGCTGCCGGCGCCGATTCGCATGCGCTGGTGTGCATTGGCACCGCCTTCTGTAAGCGACGCCGGATGGAAGACGTACCAGCCGGGGATGCTGAAGTTGCCGGTGCTTGGCGTGGCGGTGTCGTCAATCCAGCCCGTGGGGCTGTTGCCAAGCGAGACGTTTTCCGGCGTGTTAGGCAGCGTGTCGAAGTTCTGCGTGTAAGCGGCACCCGGTGTGCTGTAGATCACCGCCGCAGGCGCGACAGTAGCAAGGCTGGCTGCCGCCGCGAAGGCGCAGGCAAAGACGTGTTTGAACATCCCATTCTCCCTGGAGGGTAACCCGGCGGCGAATGATGCCCTCACCGCTGCGCGCGAGTTATCAGACGAAATTGTACCGCTTTCGCCTAAGCTAAGCAAATAATCTGCAATGAATTGCTAATCTAATGTAAACTGCTACTGCGAAACAGCTTGCAAGCGTGGGGTTACGCGATGATCGATATCCGCTCACCTGCAAACGCCATCGACTGCTTCCGACGGGGCCGGTTCCTCACGTAATACGTCAGAATGGCGACGTCCGCCGCGATTACCGCCGCCGTCAGCAGAACCGCATGGTGCGCCTGAGGCGCCACCCCTAGGGAATCGGGCGTTGCTGCCGACGACTCGACAAAGCTGTTGATCGAGTCGCTCAGGAACTGCATCGGATTGGGCAGGCTGGCGATGTGGAAGAGCCGCTTCGGCGAAAGGTGCGTGGCCACGGTACGTACAACCGTTGCCGCCGCCGCGACCGGAGCCGTCATCACTTCCTGCGGGCTCGCAACCGGCATCGCTTCAGCGACGACATTCCAATCCATGACGTGGCTGGAGAACAACCCGCTGAAGTTGATCGCGCCAGCATTAGCGGGCGTCACAATCGTGCTGAGACCTCGAGCCGCCTGAGCGATCGCTGCACCCGTCGCTGCGTGCGCCGGCTGCACGTCACCGATGACGGCGGCGTCATGTTCAGCCGCAATCAGCTTCACAGCCGGGGCGCCGACCATCACCACCGGCAGCGGCGCCTGTACTGCTGGATGCGACTGCACGTGAATTGGCGGATGCTCGGCCGTCACAGCCGCATTCTCCGCAGCGGGAGGTGTCGTGATCGGCGACGGCGCACTCGGCGCACCAGGCGCTTCGATCTTCACATCGCTTGCAATGTCCGGTCCCGGAACAAAGCGTGGCTTCGACCTGGAACCCTCGTGGTGCGGGAACCGGCGGAACTCACCTTGCGGTTCATCGTGAGGCTGATGATGAAAATCGATGACGATGAACTCCTGCACGATCATCGCCTGATGCCGCCAGCCATGCCCGAAATGCGCAACAGATCGCAGCGCCACCTGCGGCTGCGGTTGTTGCTGCGGCTGCGGGGCGCAGTCCACGGCGGCGGCGGAGAGAAGGGAGCGGCTTTCCAGGTTTTCAAGAACGGCGTTGCGTGTCTGAGCCATCAGAGCCTCGCGAGCGGGTCGTTGGACTGTGAGGGAAACGGTCACGGAGAATCGTGTCGTACTTAGCCCGTTGTGATTCGTTCAGTATCGCCTTCGTTCGTTCTACGGCACTTTGGAAAGTCTGTTCCCGCTTGGTTTCCAGATCCGCGTACTGATCTGCGAATTCCTGAGAAATCTTCTCAAATTGCGCCTTTTGCTGATCGTTGAGCAGCGCCAGAATCCGGTGGTCCCGCCGGCGCTGAAGCTCGTCAGCCTTCGTGTAGCAAGCCTGGATTTTCCCGCGAACCGGCTCCCAGATCTGGCGCATCTGCTCGCGCTGTTGGCCGTTTAACTCAAGCTCATCCGCAAGCGCACCGGGCGACAGTGGGGGGGCGTCATGACCTCCCGCGGGCAAGCGCGACGCCAGCATCCCCGCCACGACGCCCGCGCTCAGCGCCAGCACCGTTACACCGATGAGCAGAATTTGAATGCCGCTGCGTTTCATGGTTGAGCCGGGGTTAATCCATTCATCATAGCATCCGCAATTTCAATGCGATTATCTTGTTCCGGGCCACCCGCAGAAAAAGGCGGCTCCACCCGCAACGTCATCGCGACCTGTTCCCAGGACTGCGAAGATGCCGTCGTACGCGAGTGGAGCCGTGGTGCGTTCGGTGCGGGCGCCGGCAGTTCCATCATCCACGCCGCGCCGATGATCAAGACTGAAGCCGCGATCGTCCCCAGCACGCCGCCCAACCGGAAAATCGGCCGGTCCGCATCATCGTCGATAGCGTGATGGAGTCGCGACAGTTCATCCGGCGAAAGCTCGTCCTCAATTCCATTGCGAACCATCTCCGAAACTGCTCGCAGCATCGCCACTTCGCGGGCGCACGAGGCGCAGTCGAACAGATGCCGCTCGACGCGCTCCTTCGCTTGCGCATCAAGCTCGCCGTCGACGTAGGCGTTGAGACTGACAGGATCGCACTCGGCCATAGTTACCTTTGCTGCGGGGCGTACATCGTCAAATACTGCCGAAGTTCAGAGCGTGCTCGATGCAGGCGCGATTCCACTGTCCCTCGAGGAATCGAAAGCGTCGCGGCGATTTCTTCATAGCTCAACCCCTGCATCTCGCGAAGCACCAGCACCTCGCGATGCGGAGCTGCAAGCTTGCGGATGATCGCCAGCAGATCCAGTCGGCGGTCCGTCCGCTCTTCGGTGGAGGCCATAGACAGCCGGGCGTCCTTGCTTTCATCAACCGTCCTATTGAGCGATTGCGCCTGGCGGTGCTTCTTCGTCCGCTGCCAGTTCTTGGCGGCTTGCCGGATCAGGATGCTCGTGAGCCACGTCTTCACCGATGATCTTCCATCAAAGTTTCGCAGACCGCGATATGCCCCGATCAGCGTCTCCTGCACCAGGTCCTCGGCGTCCGGACGCGAGGGCGCCAGCGACAGCGCCGAGCGGAACAGCCGGGGCGCATGGCGGTCGACCAGCGCGTGAAAGGCGGAATCGTCGCCGTTTGCGGCTGATCGAAAAAGATCGTCGTCCGAAGGTGTCAAATCCGCATCCGCTGGCAAGGCCATGAGCCACGTCGGGGTCCTCTACAGCGTTAGTTCCGACGTCAGGAAACTTTCTTCCATAAAAATGTCACAGAACGCGCCGCCTGTTCATTCTCTGTTATCACAGCGTTAGTAAGTGCGGGCGCAGAAAAATCTTGCGATGCCCCGCGCCGCGCAGGTAGATTCAGGCTTTCATGTCGTTTCAGCAGCAAGACAGCGCCTCAGCGAGGAGTCCATGACGACCACCACGCAGCAAGACGTTCCCGTTCAGCCGCGAACCCAGTGGGGTTTCGTTTTCCTCCTGGTGCTCATCGCTCTGGGTGCGGGAATATGGTACTCCGGCGTATTTGAACCCAAGCCGCGCATCGCGATCGTCACCGCCAGCCAGGGACCGTTCTGGGATTTGCTGGCGCGCGGAGCCACGGAAGCCGCCGCCTCCAGCGATGTCACGGTCGAGATCATTCGCTCGAGCGGCGACGCCGCCGAACAGACTAAGCTGATTCAGTCGCTCATCGGCAAAGGCTATCAGGGTGTGGGCGTGAGCGCTAACGATCCAGCGAATCAGGCTGCCGTGCTTTCTGAACTCGGGGCACAAACGAACCTGATCATGTTCGATTCCGATTGTCCGATTTCGCAGCGCCTCTGCTTCATCGGCTCCGACAACTACGACGCCGGCCGATCGTGCGGCGAATTCGTCGCCAAGGCCTGCCCCGAAGGCGGCGAAGTCGTCATCTGCGTTGGCTCGCTCGAAAAAGAGAACGGGCAGCGCCGCCGGCAGGGCGTCGTCGACTTCCTGATGGATCGCCCTGCGTCTTCGGCCCGCCAGATGGATCCTGTTGACGCACCGCTGAAGGGGCCGAAGTACACCATCGTCGCCACGCTGGTCGATAATCTCGATCCGCAGCGCGCCCAGGCGATGGCTGCGGAAGCTTTGGAGAAGCACCCCAACGTCAAGTGCTTCGTGGGCCTGTTCGCATCCAATACGCCGTCCATTTTGCGTGCTCTTGAGCAGAAGCAGAAGTCGGGCAAAGTGCACGTCGTCGGCTTCGACTTCAACGACGAAACTCTCGCCGGCATCGAGAATGGCCAGGTCTACGCGTCGATGATGCAGGATGCGTACAACATCGGCGCCGAGACGGTGAAGATCCTGGCGGACGTCTCCCGCGGGAACAAGCTGCGATTGCCGATGTTCCAGGTCCAGCGAATCAGTTGCGATGCCGTCACCAAAGAGAACCTCCCCGAAGTCCGCGCCAAGCTCGCCAGCAAGAGCAATGCACCCGCGCCTTCACCCGCCAGCGCCGCCCCCGCGACCCAAAGTGCATCAGCGCAATAACTGGCGCGGGTTCTCAATGCGCGCGCGGCACATCCCGTAGCAACGGGCGTCTCGCCCAATCGCGGGTCCACGCTCCCTTCTCATTCCCCGCTCATCGCATTACCCTCTGCGCCGCTTGGTTTGCTTGCGCACAAGAGGATGCTGACCATGAAAAATCCGTGGCTGTTGCTGGCGCTGGTTGCCTTTTTCATTTCACCCTTGCTCGCTGCCGATCCCCTGACCACCGCCCATGAAACCGATGAACAGTTCATGCAGCGCACCGCATGGTGGCGGCAGGCGAAGTTTGGCATGTTTATCCACTGGGGCATCTACGCCGTTCCCGCCGATTCATCCAAAGGCGTCGCCGAGTGGTACATGCACGATCACCAGGTGCAGGTGAAGGATTACGAGCCCTTTGCCAAGCAGTTCAACCCAGCGGAATTTGACGCGCGCAAGTGGGTGAAGATCGCCAAAGCCGCCGGCATGAAGTACATCGTCATCACCAGCAAGCACCACGACGGCTTCGCCATGTTCGACACGAAGCTCAACGACTACAGCGTCGTCAAGGCGACGCCGTGGGCGAAAGATCCTATGAAAGATCTCGCGCAGGCGTGTCGCGAGGAGAGCATCAAGTTCTGCTTCTACCACTCGGTGATGGATTGGCATCACGCCGATTACCTGCCGCGCCGAAAGTGGGAAGAGAAGACGCGTCCCGCGGATGGCGCCGACCTCAATCGCTACATCGACTTCATGAAGGGCCAGCTCACCGAGCTGCTCACCAACTACGGCGAGTTGGGAGGCATCTGGTTCGACGGAAGCTGGGAGCACAACGCAGGCGAGCTGCGCTCGGAAGAAGTCAATCGCATGATCCGCAAGCTCCAGCCCAACATCCTCATCAACGACCGCAACCGCCTGAAGGAGGACTACGACACGCCCGAGCAGAAGATCCCGAAGGAAAAGCTCGAGCCCGGCCGCCTTTGGGAAACCTGCATGACCATGAACAACACGTGGGGCTATTCCAAAACGGATAACAACTGGAAGAGCGCCCAGGTCCTCGTGCGCAACCTGATCGACTGCGCCAGCAAAGGCGGAAACTTTCTGCTCAACGTCGGCCCGGATGAGAAGGGCAACATCCCCGCCGCCAGCATCGAGCGCCTTGAGAGCGTCGGCAAATGGATGGAAAAATACGGCGACAGCGTCTACGGCACCACCGCCAGCCCGTACGACGTGATGCCCTTCGACGGCCGAACCACCGTCAAGGCTGACAAGCTTTACGTCCACGTCTTCGAATGGCCGGAAGCCGGCGTGAAGGTGCCGGGAATCAAAACCAAAGTGAAGGGCGCCAAGCTCCTCGGCGCTGAAGAAATCGAGATAGATAAGCGCGTCGACCACGGCCTGACCGACCTCACGATTCACCGTCCGGCGCGTACCGACCCCTACTCCACCGTCGTCGAAGTCCAACTGGAAGGCCCCCTCTTCATCGACCGCGCCGCCACCCGCCCCGCGGAGAAGTGATTTCCGTAGCGTGGGCATGTCGCCCATCATCTCCTCCAACTCCGATGATCCGCCTCCTCGAAGAAGTCTCCCTAAGCGCCTGGCCCGCCCGCTCCACCGCCTTCCTTGACGGCTGGATCCTGCGCTCCTCCCAAGGCTACACCCGCCGTGCCAACAGCATCCAACCTCTGTACCCCGGCACCCTCCCGAGCGAGAAAAAGATCGCGCTCTGCGAGCAGTACTACCAGCACCTCTCGCAGCCGACCATCTTCAAACTCACCACCGCCGCGGAACCAACAAACCTTGACGGGAATCTGACCGATCGAGGCTACACGGAAGAAGCACGCAGCGCGGTCATGACGCTCCCGCTCAACAGCAGCTTCGACGCGTCCGCGCGTGTCTCACTCACACCCTCCGCCACCGATGATTGGCTCCGAGCCTACACATCGCTTAACGCGGTCCCCAAGCAACATCATCAGACGCTCGCCCACATTGTCCGCTCCATTGACCTCCCCACCCGTTTCGCCACCCTCAGTCACAACGGCAACACACTCTCCTGCGGCATGGCAGTCCATCAAGCCGACCACCTCGGCCTCTTCGACATCGTCACTCACCCCCAGCACCGCCGCCAGAACCTCGGTACGGAAGTCATTCAGTCCCTCTTGCAGTGGGGAAGACACCAAGGTGCGACAGTGGCGTATCTACAGGTCATGCTGAACAACCAGCCCGCGCGACGGCTGTACGAGCAACTGAAGTTTCAGGAGCGGTACCAGTACTGGTATCGCGTGCGCACATAAATGGTAACATGCCCACCGGATCGAAATGCCGCTCACAGGTTCATCGCTGCAATCCGTTCCCCGGCGATCTTCTTGATATCCTGGTACAGAGAATTCCCGTGCGCGTCGATCGCCACGATCAGCGGGCCGAAATTTTTCACCCGGAACTTCCACAGACATTCCGGCATCAGGTCTTCCCACCAGACTTCCTCGATCTCCTCGATCTGCATCGTCTCCAGCGCCGCGGCCCCGCCGACGATCGCCAGATAAACCCCGCCGTGTTGCTTCATCGCCTCGACCGTATCCGGCAAAAAGCCCCCCTTGCCCACCATCGCGCGCACACCGTACTGCTGGATCAGGCCGGGGAAGAAGCGGTTCATTCGCGTCGACGTTGTCGTGCCGATGCAGATCTTCTCGTATTTCCCATTCGGCAGCTTGCGCACGCCCGGCGCCGTGTGCAGGCAAACCGCCCCCGTCAGATCGGTCGGCGGCGCAATGCCTTCATCGAAAATCCGTATCTGCGTCGCGTCGCGGATGCCATAAATGTGGCCATTGATGTAGACCGTGTCCTCAAGCTTAAGGCTGCGGATCATGTCTTCGGTCAGGGGGGTTTGAAGATAAACATCCGACATGACTTTCCTTTAAGGCTCAAGCCGATTTCCGCAGCTTGCGAACTGGTTCAGCAGCATTGCGAATGACCTGCTGCGCCAGTCGCTCCATCGCCGCAAAACTTTCTTTCAGCGACGCATCCGATACTTCAGCCACATTCTCCAGTTCCATTCCCCACAGGAACAGTTCCAGGAGCGGCTGACTCAGCTTCTTACGCTTCGCCATCTGATAATTGTCCAGGTTGAACAGCTCATCCCATGCGCGATCCACCGGAAGCTCGCCACTGCGCAGAGCAACAACAACGCCGAGCGCCAGCTCCGCAATCCGCCGCTCCAGCGACTTTTTTCCGCGCCTGCTCAAGGCCAGCAGCGTGATGAGGTTGTCGCCATTGGTGCTCATTGTGCGGACGGTTTGTACTTTACGCAGCACACTTTGCCCGACGCGTGTTGGAAGTAGTGCACGGCACTTCCATCAGTTCCATAATGGTATACCTTCAACCAACGTCCCGGAAGCATTTTCCGAAGCTCCCGCAAAGCGCCCTTGTTCTTGATCGTCACCTTCAGCGATGCGCCCGGCTGGGAGCGCGGCTTCCAGTCTGGCGAAACTTCGGCGAATCTCTCCACGAGTCCAGAAGCTCCATGGTCAATCGGAATAGCTCACATTCCCATCCCCATCAATCGTTGCGCACGCGCGCTCCCCGCGCCAACATTGCATGTTCACCGCGACCGGAAGCTGGCTGATGTGCGTGTGCGCCCATTCAATGTTCACCGCCATCGCCGTCGTCACACCGCCCAGTCCCTGCGGGCCGATGCCGGTTTGGTTGATCAGGTTCAGCAAGTCCTTCTCGAGCTCCGCCACGAGCGGGTCGGCGTTGTGCGTGCCGACTTTCCGGAAACAGCTCGCCTCTTTGGCCATGAGCGCGGCAAGGTCGCTGGTTCCACCCAAGCCGATGCCGACGATGGTGGGGGGGCAGGGGTTAGCGCCGGAATTGAACACGCATTCCAGCACAAACTTCTTCACCGCCTTCGTCCCATCCGCCGGTTTAAGCATCCGCAGAAAACTCATGTTTTCTGAGCCTGAACCCTTGGGTGCCATCCACATCTCGAGCTTGTCCGAATCGGGTACGAAATCCACCTTGATGATCGGGATCCCCTGGCCCGTGTTCGTCTGCGTGTTCTTCCGCGTGATGGGGTGCACCGTGTTGGATCGCAGCGGGTGCTCCTTCGTCGCCCGCTCGGCCGCGACCTTGATCCGGTTCTTCACCTCGACCATGTCCAGCGTCATCGCAAACTTCTGCCCCACGAGCACTTTGTAGATCGCCAGACCCGTATCCTGGCAGACCATCATGTCGCGCTCGTCGGCCAGCTTCACGTTTTCCAAAACGGTGAGCATCACCTTCGACGCCGTCTTCTGCCCCGCGCTCACTTCCGCGTCATAACCGGCCTGGAGCGCGAGCCGGACATCCTGCGGGATGTCCTTGAGCGCGCGGATGTACAACTCCCGGCAAGCGCCTTCGATCGTGTCGTAGATCGTCTCAGTCGCGGTCATGGTCATGGCTGCTCCGATATTCCGTTCAGTCGCATGGGCAAGACGCCTATGCCACGCTTGGTTCACACTGCGGCAGGCTGGAGATCTTTGTCCTTGTCTTTCGCGGGAAGTTCGGGCGGCGTCAGGCGCGGGAACTTCACCGGCATGTGCCAGATCCTGAAGTCGCCCTTGCCGTCCGGTTGCATGCAGATGTTCTTGAGCCACTCAACATTCTTCTCCGGATAATCCGAGCGATAATGTGCACCGCGCGATTCCTCGCGGAGCAGCGCGCTGCGCGCGATCATCTCCGCGATCGCCGCGAGGTTCTCGGTGTTGATCGCTTCGTTCCACTTCGCGTTGTACACGGCACTTCCCGATCCGCTGGCGCTCTCCACGCGCTCGCGAAGCGCCTGGATTTCCGTCACCGCCTCGGCTATGTCCTTGCCGTTGCGGACCACGCCCACCTTCCGCCACATCGTGCTTTCCAGCGACGCGCGCAGCTCGAAGGGCTTTTCCCCTTCCTTCCGATCCAGCACCGCCATCCACCGGGCGCACAATTCCTTCGCCTGCGCCGGGGAGTAGCGCGGCAAATTCGTCCGCACCACATAGGGCGCCATCGCATCGCCCGCACGTGCGCCAAACACGATCGAATCCGCCACCCCATTCCCGCCCAGCCGATTTCCGCCGTGCACGCCGCCCGCATCCTCGCCGGCCGCGAACAGACCGTCGATGCTCGTATGACAGTCCACATCAATCCTGATCCCACCCATGTGGTAGTGCGCGCTCGGCGAAACTTCCACGCGCGAGTGCAGCAGATCCAATCCGTATTCCTTGCAACGATCGACCATCCCGCGAAAGTTGTCGAGCAGGAACTTATCCCCCAGGTGCGTCGCGTCGATCAGGACACCGCCGCTCGCTGTGCCGCGCCCAGCCATGATTTCCATGTAGCTCGCTCGCGATACCACATCCCTCGTCGATCGCTCCAGCTTGTCCGGCGCGTACTTTTCCATGAACCGCTCGCCGTTCGCGTTGTACAGTCGAGCGCCCGCGCCGCGCAGCCCTTCCTCCAGCAATCCTCCAGTCGCGATTGATTTGCCCACCAGCAGTCCCGTCGGATGGAACTGCATCATTTCCATGTCGATAAATTCGGCCCCGACGCGATACGCCATCGCCTGCCCGTCCCCCGCTTTCTCCAGTGAAGGCGAGGAGATCTCGTACATCGTCGCCCCCGCTCCCGTCGCCAGCAGCGTGGCCCGGCTCTTCACCGCGATGAACCGTCCGCGGCGGTTATCCAGCAGCACCGCGCCGCCGCAGCGCCCGTCATCCATCAGCAGGTCGAGCCCGCGCGTCTCCTCCAGCACCGTCACGTTCGGCTGCTCCAGCGCCCAGTCGCGCAGGTTCGCCATGATCTCGATGCCCGTCAGGTCCCCCTTGTGCACCGTGCGATCAAAGCTCTGCCCCGCGAACGGCTTCTGGTGAATCGTTCCATCCGGGTTACGGTCGAACAAACACCCCACCCGATTCTCAAGTTCGATAATCCGATCCGGCGAATCGCTCACCAGCGCCCAAGCCAGATCCTGGTTGTTCAGAAACTGGCCCCCCTTCACCGTGTCCTCGAAATGCTTCTGAAACGAATCGTTCGTGTTCAGCACGCAGTTGTATCCGCCCTGCACCATGCGCGTGCACCCGGACTGCCCGAGCAGACCCTTTACGACGATGACGATCTTCAGCGCCGGATTGATCGTCGTCGCGTGCAGCGCAGCGAGAAGCCCGGCGCCGCCGGCGCCCATGATCAGGATGTCTGCGTCGATTTCATCGAGCGGAAGCAACTGCGGTTCCTTTGGGGTTAAGGGGGTTCAGGTGCTGGTTACCGCGAAATGCATCGATGCCCCACCAAGCGAGCGTCAGGCCCAGCAGGATCAGCACCACCGTCACCGCAACGCGAAACGGCTTGTTCACGCGCCCAAAATCAAAAATGATGTTCCGCACGCCATTGAGCCCGTGGTACAGCGCGATGAGCAGAAACGTGATGTCGACCGCGACGAACCATGGGTTGCCAAAGAACCGGCGCTGGATGATGTCAAAGGTCAGCCCATGCGTGCGCACTTCCGCCGTGAAATGTTCGACCCAGAAATGCATGATCAGCAGCACCAGGAGCGCCGCTCCGGTAATCCGCTGCAAGTACCAGTTGATCACTCGTCCGTACATAGTTGTCTTTCGCGTGGCATGGGCGTCTCGCCCATGCTTCGACGGACGCATGGGCGAGACGCCCATGCCACGCAGCTTCATGCATGCCAATTCAGGATCCCATAAATGAACATGGGAATGGCCCCGGCCAGAAACATCACCGCGCCAATCCCAATCGCGAAATACCAAAACATCTGCCGCTGTTTCGTCAGCCCCACGCCCATGTCCACCATCGTCAGGCGAATACCATTCAGCGCATGCAGAATCACCGTCGCCAGCAGCCCGATCTCTCCAAGCTTGAACAGCGGCTTGGAAAAAGTCCGCAGCGCCTGATCGAACGTGTCCGGGTTCTTCAGATCTCGAATCGTGTGGATGTGGAGGATCAGATACAGCACCAGCGCCACGCCGCTGAGGCGCTGAATCCAGAACGCCACGTTACCGGCATATCGCCAGCCGTACTTACGGATTGTTAATGAAATTGCGCTTGTCATTGAATCTCTTCGGAAACAGCAGCGAGCGCTTCATCTTCATGATGCTGTCGGTCAGGTTGATGTTCTTGGGACACGCCGCCACGCAATTGAATTGCGTGTGACATCGCCACACGCCGTTCTCATCGTTCAGCACCTTCAGCCGCTCGTCAGTCATCTCATCGCGCGGATCCATCAGCCGCAGCATCGCGCGGTTGATCGCCGCCGGACCGAGGTAACCTTCATTCGTATCCGTGATCCCGCACGCGCTGTAGCACGCCCCGCAGGTGATGCAGTCGCGCTTGTTCCCTGCCTGTTTGCCGAACTCACTCTTGGGCGGAACGATCGCCAGCGTCTTGCTGTTCTTGTCCTTCGGATGAAGCGCCGGCCGAACCTTCTTCCACTTCGCAAAGAACGGCTCCATCGACACCACCAGGTCCTTCACCACCGGCAGCGTGTCGAGCGGCTCCACGACGATCGTGTCGCTCTTGAGCGTCACCACCCGCGTCTGACACGCAAGCCTTGGCTGCCAGTTCACCGTCATCGCACAAGTCCCGCACATCCCCACCCGGCACGAGCATCGAAACGACAGCGTCGGGTCCTGCTCGCGCTGGATCAGAAACAGCGCATCCAGCACCGTCATCCGGTCTTCCAGCTCGACGCGAAATTCGTTGGCTTTGGCCGCCGGATCTGTGCGGGCAAGGCGAAATGTAAATGCTGCCATGAGTGACAAAGGACTGGCGAAAGCCAAATTCTTGGTCTTTTGCCAACCGTGTCAAGAGTGCTCAAACAAACGTTTGCTCAAGCATTCGCGCCCGCTGCTACGTTGTCCCAATCCCGTCCTGGTTTCAAGCGCGTCATCGCAGCCGGATTTGCTGTATCTTCACAACATGCGGGCCACCTTTTCCTTCCCCACCACCATTCTCTTTGGACCGGGAGCAGTAGGGGAGTTGCCCCAGCGAGCGACGGATTTCCACGCGCGGCGACCGCTGCTCGTCACCGACCCCGGCCTCGCCAAGACCCGAACCTTCGCCCGCGTCCGCGACCTCTTCCCAAACTCGGCGGTCTTCACCGGCGTCCACGGCAACCCCACCGAAGCCGACGCCGAAAACGCCACCCGCGCTTTCCTCGAACACCAGTGCGATTCGGTCATCGCCGTCGGCGGCGGTAGCGCGCTCGACGTCGGCAAGGTTCTCCGCCTGCGCGCCAAATTCCCCCAGCACACGAACCCCGATCTCGCGACCGTCAGCATCAGGGAAAACCTCGCCCCGTTCATCGCCATCCCCACCACCGCCGGCACGGGCAGCGAAGTGGGCCGCAGTTCCGTCATCACCATCGCTGGTACGAAGCACGTCATTTTCAATGCCAGACTTCTCGCCGACCTCGTCATCCTTGATCCCGAATTAACGGTCGAACTACCCGCCAAGCTCACCGCCGCCACCGGCGCCGATGCGCTCACCCACTGCATCGAATCCTTCACATCCCCCGTCTTCAACCCGCTCTGCGAAGCCATCGCGCTGGAAGGCATTCACCTCATCGCCCAATCCCTCGTGCGCGCGGTCAACACCCCCAACGACATCGACGCCCGCGGCAAGATGCAGCTCGCCGCCATGATGGGCGGCATCGCCTTCCAGAAAGATCTCGGCGCCGCCCACTCCCTGGCCCACCCCCTGGGCGCAGTTTGCAACATCCACCACGGCCTGGCCAACGCCCTCGTCCTCCCCGCCGTCATGCGCTTCAACGCCGAGCGCAAGCCCGGCCTCTACACCCGCGTCGCGCGGGCGCTTACTCCCTCGCCCGGTACTCCGGGAGAGGGCGGGGGTGAGGGCCCATCCGCAGATAACGCCGCCATCGCCGCAGTCCAATCCCTCTTCTCCGGCATCGGCCTGACCACAGGCCTGAGATCGGCCGGCGTTCAGAAATCTCAACTGCAAACGCTGGCCGATCACGCATTCAAAGATCCCTGTCACCAAACCAACCCCGTCCCCGTCACCCGTGGAGATCTTCTGCTCCTCTACCAACAATCCATGTAGCCATGCACGCACCAGCCGGCCCATTCATCGATGGACAAACGCTCACCAGCAGCGGCGACCGCATCTCCATCATCAACCCCGCCACCGATCAGCCCTGGCACGAGGTCTCCTCCGCCACAATCGCCGACGTCGACCAAGCCGTCACCAGCGCCCACCGCACCTTCAACCAAACCTGGCGCGACCTCACCCCCGGCAAGCGTCGCGAGATCCTGTTCAGCATCGCTCGACTGATCCGCGACCACGCCGAAGATTTCGCCCAACTGGACATGAAATCCGTCGGCAAACCCATCGCCGACGCTCGCGATGAAGTCGCGCTGGGCGCGCGCATCTTCGAGTACTACGCCGGCGCCATTGACAAATTCACCGGCCAAACCATCCCTGTCTCCGCCGGCGGATTCGATTTCACGATCCGCCAGCCCCTCGGCGTCGTCGCCGCCATCGTCCCCTGGAATTTCCCCTTCCCCATCACCTGCTGGAAACTCGCCCCCGCCCTCGCCGCCGGTAATACCGTGGTCCTCAAGCCAGCAAAACCCTCGCCGCTTTCCGCGCTGCGTCTCGCGGAACTTGCACTCGAAGCCGGCCTTCCCCCGGGTGCGCTTCAAGTCCTCCCCGGCGCCGGCACCGACGTCGGCGAAGCGCTCGTCCAGCATCCCTTGGTGCGCAAAATCTCCTTCACCGGCTCCACCGCCGTCGGCTCGCGCATCATGAGCATCGCAGCCCGCGATATCAAACGCGTCTCTCTCGAACTCGGCGGCAAATCCCCCAACATCATCTTCCCGGACGCTGATCTCGAACAAGCCGCCACGAAATCACCCATGAGCGTCTTCGCCAACGCGGGCCAAGACTGCTGCGCCCGCAGCCGCGTCTTCGTCCAAAAGAAAGTCTTCAACGACTTCGTCGAGCGCTTCGTCGCCGCCACCAAAGCGATCGTCGTCGGCGATCCCGCGGACGACAAAACTCAGATCGGTCCGATGGTCTCGCAGCAGCAGCGCAAGACCGTCGAGGAATTCCTGACCTCCGCGCGCAGCCAAAGTCGCTCCTTCGCCTGCGGCGGCGATCGCCCGTGCGCCACCGGCGCATTCCTCTCGCCCACCGTCGTCCTTGGCTGCGACACCTCCGATCGCATCTGGAAAGAAGAAGTCTTCGGTCCCGTCGTCTGTATCCGCGCGTTTGACACCGAAGAGCAAATGATCCAGGAAGTGAACGACTCGCCCTATGGGTTAAGCGCATCCCTCTGGACCCGCGACCTCTCCCGCGCCCTCCGAGTCGCCAAGCGCATCGAATCCGGCGTCATCAGCATCAACACCAACTCCTCCGTCCATGTAGAAGCCCCCTTCGGCGGCTTCAAACAATCCGGCATCGGCAGAGACCTGGGCATGGCGGCGCTGGAGGGGTATACAGAGCTTAAGAACATTTACATCAATGAGACGTGATCACCCGGGTCGCACGCGCACTCGCCAAGGCTCTGCCGTCAGCAGCGCTCCAGCAATGAGTTCAGCCTGATAAGTCGCCAGCAGCCGCACCACCGCTGGCCCCTGTTCTCTTGCGCGAAAACCCACCAGCCGGATCACGCCAGCGTGCACTTTACCTTGAAGGATGACGAGTTCGCCGAAGTCCTTGTCAATGGTGATCAGCACGCGCCCCTCACCCGTCGCCCGGCTCAGGATCTCCTCATCTCCGGGATCCCTTGGCCAATCTCCCGTCCACTGGGCATCGTGCCCCGCCTGCCGCACGTGTTCAACTGCTTGTTCTGACAAACAGCTATCCATCAGGACCTTCATGCCGCCGACCCCGCGGGGAATGGGTCCACCCGCTCATGTGCCACCAGCTTGTAGGCATACATCATGCAGGCGCGGATGTCGTCAACTTCAAGAAACGGGTATGCAGCAACAATGTCCTGCGGCGAATCTCCTGCCGCCAACATTCCCAGGACGTGTTCCACAGCCACGCGCCTTCCGCGAATGATGGGTTTTCCGCCGAAGATGGCTGGATCAGACGTAATTCGGTTCAGCAACGTTGGGTCGCTCATGGATCGCCATCATATCACACCTGCCTCCCCTGACGCGGGGTAAGTTAAGATTCGTTCATGTCCCCACTGACCACCCCCTTCCCCCTCGACCTCGCCACCCTTAAATCCCAAATCTCCTCCGGCGAAATCGACACCATTCTCGTCGTCATGCCGGACACCTACGGGCGCCTCCTCGGCAAGCGCCTTACCGCCAAATACTTCCTCGACCAGTGCTCATCCGAAACCGCCGGCTCCACCCACGGCTGCAATTACCTCCTCACCGTCAATCTCGAGATGGATCCCCTGGAAGGCTTTTCCCTCGCAAGCTGGGACCAGGGCTACGGCGATTTCGAGATGCGCCCGGACCTCTCCACCCTGCGCCTGCTCCCCTGGCAGAAGAACGCCGCCATGGTCATCTGCGATGTCTACAAAGAAGACGGCTCGCTGGTCGATGAAGCGCCGCGTTCCATTCTCCGCAGACAGCTCCAGCGCCTCGAACAGCTCGGACTTCAAAGCTTCATGGCCAGTGAGCTCGAATTCTTTCTTTTCAACACGACATATCCCGCCGCCTTCGCGAGCAACTACGCGAGCCTCACACCGTCGAGCGATTACCGCATCGACTACCACGTCATGCAGCCCACGCGCGATGAAGCGATCTTCCACGCCATCCGCCAGCAGATGCCCGCCGCCGGCGTCGAAGTCGAATCCACCAAGGGCGAATGGGGCCGGGGGCAGCACGAGGTGAACTTCGTCTACTCCGCACCGCTCCCCATGGCCGACGGGCACTGCGTCTTCAAGCAAGGCGCCAAGGAAATCGCCGACGCTCAAGGCAAATCCCTCAGCTTCATGCCCAAGATCTTCTCCACCGAAGCCGGCAACAGTTGCCATATCCACATCAGCATCTGGAAAGACAACCAAAACCTCTTCGCCAACAACACGCCACCAGCCACAAACAACAAGCAGAGCGAGTACTTCCGCCAGTTCCTGGGTGGCCTCATCAAGTATTCCCGCGAGCTCAGCTACTTCTTCGCCCCCACCGTCAACGCCTACAAACGCTACCAACCCGGCAGCTGGGCCCCCACAAAAATGGCCTGGGCCCACGACAACCGCACCACCGGCTTCCGCGTGGTCGGCCACGGCAAATCCATGCGCATTGAAAACCGAATGCCCGGCGGCGACGCCAACCCCTACCTCGCCTTCGCCGCCATGATCGCCGCAGGTTTAGCCGGCGTCGAAGAAAAACTCGACTGCGGCGAACCCTACAAAGGCAACGCCTACACCGACGACAAACTGCAAGCGCTGCCAACCTCTCTCAAAGAAGCCGCCGACCTTCTAGAAAAAAGCCCCCTCGCCCGCCAAGCCCTCGGCGACAACGTCGTCGGCTTCTACGTCCACACGGCGAGAAAAGAAACCGAAGCCTTTGAATCCGCCGTCACCGACTGGGAACGGGTCCGGTATTTCGAGAGGATCTAATCTAATAAGCACGGTGCGCAAGCGAACAATTCACTTATCTGGGTACTCGCCAGATCCTCAATGCTGGATCCACCACGAGCGTTCGATCCCACGACCAAGCCTCCACCGGCATTCGCAAAGCAGCAACCTCATTCCTGCCCAAGAATCGACCTAGCACGCGCGTGCGTCGACCGTCAAGATTCCTCTCCTTCCATTCCAACCAAGGAATGGTCGAGAGGAATTTCGCCTTCTGGCCCGCCTTCCCCACGTCAATCCGATGCTCGTCCAGGAAGTGGCCAAGATTCAACTCCGAATGAAGTAACTCTCGACCATTGGCGACGTCCCATAGGCTCTCACCACTTCTTACCTTCCCACCTTCTGGCGACAACTCCGTCCACCAGCCAGACGGCGGGCCTTTGCGAAGCAGCACCTCGCCTCCGGCGACATCCCGCACTTCCAATACCGCAGGCGCAAAACGAAGCGGCGGGTTCCAAAGCATCGCCGGCAAAGTAGTGGATGGCGCCAGCGTCAAGACGGTTCCGGCAAAGCGCTTCCCATTCGCCGACAGCACCGTGTTCAGCATTCCGGGGACTTGCACGCTCGACAGAATTCGACCCGTCTGTACATCCACCGCCACCACGCGCGCCAAATGTACCTGATAGTTGTAGGAGACTTTCTCGCGACTCTCCGCTGCGGGATCCATGAGATAGCCGCCCGTCGCCGCAACAATGCTGCTCCCGTCGGAGCTCCAGACCATTGCCCGAACCTGCTCTCCGATCCGGATGATTCGGTGCCGGCCGTCTTGCAGAGTCCAAAGATGCACGCCCGCATCATCACCAGCGAAGGCAAGTGTGTGCGCATCGGGCGAGAACGCCATGCCTGAAACATCCGGCCCCAAGCCATAGCTGCGGAAATGCTGTGCCTCGGCGAGCAAGGTCCCACTGCTGGCATCCCATAAACACACCGCACCGCTTAGATGAGCGGTGGCCAGCAAGCGATCATCCTGCGACCAGGCAAACGCCACCGCCCGATCATCCATTGCGGACAGTTGCCTGACTTGCTCCAGATGTGAATAGCACCCACAAGTGCCAAGCAACAGCAGCAAGTACCATCGCGCAATCATCCCGTCATTGTCGCACCTTTCCCCACTGCGCCTCAAGCCTCTTTGCTGACACGGGAATCGCTGTCTTAAGCTCCTGCGCGAAGAGTGAGACTCGGTACTCTTCCAGCATCCACCGGTACTGCTCCAGCTCTGGATCGATGATGCCTTCCTTCTCATGCTTCTTCCGTCGCGCTTCGTACTGCTCCACCAGCGGCGCGATCTCGCCCTCGGCCGTCGCGTCGCGCGAGAGGCCGGCGTTGAGCAGCTTTTTCAGCCGGACTTCCACGGCCTTCAGATAGCGCGGGAAGTGGGCGAGCCACTGCGGCGGCGTGTCGGCGATGAAGCCGTTGTAGATCAGCGTGTGCAGATGTCGCCGCATCTCCAGAATGCTCGGCTCAAGCAGGGGGGCGACAGGCTTTTCTAATTCCACCGACAGGTTCTGGAACTGCTGGAGGATCTGGCCAACCAGTTCCGCCAGCGCCTGGCCCGATTCGGTCAGGCGTTGCCAGGCGGCGTGCGAGCGGGCGATGAACTGCTCGCGGGTGCGGACATTTGCCGGATCTTCAAGCGCGCGCTCTGTGGCCGCGGTAACGATGTCGGCCTTCAGATCTTCTTCAGATCCAATTGGTGCATAGAACAGGGCCATGTCTTCGAAGTGCGGCAGCTTGCGGCTCAGCCACTTCACCTCTTCCTTGAGCTGAAGCGTGAGCAGGCGGCGCACGCCGGAACGATTCGCCTCGCGCGCCGCTTCCGGAGAGTCGTAAAGGCGCAGCGAGACTGTTCGCCCGGCGTCGATGAGCGCGGGATAGCCCTGAAGCGTGGTGCCGTTGATGCGGGACTCCACGCGATCCGGCAGCGCTTCAAAATCCCACTTCGTCAGCCCATCCCGATTCCACTCGCTCGGCGGAAGCTGCGAGCGGAACGTATCCCGCGCCCGCAACCCCAACTCGCGCTTGATCGCGTCCAAGTCGCGACCAACTTTCACGATCTGTTTCTGCTCGTCGATCACCTCGAAGTTCATCCGCCGCCAAGGCTCAAGGGCAGTGAGATCGAAGGCATTACGGTCAATGTATTCACCGGAGATCTTGCCGAGTTGATCGGCAAGTTTGTCGAGCAGCGAACCGCTTCCCTCTTCCCCTCTCCCGGTACTCCGGGAGAGGGCAGGGTGAGGGTTCTTCATTGAATGACCATCAACTGCGGCCTCACGCAATGGCGGCATCACCTTCTCCACTGTCTCAGGCACCGGCACAAACTTCGTCCGCAGCGCCTTCGGCAACGACTTGATCAGCGCCGTCACCTTGTCCTTCAGCCAACCCGGCACCATCCACTCGAAGGGCTCCTGCGAAAGCTGGTTCAGTGCCGCCAGCGGAATCGTGGCTGTCATGCCGTCGTCCGTTCTGGCCACGTCGTAGGTGTATCGCAGCGGAATCGTGATCTCACCGATGCGCAGCTCGTCCGGATAATCGGCGGCGTCGATCCGCACATCCCGCGTCATCACATGCCGCGGCTGCATGAACAAAATCGTCGGGCGCCCGCGCTCGGCGTGGTTGCGCCACTTGTCCAGTGTCGCGCCACTGAACACCGCGTGCGGCAAGCGCTCATCGTAAAATCGAAACTGCTTCGCCGATTCAACCAGGATGTTTCGCGTCCGCAGCTTCGCCTCGATCGACAGCACCTCGGCGACCAGCTTCTGGTTGTTCTTGAAGAACTCCGCCTCGGTCTTGTAATTCCCCTTGATCAGCGCCTCGTGGATGAACAGCTCGCGAGACTGCTGCGGATCGACCGGCCCGTAATGCACGCTGCGGCGGGGGACGAGCGTGATGCCGCCGAAGGTCACCTTCTCGTACGCCATCACCTGCGCGGATTGCATGTGCCAGGTGGGGTCGGTGTAGGTGCGCTTGACGATGTGGTCGGCGAGCTGCTCGATCCAAATCGGGCGAATGGACGCGACGGTGCGCGCATAGAGTCTGGTCGTCTCGACCAGCTCGGCCGCCATCACCCACGGCGGATTGCTCTTGAACAGCGCGGAGCCCGGGAAGATGTTGAACTTCTTGCTGGAAATGCCGGTGTATTCGTGAGCATCCGAGCGATAACCGACATTGCTGAGCAAACCGGAAAGCAGCGCGCGGTGGATCGCATCGAGATGCTTCGGCGGCATCTCGTCCGGCGAGATCTTCTGCACGCGCCGCGGGTTGTGGTGGATCGAGAAAACCTCGTGCGCCATCGCGCGAAGCTGCTGATGCACGTCCAGCCACTCGCGCATGCGGACGTAGGAGAGGAAGTTGTCCTTGCACCACTTGCGCAGCTTGCTGTGGCTCAGGCGCTCCAGCTCATCGTGGAACGCGAGCCAGAGTTTCAGGTAGCCGAGGAAGTCGCTGCGCTCGTCGTTGAACCTGGCGTGCGCTTCGTCGGCGGGCTGCTGCTTGTCGAGCGGGCGCTCGCGCGGGTCCTGGATGGAGAGCGCGCTGGCGATGATCAGCACCTGCGGCAGGCATCCCTCGCGCACCGCTTCGAGAACCATTCGACTGATGCGTGGGTCGATCGGGAGCTTGGCCAGGTCACGACCCAGTGGCGTGAGCTGATTGTCGGCGTCGATCGCGCCCAGCTCGTGGAGAGTCGCCAGGCCATCGCGGATCATGCGATAGTCGGGCGGCTCGATGAACGGAAAGTCCTGGATGTCCCCGAGGCGCAACGCCTTCATCTGGAGGATGACGCTGGCGAGGTTGGTGCGCAGGATTTCCGGATCGGTAAACTGGGGCCGGGCGAGGAAGTCGTCTTCGCTGTAGAGGCGGATGGCGATGCCTTCGCTGACTCGGCCGCAGCGGCCCGCGCGCTGATTCGCGCTCGCCTGGCTGATCCGCTCGATCGGCAGCCGGCTGACGCGCGTGCGCGGCGAGTAGCGGTTGATGCGGGCGAAGCCGGGGTCGATGACGTACTTGATGCCGGGCACGGTGAGGGAGGTTTCGGCGACGTTGGTGGCAAGGACGATCCGCGGCTGACTATGTGGGGCGAAGACGCGCATCTGCTCTTCGCTGCTGAGGCGCGCGTAGAGGGGGAGGATGTCGACGCCGACAGGGCGATGCTTCGAAAGCGCTTCGGTGGTCTCGCGGATTTCGCGCTCGCCAGAGAGGAAGAGGAGGATGTCGCCGCGAGCACTTGCGCTGGTTTCAGGCGCGCGACCCTCGCCCCTGCCCTCTCCCGCATGCGGGAGAGGGGGGATGTCTGCCGGCGGAGTGGCGCCGCCCGTTGTACCGGAAGAACCCGCATCCCTGCCTTCTCCCGGAGTACCGGGAGAAGGAGAAAGAGCGGGCGCACTTGTTGTAGCACGCGAGGACCACAGCTCATCCACTGCGGCAAGAATCGCTTCCACCGGGTCCGGATCTTCCTCACCATCTTCGATGACGGCGGGCTTGTAGCGAATCTGCACCGGATAGGTTCGGCCGCTGACTTCGATGACGGGCGCGTTGTTGAAGTGGCGGCTGAAGCTTTGGGGGTCAATCGTCGCGCTGGTGATGATGAGCTTGAGGTCGGGGCGCTTGGGGAGGAGCTGTTTGAGGTAACCCAACAGGAAGTCGATGTTGAGGCTGCGCTCGTG
>DASVUC010000012.1:0-6464 GCA_036387255.1 Tepidisphaeraceae bacterium | reverse complement strand
AGCTTCCTCCCCGATGTTGGAAAAAGCTGGATGTCCCGTTATCCTTTCCTTGCCCTTTCCTCGCGCCGCCTCACCCGCCATGGTGGTTTTTATGAGTCATCACGAGCGATGCATCGGTTACGGCTTTGGCATTGGCGCCATGGTGTTAGTTATCGCTGTTCTGCTGGGCGTGATCAACGGCGACCATGGTCGGATTGGGCCTGAACCGGACCCCTATCCGGCTTTGGGGATTGCCGCCTATGTGTTCCTGGTGGCGGGGGGCGGCCTGCTGGCGGTCCTCGTCATCTGGGTGCTTGCTGGCTTGCTACGGCGGATTTGCCGGACTCGGTCGCGCTGAAAGTCACGGACACATTTGTGCCACGTAACGCAGAATCCCCAACGTACAAATGGCCAGGCCCGGTGTGTTGATCCAGAGGTTCAAACGGACGGACCACGGCCAGTGGGTGACCGCTTTGGCGCAGAACAGAAGAATCGAGATCAGTGCACACGCCATCGCCACGATCCGGAACATCCAAAGGTTCCAGAAGTCCAACCCCGGCAGCACCGTGAAAAGAGTCAGAGCGCTCGCCAGCAGATACCCAGACATCGGAAGACACATCAGGAGCACCGCCCACGGCGGCGGCACGGGTCGCGAAGGCTTAGGTGGTTGGTATTCCAGTTGGACAGGATGACCCGGTGTGACAGGCAAGCAAGAAAATTTACCACCGCACGAACGAAGGCGTCAATCTGAACACTCACCGGGGAGCTGAAAAGGGGGACATCCAGGAGCTGAAAAGGGGGACATCCAGAATTTCTTGATGGGGAGCGTCAGCACTTTCGCAGAGGCTTCGGAACTCGCTCGCTGCCTGTCGCCGCCGGGCGCGGATAAGGGGTCGCAAGTCGATCACAGTGCTTGGTCGAACTCCGTCGGAAACAGATGTTTCGAATTAGCCCCTTCGAATTTCGTGCTTGTTTGCAGTTTCTTATTTCGAATTTTCTCCCCCGCCCGCCCGCTGCCCGCTGCCTTTTGCCTCGGATGGAAATTCGAAATAAGAAACTCCAAACAAATTCGAATCCGACCAAAGCGGAAAATTCGAAACGGGGAATCCTTCAACCCCGAACCCTTAACCCCGAAACCCGAAACCCGGACCCCAAAACCCGCCGCCTCCGCAATAGAGCCCACGGCTCCGCTTCCGTACAATCCGCCCCACCTTGGCCAAGCCGCGCTCTGATCTTCTCGACCGCCTCGTCTATCTCGCCCTCCGCGTTGTCTCCATGGCCGTCCACTCCTGGGGCGTGGGTGTCTCGCTGGAGCTGGCCAAAGCCGTCGGCACGTGCCTGTTCGTGCTCGACAAGAAGCACCGCGACCGCGCCGTCGCCAACCTGCGGCGGAGCTTTCCGGAAAAAGGCGAGCGCGAGCTGCGCCGGCTCGCGCACGAGTCGATGCAGCACATGTGCATGCTCGGCATCGAAGTGCTCTTCACCACCCGCCTCATTCGCATCGACAACTGGGCCCAGCACGTCGCCCTGGGCAATTTTTCTGAGCCCCTTAAACTCATGCTCCGCAAAAACCAGGGCCTGATCATGCTCACGGGCCACTACGGCAACTGGGAAATCCTCGGCTACGTTCTGGCCACCCTCGGCTTCCCCACCACGTCGATCGCCCGCCCGCTCGACAACCCCTACGTCTCCGACTTCGTCTTCGGCGTGCGCGAGAAGACCGGCCAGAAGATCATCGCCAAGAAAGGCGCCACCGAGGAAGTCCAATCCACCCTCGACAACCACGGCGTCGTCGGCTTCATCGCCGACCAGAACGCCGGCAGCAAGGGCCTCTTCGTCGACTTCTTCGGCCGCAAAGCGAGCACCTACAAATCCATCGCCCTCGTCGCGATGCAGTACGAAGTGCCCGTCATCATCGGCTACGCGCGGCGCACGAAGGGAAAGCCCTTCCACTTCCACTGCGCCATGCAGGACATCATCTACCCCGCCGACTGGAAAGCGCAGGACGATCCCATGCGCTACATCACCTTGCGCTACACCAGGGCCATCGAAGACTTTGTTCGTGAAGACCCGGCCCAATACCTCTGGGTCCACCGCCGATGGAAAACCCGCCCCAAGGGCGAAGCCCCCGAAAAGTACGATTGAGTCAACCACAGATGAACACAGATGGACACGGAAAGAACACGTGATTGGGCATCTGTGTTCATCCGTGTTCATCTGTGGTTGCGAATCCGGTACGATAATCAGCGATGTCCGCACTGACTTACAGAACCGCCGGCGAATCGCACGGCCGCGCCCTCATCGCCCTCGTCGAGGGCCTTCCCGCCGGCGTCCCGATCGATCTTGATTTCATCAACAACGAACTCAAACGCCGCCAGGGCGGCTACGGCCGCGGCGGGCGCCAGAAGATCGAGACCGACCACGTCGAATTCCTCTCCGGCGTGCGCCTCAGCAAAACCATCGCCTCCCCCGTCACGATGCTGATCCCCAACAAGGACAGCCGCCTCGACGACCTCACCGCGACGCCACCGCTCCACCGCCCGCGCCCAGGCCATGCCGACCTCGCCGGCTCCGTCAAATGGCTCACCACCGACTGCCGCGAAACTCTCGAGCGCGCCAGCGCCCGGGAGACCGCCGCACGCGTTGCCGCCGGCGCCCTCGCCCGCTGCCTTCTCAAGCAGTTCAACATCGAAGTCTTCGGCTTCGTCCGCGCCGTCGGTCCCGCAACCGCCAACGTCCAGGTGACGGATCAGAACTGGCGCGACCTTCTCAAGCTCCGCGATCAATCGGACGTCTACTGCCCCGACCCCGCCGCGAGTGATCAAATGCGGGCCTTCATCAATGACCAGAAGCTCGCCAAAGACACCGCCGGCGGCATCGTCGAGACGCACGTCTTCGGCTGCCCGATCGGCATCGGCTCCTGCATGAGCTGGGACGCGCGCTTAGACAGCCGCATCGCCGCCGCCGTCGTCGGCATCCAGGCGTTCAAGGGCGTCGAGTTCGGCCTCGGCTTCGAAACCGCACGCCGCCCCGGCTCCAAGGTCCATGACGAAATCTTCTACGACGACAAACTCAAAAACACTCCCATGCTCGGCTTCTCCCGCGGAAGCAACAACGCCGGCGGCCTCGAAGGGGGCATGACCAACGGCCAGCCCATCGTCGTCCGCGGCGCCATGAAACCCATCAGCACCCTCGGCAAACCCCTCAAGAGCATCGATCTCAACACCAAAGCCGAATCCGAAGCCGGCTGGGAAAGAAGCGACATCTCCGCCATCAGCGCCGCCGGCGTGGTCATGGAAAACGTCATCAGTTTCGAAATCGCCAGAGCCTTCCTGGAAAAATTCGCCGGCGACTCGCTGACGGAAGTCAAAGCCAATTACGAAAACTTCCTCGCCACCGCCCGCAGATTGCCGCTCACATAGCGATGCCAGATGCTTTGGAGTACCTCAGCATGACGCGTGGTGATCGTAAGAACTCGAGACTTGCCATGTGCAGCACACAAGAACAAGAGCCCCGAATCCTCTCCCTCACCGTCACGGGCGAAGTGATCTCCGCGCAGTAGTCCGACGGCCGCACCATCTCGGTCCCCCTCGCATGGTCGTGGCGCCTCGCCGAAGCGACGCCTCATCAGCGCCAGAACTTCGAAATCATCGGCAAGGGACAGGGCGTCCACTGGCCCGACATCGATGAAGACATCAGCGCCCGCGGCATGCTGCGCGGGATTCCGGCGCCTCGGCCCCGACAGCGCGCCTGATTCTGCTCCGCCTCCCCCCCCGCGCAAAACAAGACCCACGGAGCAAGCTCCGTGGGTGTTCAGTTGCAAGTCAGGGTGCGGCAACCCCCCTGCTACTTCTTTTCTTCCTTGTTCTCGGCCTTGGGGGCGACCTTCCCCAATCCCGAAACATCTTCCGGCTTCACCTGCGCCGCAGCGCGGTTCTCCCGCCGAATCGCATCATACACCTCTTTGCGGTGCACGCTGATTTCCTTCGGCGCGGTAATACCCAATCGAACTTTGTCGCCTCGAATATCGACGACCGTCACTTCGATGTCGTCGCCGATCATAATGGTTTCGTCACGTTGACGAGAAAGCACTAACATGAGCAAGGCTCCTTCCTGGGATAAGGGGCCCGTACAAACAACTCGGGCCCGCGATCGTGCTACCGATCCGTCGGCAGCGCGTCCCGGATGCATCCTTGCCACCGGGAGTGGCGGGCCTTTGGGACCATTCTAGGCTCTCCCGCCCGACTTCGAACACGAGGAATTTCCGTCCGCGGCGACTCGAACGTTCATAACCCCGTGAATATCGGCAGCTTATGCTGCCTTTGCCAACCAGACCTCGCTGTACAACTTCGCGAGCGGCTGGCGGGTTGTCCACTTCTTCTCCGTCAGCACCACCTGCTGACCAAGGCCATTGTTTTCATTCACCACGATCGGCCCGAGCAAGTTGCCCGTCAGCCAATCCCCCACCTTGTTGCAGATCACCAGCACCCGGCCCGCATCCGCGGTCTGGATTCCGATTTCCGCCTGTGTCTCTTCTCGGATAACCACGCTGTAATCCTTGAAGAACAGCGTCGGATCCGTCACCAGGAACGCCACATCCGGGTCTTGGACGCTCTGGAGCCAGGAGAAAAACACGTTCTCCTCCGACGCCAGCACGACGAACCGCGACAGATCGGCAAAACCCACCAGCCCCCGAGGGAACGTGATCACCTGCCCCGGATCCACCGACAAAACCCCGAACCGAGACGTCTGGATGTGCATAAAGAACTCCGCTCTTTCCCGCCACACTCCGTTGCGCAGCTCCGGCCGAGCAACCTATGCGCGTGGCTAAATTTCTATCGGTTGTCAGCTCTCATGGAGTCCAATAAATTACCCGGCAAAGGGTGCTTCTTAGCATTGTCTAATCCCGATCGCCGTCCATGACTCGCCGACCGTCTGAACGCCATCGCTACCGCCGCACCAATTGGCTGCTCTTCAGCCTGGGGGCAATCTACGTCTTCATCGCCCTCGAGCGCGAGCGCATCCCCGGCCGCGAAGAAGTTTTCCCCTTCGCCGCCTGGTCGCTCTACAGCAAAGTCCCCAACGAGTGCCAGGATTACTCCCTCCGCGTCATCGCCGTCCGCGGCCACACCCTCGCCCAGCCCGTCTTCTTCGAAGACTCCACGAACCTCTTCCCCACCGCCGCCCAGAATGACGGCGCCCGCATGTGCATCCAGCGCCTCGGCAGCGCCATGGATCGCCATGACGACAACGCCGCCGACAAAGAGCGCCGCGAATTCGAATTCATCCACCTCGGCGGCGCAGGCAACGTCGTCTACGAGCTCGTTCATCGCCGCTACGACCCGATCCAGCGCATGAACACCCGCACGTTCCTCGAAGTCCGCAGCCTCGCCACCTTCCAAACCCAACCGCGCGGCACCAGCCCCACCGCAGGTGCGCGATGATCCGAATCCCCGCTCACATCGGCCGCCTCCTGCGCGCCCCCGCCGCTGATGTCTCTATCCCCGCCCTCTGGAACGACCAAAGCCGCGCCATCGCGCTGGCGCCCATGCTGGTTCGCCTCTTCTACGTCGCGATGTTCTACATCCAGCTCGAGCCCCACGACATGTGGGCCAACTGGGTCAAGCTCCGCACCCTCCGCGTCGTCTGGCCGCTCGGATGGTTTCACCTCACCGGCATTCCCGCCGGCGTCATGATCGTCATGCTCGGCGCACTCGCCGCCTCGCTCCTCGCCGCCAGCTTCCCCATGCGCCGGATCTGCCGAATCCTCGCCGCCCTCGGCATGCTCCAATTCGGCGCCTTCTACAACTCCTTCGGCGCCATCAACCACGGCCCCCACGCCTGGATCTGGGTCGCCGTCATCTTCATCTTCCTCCCCAACGGCGACCCCCGCACCGATCCCACCTCCGTCGCCCGGCGACAGCGCTATCTCCGCGTCTTCTGGTCCGCCCAGTTTGCCGTTCTCTTCTTCTACTCGATCTCCGGCGCCATCAAGCTCGCCGCCGCTGCAATCCAGATCTCCCAGGGCCAAGTCCACGCCTTCTCCCCCGACGCCCTCGCCCGCCACACCGCTTACAACCTCCAATCCGACGCCTTCCAGTCGCCCTTCATCATCGGCCCCTGGCTCGTCCGCCACCCCACCGTCGGCTGGCCCTTCTTCCTCGGCGCGATCTACCTGGAAACCTTCTCCGCCCTCGCCGCCTTCCGACCCGCCCTCCACCGCCTGTGGGCTGTCGCCGTCATCATCATGCACCTCTCCATCTTCTTCGTCATGAACATCCTCTTCAGCTGGCAGATCCTCCTCATCGCCATCCTCATCCTCCCCAGCCCCTTCGCCCCCACCGCAACCTCACTCCGCACGACGCTGCTGGCGCTGCCACTCCTGCGACCGCTTTTCAACCTCCTCCAAGCCAAACGATCCGCCGACACCCTCAGTCTCCGCCCGTCTTCCCCTCTCCCGGTCCTCCGGGAGAGGGCCGGGTGAG
>DASVUC010000011.1:0-65694 GCA_036387255.1 Tepidisphaeraceae bacterium | reverse complement strand
CAGCCGTGGTGGTGGCGCAGGAGCAGCGACCCCAGCGAGCGATCGTGGATCTGCGCATGCCGGGGATGACGGGGTTGGAGCTGATCGATGCATTGGTGAAGATCGATGCGGCGATGCAGATCCTGGTGCTGACCGGGTACGGCAGCATTGCGACGGCGGTGGAAGCGGTGCGGCTGGGAGCGATCGACTACTTAAGTAAGCCGGTGGATACGGAGCAGATCCTGGCGGCTTTTGATCGGGACGGTGAGACGGCGGGTCTTGCGGCGGTTTCAGAAACGCCGCCTTCGCTGGCTCGGGTGGAGTATGAGCACATCCAGCGGGTGCTTTCCGAGTGTGGGGGCAATATCTCAGAAGCGGCGCGGCGGCTGGGGATTCACCGGCGCTCACTACAGCGTAAGTTGACGAAGCTTCCGCCTTTAGATTAGCGGTCGCGAGTGCGCCTGCGGCGATTTGCCACAGGTTGGGGTAGTTGACTGTGGGGGGTTAAATCAGAATAGTTACCCGCCCTTATAGGCCGCGGTGAACAGACCCGTGACGTCCCTCACCGCGACGCGAAGCTTGAGATGCGAACACGCAAGACGTGGTCGTTAAACGATGGCCGAATCCAACTCTTCAACGCGGTTTGTGTTTCCCCGGTGGGCAAATTACATGCTGCCCATCCTGGTGGTGAGCGCGATTGGCGGGGCGCTGTATGTGCCCGTGCTGGCGCAATTGGTGGCGAGCCCGCGCACGCTGGATGCCGGATATGCGCCGGAGCAACCGGTGCAGTTCAGCCATGCATTGCACGCGGGGCAGCTTGGAATGGACTGCCGATATTGCCACGTTGGGGTGGACAAAGGTCCACATTCATCGCTTCCGGCGACGCAGATCTGCATGAACTGTCACAGCCTGGTGAAGACAGACAGCCCGAAGCTGGCGGCAGTATTTGAAAGTTGGAAGTCCGGCAAGCCGGTGCCCTGGGTTCGGGTGCACGATCTTCCGGATTTCGTTTACTTCAATCACAGCGCGCACGTGAACCGGGGCGTGAGCTGTTTTGAGTGCCATGGGCGGGTGGATCAGATGGACAAGATCCAGCAGGTGGCGCCGCTGAGCATGGCGTGGTGCCTGGATTGTCACCGCGAGCCGGCGAAGCGTCTGCGGCCGCTGGATGAAATTACAAACCTGGGTTGGAAGCCGCCGAAGGAGAAGAAGGCGGCGGACGATCTGGCGGTTTATCTGGCGAAGGATCAGTACCACGTTCGCGATTCCCAATACATGACGAGTTGCTCACTGTGTCACAGGTAATCAAACACCACGTTTCCGGCGTCGAATACTGGCGAAGTCTCGAGCAATTGGCCGAGGCGCCTGAAGTGGTTGCGCAGATCGAGAAGGAGTTTCCGGGCTATACGCCGGAACACATCAGCGGCACGTCGCGGCGCAGCTTCATGAAGTTGATGGGCGCGTCGATGGCGCTGGCGGGGCTGACGCTTTCGGGATGTCGGCGCTGGCCGGAGGAGCGGCTTGTGCCGCAGACCTCGAATCCCGAAGGTCGTATTCCGGGTTTGAGCGAGATCTACGCGACCGTGATGGAGATGAATGGGGTGGGACACGGCTTGCTCGCGGTGAGCTACCAGGGGCGGCCAATCAAGGTCGAGGGGAACCCGCTGCATCCGATGGTCCGGGTGAACGAGCGGCATGGATCGGCGGATGCGTTCGCGCAGGCGTCGGTGCTGGAGCTGTACGATCCGGACCGGGCGCGCGGGTTTTACGTTCGTGAGGGGAACACGTATCGCGCATCCAGCGTCGCGGCGTTCCGCGAAGCGGCGGGGACGATGTTTGGGGGCAACGGGGCGGGTGTGCTGGTCATCAGCGAAACGAGCAACAGCCCGACTGTTCTGGACATGAAGAAGCGCTTCATGTCGAAGTTCCCGCAGGCGAAGTGGGTGGAGTGGGAACCGATCTCCAATGACAACGAGCGGGTGGCGACGCAGATGGCGTTTGGCCAGGTGCTGCGTCCGCTGCTGAAGCTGGACCAGGCGGACGTGGTGTTCTCGCTGGATGCGGATCTGCTGGGCATGCACCCCGCCCATACGCGCTACGCAGCCGACTGGGCCTCGCGACGCAAAAGCGCGGACCAAAACCGCACAATGAACCGCGTGTACATGGCGGAGTCGCAGTTCAGCATCACCGGCGCGGTTGCAGATGCGCGCCTGGGAATTCGGCCCAGCCGGGCGAAGCTGATTATCACGGCGCTGGCGGAACGGCTGGGCGTGGGCGGGATTAAGGCGGCGGGGACGCTGGAAGGGAACGAGCAGAAATTTGTCGAGGCGGCCGCGGCGGATCTGAAGGCGGCGGGGAATAAAGCTGTCATCACGGCAGGCGCTCATCTTGCTCCGGATGTCCAGGCCGTGAGCTTCGCGATCAATGCGGCGCTCGGTGCGACCGGCAACACGGTGGTGCTGCTGCCGGTGCCGGATGCGGATCGCCCGACGCATGCGGACGGGATCAAGGTGGCGGCGGATGCGCTCAAGAGCGGCAACGTCAAGACCCTGCTGATCATCGGTGGGAATCCGGCTTACGACGCCCCTGCGGAACTGGACCTGGCGAAGCTGATCGGCGGCGTGACGAACAGCGTTCACGTCAGCATCTATCGGAATGAGACTTCGCTGGCGGCGCACTGGAATGTGCCCAAGGCGCATTACCTGGAAGCGTGGGGCGATGCTCGCGGGTATGACGGGACGTTGAGCGTTGCGCAGCCGCTGATTGAGCCGCTGTTTGGCGGCGTGTCGACGATTGAAGTGCTGGCGATGTTGACGGGGGATCAGGTGACGGCGGGGCATGACCTTGTGCGCCGGACGATTGAGCCGCTGCTGGGAGGGAACGATAAGGAATTGGCGTTTCGCCGGATGATGCATGATGGGGTGCTGGCGGAGAGTGCTGCGAAGCCGGTGCAAGTTGCCGCTAAACCCTCACCTCCGCCCTCTCCCGCAGTACCGGGCGAGGGAGGAAGCACCCTTGAAGTCCGGTTCTTCGCGGATCCATCCGTGTTTGATGGTCGCTACGCCAACAGTGGGTGGTTGCAGGAGACGCCGGACCCGCTGACGAAACTGACCTGGGATAATGCGGCGCTGTTCAGCCCGAAGGACGCGAAGGCGCTGGGGATCAACGGCGGCGACATGGTGAAGATCACGGTGGATGGGCAGTCGCTGGAGATCGCGGCGTTCGTCCAGCCCGGACAACCCGTGGGAGTGATCGGCCTTCCTCTGGGTTATGGCCGCGGTGCCGCGGGGAATGTGGGGAGCGGGCTTGGGTTCAATACCTACAAGATCCGCACGAGTAACACGCTCTTCGCGGCCGCGGGCGCGCAGGTTTCGAAGCTCAACACAAGGTACAAGCTTGTCACGACGCAGAACGACTACATCCTGAACATGGATCACATTGGCCGCGAAGGTGCAGAAGAGCGCATCGGGGCCAAGCACGAGAGCGGCAGCGTTGTTCGCGAGACGACGCTGGCCCAGTACAAGCAGAACCCGCGGGCGGCCCATCCCAAGGCGCATGGCAATTTGAATCTCCAGCTCTTTGACCCCCCTTCCCACTTCAACGACCCGCACGCGTGGGGGATGGCCGTCGACATGAGCACGTGCATCGGGTGCAACGCGTGCGTGGTGGCGTGCGTGAGCGAGAACAATATTCCGGTGGTGGGCAAGCCGGAAGTTGCGGAGCATCGCCAGATGCACTGGATCCGGATCGACCGTTACTTCAAGGGCACGGCGGAAGACCCGGAACCGGAAATCGCTTTCCAGCCGATGCTGTGCGTGCACTGCGAAAACGCCCCGTGCGAACAGGTTTGTCCGGTCGCGGCAACGGTGCATGACAGCGAAGGCCTGAACACGATGGTCTACAACCGGTGCATCGGCACGCGGTACTGCTCGAACAACTGCCCGTACAAGGTTCGCCGGTTCAACTACTTCGACTGGCATTCGCTGGACCCGCGCGGCGGCCGCTTCCCCAAGCCGTGGCTGGGGATTCCGGATCAGCAGCAGGTGGAATCCATCGACGCGATCAAGCAGATGGTGTTTAACCCGGACGTCACGGTTCGCATGCGCGGCGTGATGGAGAAGTGCACCTACTGCGTGCAGCGGATCGAGAACGTGAAGATCAAGGCAAAGAACGATCATCTCGCGGGCAAGCGCGACAGTGAACTCGTGCAGGACGGCGAAGTGCTGACGGCCTGCCAGCAGGCGTGTCCGACGCAGGCGATCACTTTCGGCAACATCAACGATAAGAACGCGTGGGTCACGCAGCTTCATCAGAACCCGCGGTCGTACAGCGTGCTGGAAGAGCTGAACACACGGCCGCGAACGAAGTTCCTGGCGAAGCTTCGAAACCCGAATGAAGCCCTTGCGGAAGGGCACGGTGCTGGCGAAGGGAAAGCGGCGCTCACCCCGCCCCCTTCCGGCCCGGGAGAGGGGAAGAAAGGGACATCTTTTGAGGGGGTGAACGCATGAGTGCTGTTACGCAAACCATCCCGGTGACTCCTCCTCAGTTCGATCAGGACAACCTGAGCGACAACCCGCGCGAGCGTGCGCCGCTGGTGCTGGGCGGACTGGATTTCGGCGGTGTGACGGAAACCGTTGCCTCGATCAACGAGCGAAAGACGCCGCTGGCCTGGTACATCGCCTTCGCGATGTCGCTGGGGCTGCTGAGCCTTCTGGGCATTACGGTTGGCTACCTGGTGACGACGGGTGTGGGTGTGTGGGGGAACAATCAGCCGGTCGGCTGGGCGTTTGATATCGTCAACTTCGTGTTCTGGGTGGGCATCGGTCACGCCGGAACGCTGATCAGCGCGATCCTGTTTCTCTTCCGGCAGAAGTGGCGCACGAGCATCAATCGGTTCGCCGAGGCGATGACGATCTTCGCGGTCATGTGCGCTGGGATTTTCCCGGCGCTGCACGTGGGTCGCCCGTGGCTGGCGTACTGGCTGTTCCCGCTGCCGAACCAGATGAACATGTGGCCGCAGTTCCGCAGCCCGCTGCTGTGGGACGTGTTTGCGGTATCGACTTACGCGAGTGTGTCGGCGCTGTTCTGGTACGTCGGGATGATCCCGGACCTGGCGACGTTCCGCGACCGCGCTACCAACAAGTTCAAGCAGGCGATCTACGGCGTGTTCGCGCTGGGGTGGAATGGATCGAGCCGGCACTGGCACCGCTTTGAGCGGGCGTATCTGCTGCTGGCGGCGCTGGCGACGCCGCTGGTGCTGTCGGTGCACTCGGTGGTGTCGTTCGACTTTGCGACGTCGCAGGTGCCGGGCTGGCACACGACGGTGTTCCCCCCCTACTTCGTCGCGGGCGCCGTGTTCGGCGGTTTTGCGATGGTGCTGACGCTGGCGATTCCGGCGCGGCAGTTCTTCGGGCTCAAGAACCTGATCACCCGCCGGCACATCGACAACATGGCCAAGGTGCTGCTGGGCACGGGCATGATCGTCGCGTACGCGTACGGCGTCGAATTTTACATCGCGTGGTACGGGAAGAATGAGTTCGAGCAGTTTCACTTCATGAACCGCATCTTCGGCCCGTACAAGTGGGCGTGGGGGATCATGACGTTCTGCAACGTTGTCGCGCCGCAGCTCTTTTGGAGCAAGAAGCTTCGCAACAACCTGGCGGTGGTGATGTTCGTGGCGATGTGCGTGAACATCGGCATGTGGTTTGAGCGCTTCGTGATCATCGTGATCTCGCTGCACCGGGATTTCCTGCCGAGCTCCTGGTGGATGTACGCACCGACGTGGGTGGACCTGGGGATGCTGGCGGGGAGCTTTGGTTTGTTCTTCACGATGTTCCTGCTGTTCTGCCGGTTCCTGCCGATGGTGGCGATGGCGGAAGTGAAGAGCGTGATGCCTGAATCGCATGCTCACCAGCCGCACGGCGCCGGACAGCACCACAACACGCAGCGGTTCGATTATCAGCCGGATGAACGTGCGAATGTTCCGCCGATGAAACCGGGCGAGGCCCGGCAGGCGATTCGCGATTGGACGGGTATTTGACGATGAGCACCGAAGTCGCACCAACCACATCGTCGCCGACGGAGGCGGAGATCCTCGCGGGAGAACGCGAAGAGTCCGTGCTGGCGGGATACATGGCCGAGTTTGCCGACGTGGACAGCATCCTCAGCGCCGCCGAGAAGGTGCGCGATGCCGGCTACCGACTGTGGGACACGCACAGTCCGTTCCCGATCCACGGGATGGACGATGCGATGAACATCCGTCCGACGATCCTGCCGTGGCTTGTGCTGGGCGGCGGGTTGACGGGTCTGACCGGCGGGCTGGTGATGCAGTGGTGGATGAACGCGAAGGACTACGCGTACTACGTCAGCGGCAAGCCGCTTTTCAGCTTACCGGCGTTCATCCCGGTCATCTTCGAATGCACGATTCTGCTGGCCGCGATGACTGCGGTGTTCGGCATGCTCATGCTGAACAAGCTGCCGATGCTCTACAACCCGGTGTTCAAGAGCGAGCGGTTTCGGCGAGTGACCAATGATCGGTTCTTCCTGGTGATCGATGCGGAAGATCCGAGGTTTGATGAACGGGAGACGGAAGAGCTGATGAGGAGCCTGAATCCGATCTCGATTGAAAGGCTGGAGGACTAGATTGTGACACGGGCACCTTGCCCGTGCTTAAGCCGTTGGCACGGGCAAGATGCCTGTGTCGCGCAAGGAATCAACTGCTGTGGCTGAAGACTTAAGACAAAATCCTCTGGGTGATTTCCGGCTGAAGCGCCCGCCGTTCTGGCTGGTGGCGGCGTTTTTGGTCTTAATCGTGATCAGTTGGCTGCCGCTGGTGGTCGGCGCGCGTCGGCGCGTGAGCACGAGCCCGGAGCCGAAGATTCACATGATCCAGGACATGGACAACCAGCCGAAGTACAAGACGCAGCACGTCAGCCCGGTGTTCGCTGATGGACGTGCGGATCGGCCGGTGATCCGGGGGACGGTCGCGCGCGGGCAGCTTTTTGAGGATGACCATTACGCGCGCGGCTATTCCAAGGCCGGCGCCAACGGTCAAGTGACCTACTTCAAAGGCTACCCGAAGCAAGTGCAGGTGAACGAGCGGCTGCTGAAGCGCGGGCAGATGGCGTTTGGCATCTACTGCTCCCACTGCCACGGGTTGGATGGGTATGGCCACGGGCCGGTGAATGATCGCGCAATCGATCTGGGCGAGCCGAAGTGGGTGCAGGCGGCTTCGCTCCATTCGGATGTGGTGAAGCAGCGGCCGGAAGGTCACATTTTCAACACCATTACCAACGGCATTCGAAACATGCCGGGCCACAGCGGCCAGATCACGATCGAAGACCGCTGGGCGATCGTGGCGTACGTGCGGGCGCTCGAGCTGTCTCAAGACGCGCCCCCGAACATGGCCCCGCCTGAGAAGCTCGCGAACGTGAAGTAAAGACATGCCTGATCAACTGGAACATCCCGTCGAAGTGAAGGAGCAGATCGAGCTGGGCGAGCGCGCCTGGCCGCTGTACAACCTGGCGAAGATCGCCGGGTTCATCGGCATCATCGGGTCGGTGGCGCTGGGGTACTTCATCGATCATGCCTTCCGGCGGTTCTACTTTGCTTACCTCATCAGCTTCATGTTCTTCCTGAGCGTTGCGCTGGGCGGGTTGGCGTTTGTGCTGGTGCAGCACCTGACACGGGCGGGGTGGAGCTCGAGCGTGCGGCGCACAGGTGAGAGCCTGGCCGCGACGGTGCCGATCATGCTGGCGCTGAGCGCGCCAATCCTGATCTCGGTGCTGCTGAATCGCGGCGACCTGTATCGCTGGGCGCAGCCGGCCGCGCATGCAAATGAAGCGCATCACACCGACGAAGCGCCGGCGCACAAGACGAGCGAGCCGCTCGCGGCAAAGGAGCAGAGCGAGGGGAATGCGCACCCCAGCGCCAACGGCGTGCAGCCGCTGGATCACCTGACGCTGGAGAAGACGGCGGTGCTTAATCGCTGGTTCTTCACCGCCCGAATCGTCCTCTACTTCGCTATCTGGATCGGCCTGGCGTGGTGGTACTGGCTCAAGAGCACGCAGCAGGACAGGACGGGCGACTTTGAGCTGACCAACAAGATGCAGACGTTTGCCGCGCCGGCGGTGCTGCTGCTGGTTGTGTCGGTCACGTTCGCCTCGTTTGACCTGCTCATGTCGCTGGACCCGCACTGGTTCAGCACGATCTTCGGGATCTACTTCCTGGCCGGGTGCATGCTCGCGGGATTCGCTACCATCATCCTGGTGCTGACGGTGCTTCAGCGGCTGGGTTATCTCGGCGCAACCGTGAGCATCGAGCACTACCACGACCTGGGCAAGTGGCTCTTCGGCTTCACGTTCTTCTGGGGCTACATCGCGTTCAGTCAGTACATGCTGCTGTGGTACTCGAACATTCCGGAAGAAACCGAATGGCTGTCCCATCGCGGCGCGACGACGGCCCGCGCGGCGATCAACGGGTGGAGCTGGGTCTCGGTCGCGCTGCTGTTCGGCAAACTCCTGATCCCGTTCGCGGGACTGCTCTCGCGACACATCAAGCGGCAGACGGGTGTGCTGGCTTTCTGGGCGGCCTGGATTCTCGTGTTCCACTGGGTGGATCTGTTCTGGGTCGCGATGCCTGAGCTGGATGGTCGGTTCCACCTCGGGCTGATCGAGCTGCTGTGCTTTGTCGGCATCGGTGGAATCTTCATGGCGACGCACTTGCGACTCATGGCGAAGCACCCGCTGCGGCCGCTGCATGATCCGCGGCTGGCGGAGTCGGTGGCGTTTCAGAACGTGTGAGGTGAAGACCCTCACCCCTGCCCGCTCCCGAGTACGGGAGAGGGGGAAGAGATGACCCTCTCCTGCGGATTGGAGAGGGGGAGTTAGAAGAACATGGCACAACGACAAGAAGCCAACGTCCCGCTGCTGATCACGATTGGAGCCGTGTCCGGCTTCCTGTTCCTCGTGCTCGCGATCGGGCTTCAAGCCTGGTACATGCGCGAGATCCAGATGGAAGTCGCGCAGAAGTGGGACAACGTCCCTATCCAGCCGCTGACAGATCAGCGGCAGGCTCAGCGTACGAACCTGAACACCTATCGCTGGATGAATCCGGAGAAGACGCGGGTCGCGATCCCGATTGATGAGGCGATGAAAGTGGTTGCGCAGGGCAAGGGTTCGCAAGCAAAAGCTGATTAGAAAACGTACTACTTGAAATGGTTTTTGTGCGGAACATCTCGCGGTTGCTGTTGGTGGCGCTGATGCTGGCGCTGGCGCCAACGGCTCGCGCGCTGCCATCGGACAACCTCGGCGGTTCGACGACCGAGCAGACGCCGAGCGAGCTTAGAGACATCACGATTGACGAGAAGAGCGGGGCGACACTCCCGCTCGATACGCCCTTTCTGGATGAGAAAGGGAAGGCGGTCACGCTTGGCGATTACTTCCACAAGGATCGTCCGGTCGTCCTTCAGCTCAGCTACTTCGGCTGTCCGATGCTGTGCACGGTGGTGTCGCAGGGGCTGGTGGATTCGCTGAACGATTTGACGCTGACGATGGGGAAGGACTTCGAGGTCGTCAACATCAGCTTTGACGCGACAGAAACGCCTCAGCTCGCGGCGGAGAAGAAGACCAGCTTCCTGATGGCGTACAACCGCCCTGCCGGCGCGGAGAACTGGCACTTCCTCACTGGTGCGCCGGACTCGGTGAAGGCGATCACAGAAGCGACAGGCTTTCACTACAAGTGGATCGCGCGGAGCAAGCAATTTTCCCATCCCGCGGCGCTGATCCTGCTCACGCCGGACGGGAAAATCTCCCGCTATTTGTATGGCGTGAAGTATGACGCCAAGACGCTTCGCCTGTCGCTGGTCGAAGCGTCGCAGGGAAAGATCGGCAGCACGATGGATCGCATCCTGCTGACGTGCTTCCACTACGACAGCTACGCGGGCAAGTACACACCGGCGGCGATGAACATCATGCGCAGCGGCGGTGTGCTGACGGTTCTCCTGGTTTCTTCGCTACTCTTCGGTCTGGTGCGCCGCGAACTGCGCCATCGGCGCGAACAGGGTGTAACGGGTTAACGATGCTGAACTTCCTGGCTCAACAACTGTATCTGCCTCCCAAGGCATCGACTGTCGCGCCGCACGTGGACGTGCTGTTCAACGCCATTCTCGCGGTGACGGCGTTCTTCTGTCTGCTGATCTTCGTGGGCATGCTGGTCTTCGCGGTGAAGTATCGTCACCGCCCGGGGCGCGAGGGCGGTGAATCCCCCGGTCACAGCACCGCGCTGGAGCTCACCTGGACGATCATCCCCACGATCATCGTGCTGGTGATTTTCTACTACGGCTTCCGCGGGTTCCTCGATGAGACGGTCGTACCGCCGAATGCTTATGAGATCGGCGTGCAGAGCCGGATGTGGAACTGGAGCTTCGTCTATCCCAACGGCCACGTCGATCCGCAGCTTCACATTCCGGTGGATCGTCCGATCCGGCTGGTCGTGACGAGCGAGGATGTGATCCACAGCGTTTACATCCCCGCGTTCCGGTTGCAAAAATCCACCGTTCCAGGCCGCTACAACCGCTTCTGGGTCGAGGCGAAGGAAAAGGGTGAATTTCCTGTTTACTGCGCCCAGTACTGCGGCACGAACCATGCGGAGATGGTGACGAAGTGCGTGGTGCACGATCAGGCGGATTTCGTGAGGTGGCTGGAGGTCGCATCCAATCCGGAACGCCAGCCGGGCTTTACACCTGCCAAGGGTGGTGAGCAGGTGATGTCTGCTCGCGGCTGCTTCCAATGCCACACGCTGAACGGCGCCGCCTCAACGGGTCCCACCTTCAAAGACCTCTTCGGCCGGCAGGAAGTGATGAGCGACGGCAGCACAATCGTGGCCGAGGAGAATTACATCCGCGAGTCGATCTATTATCCGCAGAAGAAGATCGTAAAGGGTTTCGGCCCGGTGATGCCGTCGTTCCTTGGAAGCCTGAAGGACCGGGAGGTGGATTGGATCATCGCCTTCCTGAAGACGCAGAGCGCGAACTTCAAGGGCGGCGATGCGAACCCGACCGCACCGGCTGCCGCGCCCGCTAACGCAGCACCCGCGGCTGCGCCGGCAGCGAAGTAGTAGTAGCCCGGGGCGAAAGCCCGGGGATGTCTGCGACAACAGAGAATTCGGAGTTTTGAGATGTCCGCAATCAATCCGCCTGTTTCGCTTGGTGCTCCCGTTCATGAGCCCCAGGCGCCCGGCGACAATTACCTGACGCACAGCCGCGGGATCCTCTCCTGGCTGTTCACGCTCGATCACAAGCGGATCGGGATCATGTACATGGTCGGCGTGCTGACGGCGTTCTTCATCGGCGGCGTCTTTGCGATGCTGCTGCGCACCGAGCTGCTGACGCCTGGGCCCACGTTCAACTCCGACAAGACGCAGGCGTGGAACTTCTACAACCACGTGTTCACCCTTCACGGCGCGGTGATGGTGTTCCTCTTCATCATCCCGGCGATCCCCGCGATCCTGGGTAACTTCATCCTGCCGATGCAGCTAGGGGCGAAAGACGTCGCCTTCCCGCGGCTGAACCTTGGAAGCTTGTGGTGCTGGATCGGCGGAGCGATCTTCTTCGGCTACGTGCTGCTGGGTGGGATCCTCAACGCATCGTTGGGCTGGCATCTGCCGGGAGGTTACGGGCTGGATACAGGCTGGACGTTCTACACCCCCTACTCATCTCAGCAAGCGAGCGACGGGACGATCGCAGCGCTGCTGGGCGTATTCATCCTGGGCTTCAGCTCGATCTTGACGGGCGTGAACTTCATTGCGTCCATCCACATGCTGCGGCCCAAGGGGATGACGTGGTTCCGGATGCCGCTGTTTTTGTGGGCGCTGTATGCGACCAGCGTGATCCAGATTCTCGCGACGCCGGTGCTGGCGATTACGGGCCTGCTGCTGCTGGCGGAGCGGCTCTTGCACATCGGCATCTTTGATTCCAAGTTCGGCGGCGATCCAGTGCTCTTCCAGCACTTCTTCTGGTTCTATTCCCACCCGGCGGTGTACATCATGATCCTGCCGGCGATGGGCGTGATCAGTGAGGTCATCAGCACGCACAGCCGCAAGCACGTGTTCGGCTACAACTTTATCGCTTACTCCTCGATCGCGATCGCGCTCCTGAGCTTCCTGGTGTGGGGGCATCACATGTTTGTGTCGGGCCAGAGCCCGATTTCGAACGTGATCTTTTCGCTGCTGACGTTCTCGGTCGCGGTGCCCAGCGCGATCAAGGTCTTCAACTGGGTCAGCACGATGTACAAGGGCGACATTCGCTTCACGCCAGCGATGGTGGCGGCGATGTGCTTCCTGGTGCTGTTCACGTTCGGCGGGTTGACGGGGCTGTTCCTCGGCTCGATCGCCAACGACATTCACGTTACCGGCACGTATTTCATCGTGGCGCACTTCCACTACGTGATGGTTGGCTCGGTGCTGTTTGCGTTCCTGGCGGGCTTGTACCACTGGTGGCCGAAGATGTTTGGTCGCATGGTGAATGTGGCCTGGGGCAACGTTGGGATGATCCTGCTGCTGATCGGGTTTAACGTCACGTTCTTCCCGCAGTTCATCATGGGCGCTAAGGGAATGCCGCGGCGGTATGCGACGTATCCGGTGGAGTTTACTGGCTTCCACCAGGTCTCCACCTATGGCGCGTATCTGATGGCGATCGGGTTATTCACCATCGCGTTCAACCTGCTGCATGCGCTGCTCAAGGGCGTTAAAGCGCCGGCGAATCCGTGGGGATCAAACACGCTGGAGTGGCACTCGCCCTCTCCCCCGCCGCACGATAATTTCCCTGTCGAACCGGTCGCGGGCGATCCGTATGACATGAAGGCGTGGACGTGGGATGAGCCGACCAAGCAGTGGGTTCTGGATGAAGAGCGCGCCAAGACGGTCGCGGGAACGGAACCGACGAAGCACCATCATTAAGCTGTCAGCGAGCCAACAACATGAGCGAACTGGTATCCAGACAACAGGCGGCGGTGGCGGCGCAAGGTGACACGAATTCGCCCTTGCGCGACCATCACGTCCATCCGCCGCACCTGGCGCATCACTTTGAGTCGCCGGCGCAGCAGTATGACTCCGCGAAGATCGGGATGTGGGTGTTCTTGGCGACGGAACTGCTTATGTTCGGCGGGCTGTTCTGCGCGTACAGCGTCTACCGGCACAATCACCCTGAAGTGTTCGAATATGCGCACCATTACCTGGATAAGTTCTGGGGAGCGTTCAACACGGTCGTCCTGATCACGAGTTCGCTGACGATGGCGTGGGGGGTTCGGATGGCGCAGATGGGGGCAAAGCGCGGATTGATCGTTTGCCTGGTCCTCACCCTGCTGGGCGGGGTGGGGTTCATGATCGTCAAGAGCATCGAGTACTCTCACAAGTATCACGAGCACGTGTGGATCGGCGCGGGAAATAAATACAGCAAGGCGTACAACGGTCCGCGAAACGAAGAGGGGCCGCTGTCGGCGCAGCACAGTGAGACCAATGCGCTGACCGACAAGGAGCGTGAGCACACGGCGACGCTGAACCAGATGGCTAAGCCGGTGGCGACGACGGAGCCGGTGGGTCAGCCTTGGCGAGACCCGAACATGGGCACGCCGGATGAGGCGAAGATCAAGCCGATGCAGGTGATTCCCGCGGGTTTGTCCGAAGCCGCCAGGCAGCAGCAGATCAAGGCGGTGGACGAACATAAGCACAGCATCAAGTATGAAGATCTGCCGCAGATCGAGAAGGACCGCGTTGCGACGTTCTTCAACATCTACTTCATGATGACCGGCCTGCACGGGATCCACGTGCTGGTGGGCATGGGTTTGATCACGTGGGTTTTGATCCGGGCGACGAAGAATGAGTTTGGGCCGACCTATTTTACGCCGGTGGACCTTGTGGGTCTTTACTGGCACTTGGTCGACCTGATCTGGATCTTCCTGTTCCCGCTGCTGTACCTCATTCACTAGAGAGCATGCTATGTCGACGACCCCGCACAACGGAGACCAACTGCACGCCCCCGGCGCACATGCGCACGGGGAGGGCGAAGTGCACGTTCACCTCGTGCCGCCCTGGCTTCTGCTGGGCGTGTTTGCGGCGCTGCTGTTCTTCACCTTCGTGACCGTCGCCGTGACCTATGTCGACTTTGGCCGGACGATCAACGTCTGGATTGCCCTCGGCGTCGCGGTCGCCAAGGCGGCGCTGGTGGCGCTATTCTTCATGCACCTGCGCTGGGACAGCCCGTTCAATGGGCTGGTGTTCATCGCATCGCTGTTCTTCGTTGCGCTGTTCATCGGGATCGCCGTGCTGGATACGAAGGAATACAACGTGAACTTCCTGCCGCCGACGAGCACGTCGGCACGGCCGCAGTGAACGAAGTTTGTCTGCGCACGGTCCGCTTGAGCCGGTTGGTTACTCCTACACTTGGATAGCCGTTCTGCTGAAGCGGACCCTGCTCGTTCCTATGCTGGACGCAAAGCCTAACCATCGCGTGCACCCTTACACGGCAACGATCGGCATGTGGCTCTTCCTGGCCGCGCTGACGATGCTCTTTGGGGCGACGATGATCGGCTACCTCGTCATCCGCTCGCGCGGGAACTCCCCGGCGCTGCACAGCATGCAGTTCCCGCCGCTGCTCTGGCTCAGCACCGTCGTGATCCTGGCGGGCAGCTACACAATCCACATGGCGGTGAGCGCGATTCGGCTCGAGCGGCAGGGGCTGATGCGCCGGTACCTGCTGATCACGTGCATCCTGGCGGCGATCTTCTGCATCGTGCAGACACCGGCGCTGGCGTCGCTGCTGTTGGAACACCGGCGGGCTTCTGAAGGCGGGTTGCGCCTGTACGGCCTGGTCTTCGTCCTGATCCTCGTCCACGCGCTGCACGTGCTCGGCGGGATTGTCGGGCTTGCAGCGACTGCTGTTCGTGCGAAGCAGGGGAAGTACGATCACGAGCATTACACGGGCATCAAGAACGCCGCGATGTACTGGCACTTCCTCGACGTGGTGTGGCTGGTGATGTTCCTGAGCATCTTTTTCGCGGGCTGATAGAACGTCGCGCAAGCGGCTCCCGCGGGACGGGTCATCGTGCACGGGAGACAGCGCTAGGTTGCCCAACCCACTCGCGATCCGTACTGTGCGCTCGTGAGCGCCACGATCGTTCAAGCTTCCTCCACTGCCGCTGCCGAAGGCATCGGGCGCAGAAGAAACGTCTTCGTTCCAGTCACTGTCGCTTTGCTCATGCTCGCGGGGGGCACCCTCCGCTACCTCGCCGCGCAGAATGCGTTTTGGTTTGACGAGATTCTCAGCTGGAAGGTGGCGCGCGAAGCCCCGCACGCGGCGGACATCCTGGTCAACACGCCACTAGATAACAGCCATCCGCTGAACACGCTTTGGATGTATGGGCTGGGAGACCGGAGCTGGTGGCCGGCGTATCGGCTGCTCTCGGTGGTGAGCGGCACGATGATGATTATCGCGATGGGGCGCGCAGCAGGGCGGCGAGACGTCGCAGCGTCCCTGTTCGCAACGCTGCTCGCTGCTTTTTCAATATTCCAGATTCATTACGCATCGGAAGCCAGGGGGTACGCGCCTGCGATGCTGTTTGCTGTCTTCGCTTTCGCGTTGACGGGCAGGTTTCTGGAGCGTCCGAAGCGGAGGTACAGCCTGGCATTTGCGCTGTGCGCCATGCTGGGCCTCCTCTCGCACACGAGTTTTCTTTGTGTCTTTGTCGCGCTCATTGCATGGTCGGGGGCTGAACTGCTGACACGGTTGAGGTTCGTTGAAGCGCTCCCAAAGCTCTTCCGCCTGCATGGCATTCCGCTCACGTTCACGCTGATGTACGGCGGCCTGGTCCTGCGCCGGCTGACGCCTGCCGGCGGCGCGCCCTACTCCCCCTTCCGCGCGGCTCGTGACGCACTTTCGTGGAGCTTCAACTGGCCTGATCACCGGTGGATGACGTGGAGTCTTTGCGCAGCGGTCACCTTGACCGCGATGATCGAGATCACGCGCATGTTGCGCGAGCGCGACACGCAGTGGATCTTTTACGTCACAGCGATCCTGGTCGCGCCAATGCTCACGCTGCTGCTCTGGCGGCAGCCGTTCGTTTACCCGCGTTATTTCGCCGTCGCGACGCCGTTTGTCTTGATCCTGGTGGCGAGGTTCCTCTCTCGCGCCTGGCGAGGTGGCGGACCCACGCGGATCGGCGCTGCAATTTTCCTGGCACTGTTCCTTTGGGGCGGGGCGAAGCAGTACGCGCAGATTCTGGATCCGGGACGCGGCCAATACCTGCCCGCCCTGGAGTTCATCCTTTCGCGCACCACCGGCCCGGTAACGGTCGGATCGCATCAGGACCTGCGCAACACCATCATGTTCGACTTTTACGGCCGCTACCTGCCCGCGGAGCGCGATGTGAAATACATCCCTCAGGACCAGTGGGACGAGAGTCCACCGCAGTGGCTGATCATCGACTGCCTGCACAATTCGCCGCCACGTTCGTCAAGCCGCACCACCAGCGCAGGAATCAAGTACCACCTGGTCCGCACCTTCCGTTATGCGGGGCTTTCGGGATTCGACTGGTGGATTTTCGAGCGCGACAGAGATGAGAATCGCTGAGGCCCGCTTGTTATCAGACGTTACTGAAATCGCAGCGCGTAGATTCATATTCCCCCGCGCGTAGAATGGCCGATCCATGGCCTCGGTTTGCTTTTACTTCCAGGTCCACCAGCCCTTCCGCTTGCGGCGCTATTCGGTCTTCGACACGGACCGCCACTACTACGACGAGCATAAGAATGCGGAGATCATGCGGAAGGTGGCGCACAAGTGCTACCTTCCCGCCAATCGGTTGCTGCTGGATGTGATCAAGCAGCACGAAGGGCGGTTTCGCTGCGCGTTCTCGGTGACGGGGCTCGCGCTCGAGCAGTTTGAGAAGTATGTGCCGGAGGTGATGGAGACGTTCCATCTGCTCAACCAGACGGGCTGCGTGGAGTTCCTGGCCGAGACGTATTACCACTCGCTGGCGTTCCTGTATTCGCGGGAAGAGTTTCGCGCGCAAGTGGATCTGCATCGGGCGAAGATCAAGCAGCTCTTCGGGCAGGACCCGCGGGTGTTCCGAAATACAGAGCTGATCTTCAACAACGACCTGGCGTATTTCGTCAGCCACATGGGATACGACGGGATCCTGACCGAGGGGGCGGATCACATCCTGGGTTCTCGATCGCCGAACTACGTCTACCGGCCGCCGCACGCGTCGAAGCTGAAGCTGCTGTTGAAGAACTATCGCCTGTCAGACGATATTGCGTTTCGATTCAGCAACCGCACCTGGGAGCAGTGGCCGCTGACGGCGGAGAAGTTCGCGCGCTGGGTCAGCCAGATCAACGGCAACGGGTTCACGTGCAACTTGTTCATGGATTACGAAACGATCGGCGAGCACCAGTGGGCCGACACGGGCATTTTTGAGTTTATGCGTCACGTGCCGGCGGAGATTCTGCGGCAATCGGACAACAACTTCCTCACGCCGTCGCAGCTCATCGACAGCCATGAGCCCGCCGGTGAGATCGACGTGCCGCACATGATCTCCTGGGCGGATACCGAGCGTGATCTGTCGGCATGGCTGGGAAATGCAATGCAGTCAAACGCCCTTCACGAGCTGTACAAGCTCGAGGGACCGCTGAAGGCCAAGGGGGATGAAGAGCTGCTGTCGGACTGGCGCTACCTCACGACGTCGGACCACTTCTACTACATGTCGACCAAACGTTACGCGGACGGGGACGTGCACAAGTATTTTTCGCCCTATGAGAGCCCGTACGATGGGTACATCAATTTCATGAACGTCCTGGATAATGTTCAATCCCGGGTGCGGGAATAAGACTGATATCGCCGATTTCCTCAATTGAGGCTGGAAGTTGTAATTTTCCTGTCGTTGTTCCCACTGTTGTGTGGGAGAGGGCATTTCGAGGAGTTGGCGTTGGAAGCACAGCAAAAGCAGGCGGGCATTCGCGCGGCGGTGGTCGAACCTCTTGAGCGACGGCAGCTCATGGCGGCTGGTGTCACGGGGACGTACTACAACAACATGAACTTCACGGGCACGTCCGCGTCGCGCGTGGACGCGGCCGTTAACTTCAACTTCTCCAAGACCCCCCTGCCGAAGGGAATTACCACGTCAACGTATTCGGTCCGCTGGCTGGCGACGATCACGCCAACGACTTCTGAGACGTACACTTTCTCTGCGCGCAGCGACGAAGGCATTCGAGTTTGGGTGAACCACAAGCTGATCATCGACAACTACAAACCTCACGCGGTGAACGAGGTCGCCGGCTCGATTGCACTTGTCTCGGGGCAGCCTTACGACATTCAGATCGAGTACTACAACAACATGGGGCCGGCGGTGGCGCAGCTTTCCTGGAGCACGCCAACGATCGCAAAATCGGTTATTCCCGCAAGCGTCTTCTCGACGCGGAAGCTGAACTTGAAGGATCAGATCGACCACGAGTTCACCTTTGCCGAGTCGCAGTTCACCAAGGCGATCGCGCAGATTGGCAGCACGTCCAAAGATGCGTACGACAACACCACCAGCGCCGGCGCGTGGACGACGACGGGGCCCGACGCCTGGACGGCGGGTTTCTTCCCAGGCGCGATGTGGCAGATCTATGCACACAACACGCGAAGGTCCTGGCGGCTTAACGCCACCGCGTGGACGCGGCCCATTGGCCCATTCGCGAAGAACGGCGACGACATCGGCTTCCGCATCTGGTCCAGCTACTTCCCGATGGCCGGCTCCACCAAGCTCGCCGCCGACAAAGCGGTGCTGATCCAGGCGGCGGACGCGAAGATGGCGAACTGGAACGCCGACGTGGGGATGTTTGAGACCGCGCCGCCGGCGACGAAGACCGCGACCAACTTCACTGTCGTGCTCGATCAATCGATGGACATGGAACTGCTCTGGTGGGCGTGGAAAGAGACGGGGAAGACCTCTTACCGCGACCGGGCGATGTCGCATTTGAACAAGGTAGCGCAGTTCATGGTTCGGCCCGACGGATCGACGATGCAGGTTGCGGCGTTCAACCGCAACACGGGCGCGTTCATCGGTCCGGTGCTCAAGCAAGGGTACTCGACCACCAGCACGTGGTCGCGCGGGCAAGGGTGGGCGATTCATTCTTTCGCGACTGCGTATCAGCAGACGAAGGACACAGCGTTTGCGAGCACGGCGAAGAAGCTGGCGAACTATTGGGTGGCGAATCTGCCGCCGGATGGTGTGCCTTATTGGGACTTCAATGCGCCGGGTATTCCAGGCACCTATCGCGACACCTCCGCCGCGGCAGTCGCTGCGAGCGGTTTGATTTCGCTCAGTCAGACACTGGGTGGCGATCCTGACGCGGCAAACTATAAAGCATCAGCCGAGCAGACGCTCTCGGGGCTTCTCTCCAGCACGTACAATGCTGAGGGCAAAGCCAGCCCGGGCCTGCTCCTGCACGCGGCTCACTGGGTCAGCAAGAAGCGCTCCGTCGACAACACGCTCATTTACGCGGACTACTACTTCCTTCAGGCCATGAACCGGTACCTGGGGACGCCGCAGTAAGACTTAGCGTTGGCGGGAGAGCGGTGAGGCCTACAATGCATCCATGCCCAGCGCCTGGCTTGATGGTCGATTGATTGACGAATCGGAAGCAAGGATTTCGATCCGTGACACAGGTCTACTGCACGCCGCCGGCGTCTTCACCACGATGCGCGCGTACAACGGGCGGATCTTCCGGATCGAGCAACACCTGGCGCGCCTGCGAACAAGTAGCGAGGCGCTGTTCGTCCCGCTGGTTCACAAGGACGAAACACTCGTGGAAGCGGCGGGCGAATTGCTCGAGCGCGACGGTTTGAGGGATGCGCGGCTGCGGATCACCGTCACGCGCGGCTCCGCCCGGCAAGACCCGCTGCATGGACTGCACCTGGCGCCCAGCACCTTCATCACCGCCGCTCCGTTGGAGACCTATCCGCAGGAGTTTTATCAGCGCGGGATGACGGTGATCGTTCTCGATGAGCAGAAGCTGAATCCCTACGATCTCCAGGCGGGGCATAAGACGCTGAATTACTTCTCGCGACTTGGCGCGCTCAAGACGGCAAATGAACGCGGCGCGGGCGAAGCGCTTTGGTTCAACGTGCACAACTACGTTCAATCCGGCAGCATTACGAACGTGTTTGTGATGAAAGGCGGCGCGCTGATTACGCCACCGACGCCGGAGGATTTGCAGGATCCGACGGTGCGCGAGGCGACGGCGTACCCGCGGAGCGCAGTGCTTCCGGGGATCACGCGCGGAACGGTGATTGAACTGGCGCAGGCTGAGGGGATTGAGGTGCGACGGAGGAGCATCGCCATCAACGAGCTGCTCGAGGCGGATGAGATGTTCCTCACCAACAGCATCATGCAAGTGATGCCGGTCTGTCGGATCGAGCGGCAGGCGATCGGGAACGACAAGCCCGGGCGGATCACGCTGAAGATGCTGGAAGCGTACCGTCGCGCCGTCGACGCGGGTTGAGTCAGGCGCGTAGATCTTTCAGGCCTCCAACCACCTTTTCCGTCGCGGCAAGCTCCACCTGATAGACGCCGGCGTGCGGATCGTCGTCCAGCATAAGCGGGATGATCCAGCGCAGGTTGCGGATCACGTCCGGCGGGAGCGGATCGACCGGAGGCACCTCAAGGGCTTCATCGGTCGCGGCACGGGCATCGTCGATCGGGCCAAAGGCGCGGAAGAAATGGCCCTGCCAATCGGAGCCGGTAAGGACGAGGATCTTCTGCCAATCTGCGAGATCGACGGAGGCTTCTTCGCGGAACTCGCGGCGCATCGCTTCGTGGGGCGTCTCTCCCTTCTCGACTTTTCCGCCGATGCCGTTGAGGCGGCCGACCTGCCATGCCGGGCGGTTCTTGCGGATGAGCAGGACGCGCGAGCGATCGGGTGAGAAGAGGAAGCCGCAGACGTACAGTTGCATACCGAAACTTGTCGCGGAACGTTTGAGCAAAATCAAACGGACCGGCCGGGGCGTCCGGCGGAGTAGGCCTCGGTGTAGAGGCGTTGAAGAGCAAGACGCGCGGCGGTGGCGGATTGAACGAGCGGATCTTCAGTCGGGAATCGCAGCCGCTGCATGCGCGCGCACAGGCGGTTGAGGTAACGAAGCTGCCTGCCGAGCGATTTAGCCAGCGCCTGCACCTGCTCGGGTTTGAGATCCGATGACGTCACGGGCGCATCGTAGAACGAGCATCCGCGGAGACAACCGAACGAAAATCTAGTTGGATGCAAAACAAACAGAAGCGGGAGAGAGGAGTGGTCCTGGCGGCAGCGGACGCGTGGTGGAATTCGAAGAGGAGCCCTCACCCTGCCCTCTCCCGGAGTACCGGGAGAGGGAAATCCGGAATGCAAACGTGGCGGGACTTCTTATTGCGCTCGTTCCGGCATGGCGAGGATAACCGAGAAGAGCGCCCAGTGGCTGCGCACGTGTGCGCGCGATGGTGGGAAAGCAGGGGCGCAGTGATGGCGAGACTCACCGAAACGTTATTGGCACATCACGTCCCGACGCCTCAAGAGCAGCGGAATTCCCTCGTAGCATGGGCGTCTCGCCCATGCATCAACCGCGCACGGGCGAGACACCCATGCTACGGGTTGACCTACGAGAGCAGGACGTCCTTCAGGAGATCTTCGCCTTCGAACTTTTTGCCAAATGCCATTTCGACGGCGTTTTGGCCGAAGAGGATGTCAACGCCGCCGCCGCCGAGCACCTGGTCGCTACCGGAGCCGCCGGCGATTTCATCGTCACCCAGACCCGCATTGATGCGATCGCGTCCAGAGCCGCCGTTGATGACGTCGGCGTTGCCGCGGGACTTGATCAGGTCACCGCTGCCCCCGCCAAAAATGATGTCGCGACCGGTGCCGGTGATGATGGTATCGGTTCCGTCGCCGCCAAAGACGCTGGTGCGGAGGCGGATCGCGCCGCCGTCACCTTCAAGGATTTCGAAGTAGTCGTCGCCGGATTGAAGGTCGACGGCAGTCCTGCGGATGGAGTTGAACGGGAAGGTGCGTTCGTTGCCGTTGTAGGCGACGACGAGTTTGCCGGGATCCCTGGCCGAGCGCCAGAGTTGGATCTTGTCGTTGCTGAGCGAGCCGTCTACGCGGAGGATGCCGTTGATAAGGCGCGCGGTGGCGCCGTTGCGGCCGAGGGTCAGTTCAGCCGGATCATAGACGGTCGTTACTTTTGCGGCCTCTTCTACCTTGTAGTCCGTGTCTGTGAGCAAGAGGTCGCGGTAATACTGCATCTCGACAACAAGCTTGCCGTTGGCGACTCTGAGCGTGGGATCGGGGGCGGTGGCGGGTTGGTCGTTGTAGAGGGTCTTCACGAAGCCCGTGCCCGCAGGTGTGCCATCGCTCCGGTAGAGGGTTGTGCGGTATTTGCCGATCGGTTTGGCGGCGGCGCCGGTGGGGTCGCCGTAATACTCCTGGAGCACGAAATAGAACGTGCCGTTCAGATCCGCCTGCCAGCCCTGGCGCACCCACGTGACGTTCTCGCCGGCGAAGGCGCCAATCTTGCGGAAGTCGCCGTCCTTGAGAACGTAAAGCGCGCCACCTCTGCCGCTCGCTTTGGCGACGGAAACGACGTAGACGCGGTCGCCCGCGGTACCGATTACCAGGCGGGAGGCGTCCGTGGATGTGAAGGCTGATTGCAGGTTTCCGCCGTCGAGGCTCAACTTCCAGACGGTGTTGGCGCCGCCAAAATCTTCCACAAAGTAGACGGCATCGGAAGTCACGACCGTGGAGTTGGGAACGATGGACCCGGAGACGGGGTTGTCGAAGGAGCGGCTGACGGTGCCGGGTAAGGTGCCGTCGGTGATCCAGACTTTGCCGCTCCATTGGCCAGGGATGAGGACTTTGCCGTTGGCTTCGACTAGGTTGACGCCGGCGGAGGTCCAGATCTGGTTGTTCCCGATGGCGGGCGACAGATCGATCGTACCGGCGGCGGTGCCGTCGCTGGACCAAAGCGTTCTTCCTTCAGGACTGAAGATCAGTTTCCCGCTGGCGACGGCCATGGTGGAGAGGTTGTAGTTAACCGGAGCGCTGGCACTGTTTGTGCCCACGAACTGGTGCGCGAGAACGGTGCCGCTAACGGTGCCGTCCGTGAAGTAGAGGGATGCATCGGTAATGGGATGACCATCCACCTGCGTGAGCTGGCTGGGTGTGGTGACGGCGATGGCCACTCGATCGCCGAACTGCCTGGTGACGATCTGCCGGCAGTTGAGAAACTGGGTGATCGGAACGGTGGTGTTGGCGGCGCCATCGCTGGCCCAGACGGAGTAATCCGCCAGCGGATCGTCGTTCACCACATGCTTGTTGGTGACGGTGACGAACAGCGCGCGATCGCCGGCGCGAAGAAGGGCAACGGTCTCGGTTCCAGCTTTGCCGGGGGTAACGTCCTTGACCAGCGTGGTGCCGGCGACGGAGCCGTCGCTTTTCCAGAGCTCCCGGCCAACGACGCCGTTGTTGGCGAAGAAATAAGTTGCGCCGTTAGCGCTGACCGTCTGCTCAGCGCCCAGTCCGGCGGCGTCGATCAGCAGGTCGACGGAGAGGAGCTGGCGCTTCTCCAGCGTTTCCACTGACGCGCAAGCGGATGCCTTGGATCCCTTGGCCATGGTCCCTTCCCTTTAGTTCAATATTCAGTCACAGCTATCGGCACGCCGACCAAGAGAACTCTTCCATATGACGACGCCGGGGGCAAAACAGTTACTTGCCAGAAGGCGCCGGTGCCGATAGTCAAGGTGGGTTATCTGCCGTATGATCGTGACGATGTCGCTCCGACGCCTGTTTTCGCAGCTTTAGCTTGCCCCCCTGCTGCGCCCAGACCGCGTCGTTCGAGCTGCCCCATTGTTCCCCAACCCAACAACCCATGGCTGAAAAAACGATTCCGTCGTCCCCTCTGATTCGCAAGCTGGATGAAGTGGAGCAGCGGTTTGCCGCGCTCCAGGAACAGCTTAACGATCCGGTGTTGTTGTCGAACCCGACCAAGCTGGTGGCCACCAGCAAGGAAGCGGGCCAGATCGAGCCGGTCGTGACTATGTATCGCCAGTACAAGCAGGTGGCGACGCAGGTGGAAGAGCTGCGCGAGCTGATGACCGCGACCGACAAGGAAATGGCGGAGCTGGCGCAGGCGGAACTGCCGGACGCGGAGGCGAAGGCGAATGCGCTGATGGAGGAACTGAAGGACCAGTTCGTGGCGGCGGAGGACAATGCGGTCGACTCATTCTTCCTCGAAATCCGCGCCGGAACCGGCGGCGAAGAGGCGGCTCTCTTTGCCGGCAATCTCTATGAGATGTACCGGAAGTATTGCGAGAAGAACCGCTGGCAGTTCATCACCTCCGACTTCTCGCCTTCCGAGCGCGGCGGCTTTAAAGAGTTGATCATCAACATCAAGGGGAGCGGCGCGTTTCGGCATTTGCAGTATGAAGGCGGCGGACATCGCGTTCAGCGCGTGCCGGAGACAGAGGCGCAAGGGCGGATTCACACCAGCGCCGCGACCGTGGCGGTGCTGCCGGAAATGCCGGACGTGCAGATTCACATCGAGCCGAAGGACGTTGAAGAAGGCGGCTGCCGAGGCGGCGGACCCGGTGGGCAGAACGTCAACAAGGTCGAAACGGGTTGGCGGCTGCTGCACAAGCCCAGCGGGTTGCAGTTCAAGATGACCGAGCACAAGTCGCAGGCGATGAACAAGGAGCGGGCGTGGGCGTTGCTCCGCGCGACGCTCTATGAACGCGAACGCGCCCAGCAGCACGCGGCGCAGACGTCGGCGCGCAAGGCCATGATGGGATCGGGCGACCGCTCCCAGCGAATCCGCACCTACAACTTCCCGCAGAACCGCTGCACCGATCACCGCTTAGGCGGCGAAGGTGGCGGGGAGAAGAACTTCAACCTTGATCAGGTGATGCAGGGGAATTTGGAGCCTTTGATCGCGGCGCTGCTGGAATTAGATAAACAGCAGAGGCTTGAGGCGCTGTAAGAACGCAGGCTTTCATCGGCAGCTTCCGATAAACACGGGATGGAGCCTGCGCCGGGGCTGTTTGTGATGCTTCGGCCGCGCGGTGGATGGGGGAAGTGTCGCCCGTGCGCTTCAAGAATCAATTCGTGCGTCTTTGACGTGAGCGGGACGGAAACAGCGAGGACCGGCAATTAGCGGCTACAATGCCGGCTTCTTGCGACGCAGGATATTACAGGTTCTGAAGTTCGCACTGCTGCTGGCGCTGACGGTCACGACGATCGGCCTGCTCGTGCTGCGCGCTCGAAGCTGGACGAAGTGTGACCGGGGTTATCGCGCCAAGAACGCGACGCTAGTGCAACTTTCATCGCGGGAGGGTTGGCTGCGCCTGGTCATCATTCACCGTTATCCGCAGGACGAGCGGCTGACATGGGCGACGGATGAACTGGGGGCGTATCTGCCGAACAAGATCCCGGCGGCGATCCTGCCGATGCGTCTGCGGCTGACGCTGGAGAAGGAGGAGCAGGTCGGGCCGCTGGTGATGGGGAAAGGGGTAGCTGATCGGTTGTCCCCGACGGGCTTTAGCGGGTTTGCGGTGGCTCTACCTCTTGCGACCGCAGCGACCAAGCCAGCGGCGTCGCCGTTCGATCCAGGGGCCTTCACGATCGCCAGGCAGATCCCGCCCAAGCCAGCGGAGCCGAGCCAAGGTTACAGTGCAACGATATCGGCTGGCCGAGTGGAGCTGCGCAAGATAGCGGGACAATCAACATCTGGGGCGGTTGCAGCCGGCAGCTTGATGACCTCCGGCGCTCCGCCTATGACGGCGGCGATGCCTTGTAGATCGGTGCTGGTTCCGCATTGGCTGGCGGCGCTGGTGCTGGGGCTGTGGCCGGTAATCTGGGCGACGATCTTGGGCCAGCGCTGGTTCCTGCACGCGTGGCGCCGCCGGCGGCGGTTGTGCCTGAACTGCGGGTACGATCTGCGGGGGTCCAGCGAGCGCTGCCCGGAGTGCAACTCGCCCGTAAATACAGTTGCGGAGGCGGCTTGGGCACCCGCGATGCAAAATTCATCCCTTGGGGAAGAAAGTCCCAATCCCCGGCAACAGTACGAAGGTAACGGCGCCGCAAGCGTCGAATGAGGCGCTTGTGATTGCGGACGATGCGGAACTGCTGCGACAGATCGAGCGGGGGGAACAGGCATCATTTCGCACGCTGGTCGATCGGCACGCGCGCTATCTGCATGGCGTGGCGATGGCGCTTGTCAGCAATCAAGCCGACGCCGAGGACATCGTTCAGGAAACGTTTGTAGCCGTCCTGAACGGCAAGTTCCGCGGCGAAAGCGCTGTGCGAACATGGATGGTGCAGATCCTGGTGCGCCGCGCGGCGATGCTTCGGCGGACCCGGTTCAGGAAACCGAGCGTCGCACTGGGCGAGACAGACGTAGCGGGATCGGCATCAGCGAATGCGGGTTCGGAGGCGAAGCTGGATTTGACGGAAATGCTGAAGGTGCTCTCGCCCGAGCATCGTGCGGTGATTGTGCTGAGAGAACTGGAGCACCTCAGCTACGAGGAGATGGCCGCGGCGCTGGATGTGCCGCGGGGTACGGTGGAGTCGAGACTGCATCGGGCGAGAGAAGAGTTGAGGAAACGGTTCAAGGGTTATTTCGCAGAGAGCTGATCATGACGTGCAGCAGAAGCAGCGAAATCCAGGCGTATTACGATGGCGAGCTTTCCGTCGAGCAGCGGGAGAGCGTTGAACGGCACGTACGGGAGTGCGGGGAATGTGCCGCGCTGCTCGAGGATCTTCCCGGGCTGAGCAATCTGCTGTCGACGGTGCCGCTGAGCGAGATGCGGAGCGGCGCGGAGAGGCGGCTTTACGGCGCCTGGAATAAAACGACGGATCGCGGCGTGCTGCGGATTGCAGGGTGGCTGACGGCGGCTGCCGCGGCCGTGCTGGTGGGCGCATCGCTGAACTTCAACATGACGCAGCGAACGAACGTGGCAACGGCTTCGCACGATTGGGAGGCCGCGGCGCTGGTGCCGCCGGTCGAGACGGCGCACGAAGAGAATCGATCAGACGTGGTGGTGATCGCACAGTGGATGGCGGATGACCTGGGCGTGAATGAGCGAGGCGTACGATGACGAAGTTGGTGGTCATCGTGGGATTTGTGGTGGCGTTTGCCGCGGGGCTCGTGGTGGGCGTGAGCCTGGAGTCGCGGAAAGCGACGGCGGCTGCACCGACGACGGCGCCGACAACGCGACCGCGGGGTGGGCCGGAAGGTTTCCTGGCGCGAGAGCTGAACCTGACGCCGCAGCAACAGGAACAGATGCGGCAGATCTGGTCGGAATTCGCGCCTGGTCGCAGCGGGCGAGAGGGAGCCGAAGATCCTCGTCGGCAGTTCCGCAAGGAACGGGACGAGGCATTGATCTCGCTGATCCCGGTGGAAAAAAAGGACCAGTACGAAGCGATCCAGAAAAAATATTCTGATCAGAATGCGGCAATGGAGAACCAGCGCCGAGACCGCTTTGACAATGCGGTGAACAAGACCAAAGCGATTCTGACGCCGGAGCAGCGCGAGAAGTATGACGCGTTTTTGAGCCGGCACCGATTCGATCGTGGAGACCGTGGTGATCGAGGGGGACGTGAACGTGACAGTCGCTGGGGCGAAGATCGCGCGACATCGCGCCCCGCAACATTACCGTAAGTCGCGAATGAAGCTCATTGAAAGGAGCACAAATGTCTCGCCGAATGGTGTACGTTTCGCTGTTGTCGGCTGCGTTGTTGATGCCCGCCATGGTTCGGGCGCAGGCGCAGGGCGAAGGGAATCAGAACAACTCGGGTGGTGAACGGGGTGGCGATCGCGGCAATCGCGGTGGTGACCGTGGCGGTGATCGCGGTGGCCAGGGCGGCGATCGCGGCCGCTGGGATCCCGCCCAGATGCGCCAGCGCATGGAAGGCTGGATGAAAGAGCAGCTCAAGGTCAACGATGACGAGTGGAAGGTGATCCAGCCTAAACTTGAGAAGGTCTTCAACCTTCAGCGCGACACGCGCGGCGGCGGGATGATGTTCCGCCGGCCCGAAGGCCAGGATGAATCGACCCAGTCGCCGGTGCAGAAGGCATCGCGCGATCTGCGTCAGGCGCTGGACAACAACAGCGCGTCCGCCGACGAACTGGCGAGCAAGCTGAAGGTGCTTCGCGAGGCAAAGGAAAAGGCCAAGACAGAGCTGACCAATGCGCAGAAGGAACTGAAGGAAGTGCTGACGCAGCGCCAGGAAGCGACGCTGGTGATGCTGGGGATGCTGGACTAGTCATCCCTGAAGAAGATCGTCATGCTGAGGTACCCCGAAGCATCTGGCGCCGGATGAAGTTCCAGCCAGATCCTTCGGGAGTACCCTCAGGATGACATTATTGATCGACCTTGGAGTGTGGTAGTGGAATATGTGATTTCCAGCTTGCAGGAAAAAGGGTTGCTCGATGCGATCGGGGCTTCGCGCGCCCGCGATCTGCTGGGCGAAGGCAAGCCTCTGGAAGAGGCGGTGCTCTCCGCCGACGGCCTGGGCGAGGAGGCGATGCTGCGCTTCCTCGCAGAGACCTTCGAGGTGCCCTACGTCGACGCCGAACGGCTGGAGAAGAGCCCCCCTGCTCGGGAGTTTCTCAGCACGTTTCCCGTCCGTCTGCTGCTGCGCCATCGGCTGCTGCCACTGGAAGAGCGCGATGGCGTGACCATGGTGGCCACGAGCCGCATCACTGATGCATCATCGCTGGATGAGCTTCGGCTCGCCTGCGGGAAAGATGTGCTGCCGGTGCTCGCTCCGGCGGCCGAGATCGAGCGGCTGCTGAAAAGCCTGCTCGGCGTCGGTGCTGACACGCTGCAAACGCTGACGGCCGACAGCAGCGAGCTTCAGGTCATCGATGCTCGTGAAGATGACGACCTGGATCTGGCCAACGCGGCGCAGGATGCATCCATCATCCGCTTCGTGAACCAGATCCTCACTGAAGCGATCGATTCACGCGCCACAGACGTGCACATCGAGCCGTTTGAGAACGAGCTGCGCCTGCGCTACCGCATCGACGGCGTGCTGGTCCAGTCCAATGTGCCGGGGAGCGTGCGGCGGTTTCACGCGGCAATTGTTTCGCGCATCAAGATCCTGTCGCACCTGGACATCGCCGAGAAGCGCTTGCCGCAGGACGGTCGCATCAAGCTGAAGATCGGTGGGCGCGAGATCGACATCCGCGTCTCGATCATCCCGATGATTCACGGCGAAGCCGTCGTGCTGCGTATCCTCGATCGCGGCGATGCCATGCTGGGCGTGCAGCACCTGGGCATGGCTGCTCGGGACAAGGGGCATTTTGACCGGATCCTGGAGATGCCGCACGGGATCGTGCTGGTGACCGGGCCGACGGGATCCGGCAAGACGACGACGCTGTACGCGGCGCTGTCGAAGATCAACGACGTCGAGCGCAAGATCATCACGGTTGAAGACCCGGTGGAATATCAGCTTAAAGGGGTGAATCAGATCCAGGTGAATTCCAAGAGCGGGTTGACGTTCGCGGCGGGTTTGCGTGCGATTCTGCGACATGACCCGGACGTGGTGCTGGTGGGCGAAATCCGTGATCGCGAGACGGCGAACATCGCCGTGCAGGCGTCGCTGACAGGTCACCTGGTGTTCAGCACGTTGCACACGAACGACGCGCCGGGCGCGGCGACGCGACTGGTGGATATGGGCATCGAGCCTTACCTAGTGGCCTCATCACTGGAAGTGGTGATCGCGCAGCGGCTGGTGCGGGTGATTTGCCCGAAGTGCAAGCAGGAGATGCCGCGGGATGAGGTGGAGAAGCTTCGGGAGGAGTTCCAGGAACTGGTGCCCGAGGTGCTGTATCACGGCGCGGGGTGTCGGAATTGCCAGGGGACGGGATTCCGTGGACGACAGGGCATCTTCGAGCTGATGGCGGTCACGGATGAAATTCGCACGCTGATCATCAAAAACTCGCCGTCTCACGAGCTTCGAAAGGTCGCGGTCTCGCAGGGGATGAAGAGCCTGCGCGAAGACGGGTGGCGGCAGGTGCGCGAAGGTCGCACGACGGTTGAAGAAGTGATGAGCAACACCAAGGACGAAGAGGCGGGCGCGTTCACCTTGGACGCCAAATCGGCTGGGGGTGATGCGACATGACCACGTTTTCGTATGTCGCGCTGGATCGCACCGGGAAGAAGACCAGCGGAAATATTCCGGCCGAGAGCAAGGCGCAGGCGCTGGACCAGGTGATGAGCCTGGGACTGTCGCCGGTTTCGGTGCAGGAACGGACGAACGGCAAGAGCGCACCCGTTGAGTACGGGGCGAAGGCGGCATCCATGCGCGTGCCACAGGCGGCGGTGGAATCATTCACGCGCGAACTGGCGAATCTTCTCGCGGCGGGGTTAGCGCTGTCGCGGGCGCTGCATCTGCTCCGCCGCGAGGCGTCTCACCCTGGCGCCAAGAATGTCTGGTCTCGCATTCATGATGACGTGGTCGGCGGCGAACCGCTGGCGGACTCGCTGGCGAAATGGCCCAAGACCTTCAGCACGGTTTACGTTGCGATGGTGCGCGCGGGTGAAGCGGGCGGCTTCCTTCACGTGGTGCTTCAACAGATTGCCGACTTCCGCACGCGCGACCAGGAACTGAAAGGCAAGATCAAAGCCGCGATGGTCTATCCGTGCGTGCTGGCGCTGCTGGCGGTGGGCGTGGTGGTGCTGCTCATGACATTCTTTATCCCGCGGATGAGCGGGATGTTCCAGGAATTCGGCGGCAATCTACCGCTGCTCACGCGGATCATCATGGCGATCAGCGCCTGGATCACGCACTACGGGTGGGCGATCGCCATCGTCGTGGTGGCGGCGGTTTTCGCGATTCATCGGGCGCTGGTGACGGAGTCGGGCCAGCGATTTCTGGAGCGCACGATGCTGCACACGCCCCTGCTGGGCAAGGTGGCGGCGCGGTTCGCGCTGGTGCGGTTTTGCCGGATGCTCGGGACGCTGGTGGGCGCAGGTGTGCCGCTGGTGGCGTCGCTTCGCGTGGCCAAAGAGGCGCTGGGAAATCAAACGCTGACCGATGCGGTCGGTCATGCAATCGAAGAAGTGCAGCGCGGAACGGCGCTGAGCAAAAGTCTTGCGAGCAACTCGTTGCTCTTCCCGGCGTCTGTGATCGAGATGATCGCGGTGGCGGAAGAGACGGGACGGTTGGATAAAGAGCTTGTTCGGCTCAGTGCAGCCTATGAGGGTGAACTGGACCGCAACCTTCGCATGCTCGTGGCGCTGGCCGAGCCGCTGCTGCTGATGATCATGGCCGGACTGATTGGAACCGTGGTGGTGGGCATGCTGCTGCCGGTGTTTACGTTGCAGGATTTGATTAAGTAACCGGTCCGAATACAGCGGACCTTACGGAAGAGGATATGAAGCGACGACGAAACGCGTTTACGTTGATCGAGCTGCTGCTGGTGCTGGTGATCCTTGCGGTGCTGGCGGCGGTGGTGGTGCCGAAATTCTCCGGCCGCAGCGAACAGGCGCGCCTGACCGCGGCGAAAGCGGACATTTCCATGCTGGATGGTGCGCTGGATCTATTCGAGCAGGATTGCGGCCGCTATCCCTCCAACGATGAAGGTCTGGGCGCGTTGATCGGCGCACCCAATGGCGTGCAAAACTGGCATGGCCCTTACATCAAGCGGAACTCCATCCCGATGGATCCCTGGGGCAACGCTTACGTGTATCGCTACCCCGGCACGCACAATACCAATGGCGTCGATCTCTCCTCAATGGGCCCCGATGGCCGCGAGGGAAACGACGACATCGACAACTGGTCGAAGTGATTCATGAGGCGTCCTGCGCGACATCGACGAGCGTTCACGCTTCTCGAGCTGGTGCTCGTGATGGTGGTGATCCTGACGGCGATGGCGATGGCGACGCCAAGCCTGCGAAACTGGAACCGCGGGCAGCAGCAGCGCGACACTGTCGACCAGATTCTGGCGCTGACGCGATACGCAAAATCCCAGGCGGCGGCGAATGCAACAACGTATCGCCTGAACGTTGAGGCGCCGACGGGACGGTATTGGCTGACGATGCAGGACGGCCAGGAGTTTGTGCAGATTGGGAAAGATCTCGGACAGGTGTTTGAGCTTCCGGCCGGCATGAAGCTGGAGCTTCTTGAAGCCGAAGGAGCGGCCACGATCACGACGGTGGATTTTTATTCAACCGGACGTTCACAGACGGCTCGATTGCGGCTGACGAATCAGATTGGTGATGTGACCGACATTGCCTGCCTGGCGCCGGCGCAAGGTTTTGCGGTGCAGACGGGCGACGTGCAGCGGCAGCGAATGCGATGAGAATTGAAAGGACCATCTTCATCAACACACGCGGTTCAGAAGCGCGACGCATGCGCTGCGCCTTCACCCTCATCGAAGTTCTCGCCACGATGATGCTCCTTGGCATCGTTCTGCCCGTGACGTTGCGGGCGATTTCGCTTGGAATCGCGGCTGCTTCTCACGCGCGACACACCTCCGAAGCATCGAATCTCGCGCAGGAAAAACTCAGCGAACTCGTCGTAGGGGGCATCTCCACCGCATCAACCTCCGGTGACTTCGGCACCGATCACCCCGACTACCGCTGGACACTCCAGACGCAGACGCGCGATTACGCACTGACCGAGGCGCAGCTCACCGTCACCTGGATGGAGCGCGGCCAGGAACGCGTGATGACGGTGTCGACACTCACCAGCGACACCCTCGGCAGCTCGACGGGGGGCACGCCATGAACAAGCGCCGCGCCGGATTCAGTCTTCTCGAGCTCACGCTGGCGATGACCATCGCAGCGATGCTCGCGCTCACGATGTATGCCGCGATGTCGTTCGCCCTGCGTGCGCGGAAAAACACCAACGCCTCGGTCGATCGCATGCGCTCAGCAAACGTGGCCATGGAGGTGCTCACGCAGGATTTTCAGAACATCCTCCCGCCCACCGGCATCCTGTCCGGCGCGTTCATTGGAACCAAGGCCTCCGGCCCAAATGGAGACGCCGACACCATCGAGTACTACTGCATTGGTCGCGATCCGGAGCTGGACGATCAACCGATGGGCGAGGGCGTTCGGCGGGTGGATCTGCTGGTTCGAACGGATGCGAACCCGCCGATGCTCGTGCGGCAGGTGCAGCGAAATCTGCTGCCAACGGTCGCCGGGGATCCCGATGAGGAAGTGCTGTGCCGCAATGTGCGCTCGTTTTCGCTGCAGTACTTTGACGGCTTAAGCTGGCTGGATGATTGGGATTCGACCGCCCAAGGCGACGTGCTGCCGTTGGCGGTCGCGATGACGCTGGAGCTCGAGCCGCCGGATGCAAATGCGATGGACCCGCGGCCGGTGCGGGTGACGCGGGTGATCCAGCTTTCCTGCGCCAAGCCGCCCGATGCGATGACGACCGGAGGTGCGCCGTGACAAGCTTTCAAGCGCGCCGCGGAACCGTCTTGATCATCACGATCCTCGTGACTTTCGCGCTGGCGGCGATGGCAATCGCCCTCTGTCGCTCAATGCGCGTCGAAGCGATCGCGGCGGCCAACCTGGCGGCGACGGTGCAAGCCGATTCGGTTGAGCGCGGGGCGGAGCAGTACGTCCTGGCAATGCTCGAGCAGGAGGGGCAGAACATCAGCACCGTCTCGGAAGACCAATTCGCGGGCGTGCAAGTTGGCGACGGCTACTTTTGGGTTCTGCGCCCAGAGTATGACGACGCAACGCTGCCGCTGTATGGGCTCGTGGAGGAGGGGGCGAAGCTGAACATCAACACCGCAAACTACGACCAGCTCATAGCCTTGCCGGGGATGACCGACGACATCGCTGCCGCCATCATCGACTGGCGCGATGAGGACAGCAACGCCACCGCGGGCGGAGCCGAAAGTGAGTATTACCTTGCCTTGCCAACGCCGTATTACGCGAAGAACGGCGCCTTCGAAACGGTCGAGGAACTGCTGCTCGTTCGCGGAATGACCCGCGACTATCTTTACGGCACGGGCACCGGCATACCTCTGGGAACAACTGTGCGCACGCGATCGAGCGCCAGCACCGGCTCCGGCGACCCGATGCTGGCGCGCGGGCTGTACAACCTGCTGACCGTCTACAGCGCCGAGACGAACCTCAGCGGCAGCGGCCAGGCAATGGAGGACGTCACTCGGCGCAGCCGCCGCGAGCAGCTCAGGCGCCTTCTGCGCGAAAAGCTCGCGAAAGGCCGCGCCGAAGCGATTATCCAGAAGATCGGCACGACGGATCTTGACGATCAATTCCACCTCTACGTCCTCGGCCAGATGAAGCCGGAAGACCTGGAGGCCATCGAAGACAGCATCACCTGCGTGCGGGGCAACCCCGTGCGCGGGCGGATCAACGTGCGCACTGCGCCGCGCGAGGTGCTGCTGACGCTGCCGAAGCTGGACAGCAGCGACGTTGACAAGATCATCTCCGCGCGAAGCTCGGCGACGAAGCCAGACACGCTTTCGTGGTTTGCCGAGGCGCTCAAGCAAAAGGCGGTAGGACTTGGCCCGGTGGTGACCGCGAAAGCCTCACAGTATTCCGCCGACATCCTCGCCGTCAGCGGCAACGGTCGCAGCTACAGGCGCGTGCGGGTCGTGATCAACACGCGCCAGACGCCGCAGATCGTCTACCGGCGCGATATCTCCGATCGCGGCTGGCCGATGGACAAGCAGATTCTTGAAACCCTTCGGAGTGGACAAGCGCTCGGTCGAAACGGGATGAGCAGCTCTGGATTGACAGCAGGGATGGGCAGTACTCGATGATCGGACGTTCGGCAACATTTGTGGGTCTGGCCGTCGGCGAGCGCTCGATCGCCTGCGCGGAAGTCAGCGTCAGCGGACCGCGGGGGGAGAAGCGCTCGGTGCGGCGAACAGCGACATTCCTGCTCCCGACAGACCTGTCGCTGGATCGGCCGGATGCGGTCGGTCAGGCGCTTGCAATCTTCCTCCGGCAGCATCGGTTCGGCTCCACCCGCGCGGTGGTGGGAATTCCGGCGCGATGGCTTGTGGCGATCGAGAAGGAGCTTCCTCCGGCGGATGAAGAATCAGCCCAGTCGTCGCTGCGCTTGCAGGCGGAACGATTGGCGGTATCGGAAAGCGGAGAGCTCGTCTTTGATTATGCGGGGGAGTCGAGCCCCAGCGCCGCGTCTCGTGTGCTGCTCGTTGGTACGCAGCGGCAGCGCCTGGAAAACATCGAACGCGCCATGGACGCCGCGGGAATGCACGTGGCCGCCGTCACGTCGACGGGACTGGCGCTGGCGGCGTGCGTTAAAGATGTCGATTCGGACAGCGCCATTGTCTTGCTCAACCGCGCGGGCGCGGAAATGATCTGGCGCGAGAAGGGCGTGCCGCGCATCCTTCGGCATGTGACGCTGGCGATGAACGGACACGGCAAGGCGCCCATCGGCCCCCTCGCGGCGGAACTTCGCCGTGCCATGGCCATGAGCGCGGGGGGAGCAACCAAGTCGGGCGAACTGCTCCTGCTCAACGGGATCGGCCTGCCGCAGGCGGACGTTCAGCCGCTCGCTGAGCGAATCGGAATGCGCCTGAATCCTGACCGCGGCATGGACGTTTTAGGCGTCAATGGCACGTCAGAAATCAGCGACGGCAGCGACGGGGCGCTCGACATGCTGGGCCAGTACGGTGGCGCTGTATCGCTGGCGATTTCCGCAGCGCAGCCCTCGCTCTTACCGCTCGATTTCCGCCATTCACGCCTGGCGCCGCCTCGCGCCAGGAAGCTCGACCGCTTGGTGGTGCTGGGGTCAATTCTCGGCCTTGCAATACTCGTCGGCATCATCGCGCTGTACGTCTCCGTTCAGCAGCGGCAACGCGAGCTGGATCAGATCAACAGCGACCTGACCTCACAAAAGTCTCGCATTGACGAAGCCCGGGGCATGGTCGATCGCGTCACCTACAGCCAGGGCTTCTTCGAAGTTCGGCCCAAGCTGCTGGAGTGTCTCCGGCAGATCACGCTGTCGTTTCGCGATGATGAGCGGGTCTGGATCTCCAGTTTCAACGTGCGCGACAACGGCAAGGGCACCATCGCCGGCAAAGCCAGCGACCGCAAAGTCGTCCTCGCCCTTCTGGACCGGCTAAAGAAGAACCAGCGCTTCAGCGAGTTTAAGCTGCTCGAATCGCGCGACGCGGACAACCGCTCGAGCGAAGTGACGTTCTCGATGAGTTTTACCTTTACGTTCGCGGAGTGATCAGGTGGTTTTAAGCAAACGAGAACGCTACATCGGCATCATCACCGGCAGCGCGCTGCTCATCCTCGGGCTCGACCACTTCGTCTTCACGCCGCTGATCGCGCAGAAAGATGCGCTGGACGCGAAGATCGTCGATGCGCGGGATGAGCAGGATCGGGCATCGAAGCTCTTCAAGCGCCGGCGCGAAGCCAGCGCCATCTGGAACACCATGGTCAACGGCGGCTTGCAGCGCGACGCATCCGCCGCCGAGGTCCAGGTGCAGCACAGCTTGAATGACTGGGCCGCCGAATCGCGCATGTCGCTTAGCCAGCTCAAGACCGAGCGGACCGAGAAAGAAAAGGATTTTTACCGCATCACCATGCGTGCCGTCGGAACGGGCGGAATGTCCGAAATCAGCCGGTTTTTGTGGAGAATCCAGACGGCGACCGTCCCGGTGCGCGTGACGGATCTGCAAATCACCAGCCGCAAGGACGGCACTGACGAGCTGACGGTCTCAATCGGTGTCTCGACTATTTCGCTCGTCCCCGACGCGGAGAAGACCAAGACGGCATCGGCTGGCGCCGCGATGCGGGAGATGATGAATTGAAGCTGAAGTTAATGGTCATCCTGATGGCTTCGATTGTGAGCGCCACATCTTTGATGGCGGCCGATCCAGCGCCCCCGCCGGCTCAAGCGCCTGCCGCGGCCCCGTCCGCGCCGAACGTGAACCAACGGCGCGAAACGTACTCTGATCGCTACTCCGTGCTCACAGAGCACAACATCTTCATGAAAGATCGCGCCCGCCGTCCTGCGGCGACGACGCAGCGCGCCACCAGCCAAGCCGCGGCGCCGCCGCTGGAGGCGTCGCTCGTTCTGCGCGGTATCGTGATGGAAGAGGAGGGCTTCCGCGCTTACGTCGAGAACCTGGAAAGTCAGAACATGCTCAAGATCGCGATCGGTGACGACATAGGCCATGGAAAGGTCAGCAGCTTCCAGATCGACGCTATCGAATACGCGAGGGGAGATCAAAAAACTTGGATTGAAATCGGACGGAACTTCCTGGGCGCCGTCAGCGCGAGCGTTCCCACTTCAGCAGCACCAACAACCGGCCCAACCTCCGCAGCGCCAGGCGCTCGCTCGGGAGCAACCACTGGCCCTGTGAATGCGAACGATCCAAACCTCACTCCCGAGCAGCGGATGAGGTTGCGGCGACAGCAGGAACTCAAGCGATAACCGATGGGCTACGGGCTTTACGCGGGATGATGATGAACATGACCAGACACCTTTTGAATCGACGCACCCCTCTTGCGCTAGCGCTCGCCGCCGGTTTAGTAAACGCGGCGCCGATGAGCTTCGCGCAAACCACGCCGACCACAACGCCGCCAGCGACAGCGCCGTCAACCATGCCCGCCACCACGCGCAACGGCAACGGTCACGGCGGCGTGACAACCCAGCCGGGCGGCGGGTTGATGCTCAACTTCAAAGATGCATCCATCGATTCCGTGCTCGATGAACTGTCCGCGACCGCAGGATTTATTGTCGTCAAGGTGACTAAGCCCGAGGGACGCGTCACGCTCGTGAGCAAGCAGCCGGTGAGTCCTTCGGATGCAATTTCTCTGCTGAATACCGTCCTCAAAGATGCGGGTTACGCCGCCATTCAGCAGGGCCGGATCCTGAAGGTGGTCGCGCGCGACGCAGCACGCCATGCCAACATTCCCGTCCGAACCGGCTCCGATCCAACCAAGATTGAGCCGACCGATGAGCTGATCACGCAGGTCATTCCCCTGCGCACGGCCGATGCGATGCAGCTCAAGAACGACTTGCAGCCGCTGATCAATACCACGGACGTCGATTTCACCGCCAACGCATCAAGCAACACGCTCATTATCACCGACACATCCGCCAACATCCGGCGGATCGTTGAGATCGTCAGCGCCCTCGACACGCAGGAAACGCAGTCCGTCCAGGTGAAGGTGTTCCAGCTGGAATTCGCCAACGCAACCAGCACCGCAAAGCTCATCAACGACTTATTCGGCGAGAACGCCACGCGCGGGCAGCAGCAGAACCAGGCCGGCTTTCCCTTCGGCGGGAGTTTCTTCTCCCGCTTCGGCGGCGGTTCTCCGGGAGGCGGTGGCCCCGGGGGTGGTGGCCAGAACCCGCAGCAGAACGCGCGGCAGCAGGTCCGCATAAACGCGTCGGCCGATGATCGCACCAACACCATCGTCGTCACCGGCCCCACAACGACGCTGGAAGTCGTCGAGCGCGTCGTGCACGAGCTGGACAACAATCCTGCAGCTGAAGAAACAGTGTTCATCTACCGCCTGAAAAACGCTCAATCCGACAACATCGAGTACGTGCTGAACTACCTGTTCAATACCTCCGGCAATAGCTCCAACGGTAACTTTCGCGGTGGAAGCACCTCCGGATCTCGCGGCGGCACGAACCGCACATCCAGCGGCGTCGGTCGAAATTCCAGCAGCAGCGCCCGCGGCATTGGCAGCGGTCGGACCGGCTCCAACGGCAGTACCAGCGGATTACGGTCCAACTCCTCGGGGTTCGGCAGCAATTCCAACTCGCCCTTCGGCAGCAACAACTCCAGCTTCGGTCAGCAGCGCACCTTCGGCAGTTCCGGCTTCGGCGGGTTCAGCGGGTTCGGCGGGTTTTCGCAGAACACCACCCAATCCGCCGCCGATCTCGCGGGCCAGGTCAACGTCATCGCCGACCCCGACACCAACTCCATTCTCGTCCGCACCGCGCCTAAGAACTACGAGCGCGTCAAGCAGATCCTCGACGAGCTCGATCGCCCGGTGCCCCAGGTGCTGATCAAGGTGCTGATCGCCGAAGTCACGCACGACAACGCTATCGATGTGGGCGCGGAACTCTCCGTGCTCAATCTCCGCGCCAGCGGCAACGGTCAGCGCGGCGGCACCAACTTCGGTATCTCCAACCTTCAAAGCGGCCTGGTCGTCTCGATCCTGGAGACCGATCTTCAAGCGCGCATCCGGGCGCTGGAAACGGAAGGCAAGCTCGACGTGCTCTCCCGTCCTTACATCCTCGCGTCCGACAACCAACTTGCATCGATTACAGTGGGCCAGGAGGTGCCGCTGATCGATACCTCGCGCACGACCGAAGCCGGCAACACCATCAATAACTTCCGCTACGAGGACGTCGGCATCCTGCTCGACGTGATCCCGCACATCAATCCAGAGGGACTGGTCATCCTCGACGTCGCTCCGGAAATCAGCGCGCTCACTGGACAGACGGTGTCGGTCTCGGCGGACCAGTCGCAACCCATCATCGCCAAGCGGTCCGCACAATCGCGCGTCGCGATCAACAACGGCCAGACCATCGTCATCGGCGGCTTGATGGAAGATCGCAAGACCGCAACGGTCAGCAAGGTGCCCATCCTCGGCAACATCCCGCTCATTGGGGAACTGTTCAAGCGCACGCAGGATTCCAAGACGAAGACCGAACTGCTCATCTTCCTCACGCCCCACGTCGCCGCCCAGCCGACGAATCTCAAGGGCATGAGCGAAGATGAGCTGAAGGGCACCAAGCTCACGCCGGGCGCCGTCTACCCCGGGGCGTTTGACGAGCACATGAAGGGCTTGCAGCGTGGCGCGTCGACTCGCCCCTCCGTCACGCAACCGGCGGAGGGAACTACGCCGTGATGATCCGCTTGCTGGTGATGGGGTCGTCGCTCGGTCTGCTGTTTTCATGCAGCAGCCCCGCGCCCACACCCCGCGCCAAAACCGCCGCAATCGCCGCACAGAAACCATCGTCGCCCGCGCCGAACCCCGACAGCGACCCCTGCGCCAACCGCCTGCACGACATCTGCGGCCGGATGCTCCTGTACTACGCCGAGCACCGCGAGTTGCCCCAGAATCTTGATCAGTTCAAGGGCGTGCCTGGCTTCGACGTGGGCGATCTCGCTTGTCCCGTTTCGAAACAACCATACGTTTACGTGCGTAATCCGCTGCCGGTGGCCGGCGTTCAGGGAGGGGTTGTCATTTACGATGCGACGCCCGTGCACGCGGGATATCGCTGGGGTGTGACAGTCCTTCCACCCCAGGGTGGCGGACCTTTGGTGCTGAAGGTCGTCGCGCTGCCACGCGGATGGAATCCACTCGTGGTCAAGTGACGGATGCGCCAAGGACGAAGACATGCCCTCTGAAGCAGGGCACGCCGATGTAATTACTTTCAAGATTCGTTACGGAAGCGCTTCACCACCGCTCGCCACGTTCTCTTTCGTAAACAGCCGGGAACCCAGCGTGATCTCCTTCGGCACCTGCTCCCCGTTCAAAATCTTCAGCGCGTTCTGAATCGCCTCCGCGCCGCCGGTGGGATATTGGAACGTCGCGTCCAGAATCCCCTGCTTCACGTAAGCAATGCCTTCCTGAGGCAGCGCATCGATCCCCACGAACTTGATCTTCTTCTCGCGGCCCGCAGCCTGAGCCGCAAGGTACGCGCCGTGCGCGCCCGGGTCATTGTGCGCATACACCAGATCGATATTCGGATACCGCGACAGCGCGGATTCCATCTCCTTCCGCGCGTTCGGCTCGAGCCACTGCATGTCCGCCTCAAACACAATCTTCAGATCCGATCCGCCGATGCCTTCGCGGAAACCGCTGTTGCGGTCCTGCCCCGGCGTGCTCGTCTGCAATCCCTTCAGCTCAACAACGTTCCCTTTGCCGCCCAGCGTCTTCTTGATCCATTCGCCGGCGGCTTTGCCGATCTTCTTGTTGTCGGCGCCGATGAAGCACGTGAACTTGTCGCCCAGCACCCGCCGATCCAGCACGATCACCGGGATCTTGGCTTCCATTGCCTTCGCCACCGGTTCCGTCAGCGGCTGCGCTTCCTTGGGGCTGATGATCAGCAGGTTCACACCCTGCGCGATGAACTCCTCTACGTGCGAGCGCTGCTTCAGTGTGTCGTTCTGCGCGTCCTTGAACACCACCTTGAGGTTCGGATGCTTGTCAGCCTCCGCCTTGATGTCGGCATTCATCTGCACGCGCCAAGGCTCGCCGAGGTTGGGCGACGACAATCCGATAACGTACGATTTCTCCCCGCCACCCCCTCCGCCGCCCGACGCCTGCGTCGTCGCGTTCTTGTTCGTCGAAGACGAAGATCCGCTGTCGCAACCGATCAGGATCACAAGCACAGACAGGACAAAGATCCGGCACACGACTGAGCACGAGAGGGGCATAGGTTTGTCTCCAGTAAGAGGATGCTGATTTAAGCTTTCGGATGCCTTTCAGCAAGCCGCAGCACGATCCTGATCCGCACGCAGCAGTGCCCACCGCGGGGACCGAGTGCGCATGAAGAAGGCGCGGATGGTCCGCGCCTTCCAGAACAACTGCATTTGCTCGATCGTTTACGGGTTGTTCTTGACGTCTTTCTTCTCGGTGATCGTCACGCCGCCGTCGGAGTTCTCGGTCACCTTCTTTTCCTTCACCGAAGAGGATCCGTCGCTGTTGGTCTTGACGGTCTTGTCTTCCGAGACCGTGCGGTCGCAGCCGGTAAGCAGCGGTGCGCCACCAAAGGCCAGTGCCATCACGACAGTGGAAATCAAAGCACGCTTCATGGTCGGCTCCTTTCAATTAGCCGACCTATGATTCTCAAAGCCTGTGCCACAAGGCTGAACCCGCTAACACCGCTCTTGGCGAGGTGAGTCTGCGGTCATAAAGTGTCTGCTTTGCCCGGATTCACAAAGGAACGCTCATGGAAACGACACAAACGACGATCAACTACGACGATTTTGCCAAGCTGGATCTTCGTGTCGCGACGGTGCTGGAGTGCAAGCCCCACGCCAACGCGGACAAGCTCCTGGTCCTCCAGATCGATCTCGGCGGCGAGCGCCGGCAAATCTGTGCAGGTTTGCGCCAGCATTACGCTCCCGAGCAGCTCGTCGGGAAGCAGATCGTCGTGGTCGCCAATCTCGCTCCCCGGCAGATGCGCGGTGAGGTCAGCAACGGCATGCTCCTGGCGGCCACCGATGCCGCCACCGGCAGGGTCATTGTTGTGACCCCCGCCGACGGCGCGGGCGCGGGCAGCAAAGTGAGCTGATCCTCACGCCGCCGCAGGACGTAAATCAGGTGCACGGATGCTTCGCGAACTTCACATCACCAATCTCGCCGTCATTGCGGATGCGAAAGTCGAGCTAGCCAGCGGACTCAACTGCTTCACCGGCGCAACCGGTGCTGGCAAGAGCCTGGTCATCGGAGCCATCGAATTGCTCCTGGGCCTCCGCAGCGCGGGAGAGATGCTGCGTACAGGAGTCGACGAAGCGCGCGTTAGCGGCATCTTCGACATCAGCAGCAAGGAAAGTCTCAAGCGCATCGAAGCCGTCACCGACCTGCCCATCACCGAAGACGGCGGCGAGATCCTGCTCACCCGCCGCCTCCACGCATCGGGGCGCAGCTCCATCAGCTTGAACGGAAACCCCATCACCCTCGGGATGCTCAAGCTCGTCGCCGAGCAGCTCATCGACGTGCACGGCCAGCACGATCACCAGTACCTCCTCAAGCCTTCCAACCAACTCGAAGTGCTCGATCAGTTCGCGGGCTGCGAGGCGCTTCGAGATGAATATCATCGCGCCTACAGCGAACTTCAGCAGGCCAAGGAGAAGCTGGCAGAGCTCACCGCGAGCCGAACGCTCCGCGAGCAGCAGCTCGAGCTGTATCGCTTCCAGGCGGGCGAGATCGATGGCGCCGAGCTCACGCCCGGAGAATATGAAGAAATCAGCGCCCGCGCGGGTCTGCTGAAGAATCTTGAGAAGCTCACGCGCGAGGTCACCGCCACCCACTCCGCCCTTTATGAGGCGGACGGTTCCCTCCTCGAGCGGCTGAAGATGATGGCCGCCGTACTGTCCGAGCTCACGCTGCTGGATCAGAACCTTGGGCCGATCTCGCAGAACCTTCGCGACGCCACCATCAGCCTGGAGGAGGTCGCGTTCGATCTGTCGCGCTACCTGGATCGGCTGGACCTCGACCCGTCCGAGGCGGCGGAGGTGGAAGACCGGCTCAATGTGCTCCATCGGATTCTGAGCAAGTATGGCGGCACCGCCGAGGCCGTGCTGGCCCACCGAGAGGAGCTTGCAAAAGACATCGCGGAACTCGAGATGGCCTCCGATGATCTGGCGGCAGTAGACAAAGCGATTCGGCCTTTAGAGGCTCAGGTGGAGAAGCTGGGCCGCGAGTTGACGACTAAGCGCAAAGCAGCCGCCGCCACACTCTGCCCGCAGATCGAGCGCGAACTGGCCGAGCTGGGGATGGAAAAAGCCAAATTCACCGCCAGCTTCACCCCCCTTCCGCACGCCAGCCCCTTTGGTTTCGACCAAATGGAATTCATGGCTCAGACCAACCCTGGGCAGCTCGCCCAGCCGCTGCGCAAGGTCGCATCCGGCGGTGAAATGAGCCGGATCATGCTTGCGCTCAAAGGCATTTTCGCCCAGGGCGACCGCGTCAGCGTGCTGGTGTTTGACGAGATTGACGCTAACGTGGGTGGGCGGCTCGGATCGATCATCGGCAGCAAGCTCCGTCGCCTCGCGGCGCTGCACCAAGTCCTGTGTATCACCCACTTGCCGCAGATCGCCAGCTATGCCGACCGGCATCTCACCGTGCGAAAGGAAGTGCGCGGCGATCAGACACAAACGTCCGTCTCCCTGGTCGACGGGGCATCCCGCATTGAAGAACTGGCGGAGATGATCGGCGGCCAGCGCATCACCGAAACCACCCGGCACCAGGCGCGCGAGCTGATCGACACTGCCATGTCGGAACCCGTCAAAGTCGCTCCCGCTCTCTCGGGTCGCGTAAAATCCCGTGGCGCTAAGACCGTCCGCTCGTGACAAATCCTGCCTTTCCGCACATAACCTGCACCCATGACGGTTGATGAAGCCATCCAGCAGGGGCTGACGCTGCACCGCGCGGGAAAGCTTAACGAGGCCGAGCAGCTTTACCGATCCATTCTTCAGCAGGCGCGGCATCCCGCCGCCATGCACCTGCTCGGCGTCGTGCTGCTTCAGCGCGGTCAGTACATGCCCGCGCGGGATCTCATCGAACAGGCGATTCAACTCGAGCCCAACGACTTCGCTGCCCACAACAACCTCAGCGAAGCCTACAAGAACCTCGGAGAATTCGACCGCGCGCTCCAATCCGCCCATCGTGCGCTCGAGCTCAACCCGCAGTTCGGTCCTGCCCATGCCACTATCGCCGACAACTTGATGAACATCGGCCACACCAAGGACGCCGGCGAGCACGCGCAGAAGGCGATCACGCTGGCGCCCAACGATCCCAACGCCCACATGGTGCGAGCGCGCTATCTGCTCGCTACAGGCCAACTCACGCGCGGCTGGCCCGAGTACGAGTGGCGCTTGCAGCGCTTCCCCCAGTTGCGGCGGCAGCTTCCCATGCCGCGCTGGACAGGCGGAAAGATCGCGGGCAAAAGCATCCTGCTCACCGCCGAGCAGGGTTACAGCGATGTGCTTCAGTACGTGCGCTACGCGAACCTGCTCGCGGACCGCGACGCGGAAGTTTACGTGGAATGTCATCCCGAGCTGAAGCGATTGCTGTCGCGCGTGCGCGGTGCGGTCTCGGTGATTGCCGTGCGTGAGCCCTTGCCGCGTGTGGATTTCTACGTACCGATGCCCAGCCTGCCGCTGGCGTTCAACACGACGCTTAAAACGATCCCGTCGGAGGTGCCTTACATCACCGCGCATCCAAAGCTCGCCGAAGCTTGGGCCGATCTGCTGAAGGGGGAAACCGCGACGCTGAAGGTTGGCCTGGCGTGGACGGGACAGCGCCCCGGCGAACCCATGAAAGTGCGATCGTGCCCGCTGGAGGTGCTGAGCCAGCTAGGCGAAGTGCAAGGCACAACGTTCTATACACTTCAAGAGGGAATGGAGTCGACTGTGTGGGGCTTCAGCATCATCGATCGCACAAACCGGATGACCGACTTCGCCGACATCGCCGGTTTGATCGCCAACCTGGATCTTGTCATCACCGTCGACACCGCCGTCGCCCATCTCGCCGGTGCGATGGGCAAAAAGGTTTGGCTCATGCTCCCCTACGCCCCCGAGTGGCGCTGGATGCTCGCGCGCGAAGACACCCCGTGGTACCCCACCGCAAAACTCTTCCGCCAGGAAACGCCCGGCGATTGGAACGGCGTCGTCAAGCGTGTGAAAGACGAATTAGGCGAACTAACGCGAACCCACGTTTAGCTGCCCAGCTTCTCGCCGCACATCGCTTCTCCGCGTCCGCACGCTAGCCTAATACGATTCGCAATCCCCCAGCACCTGATCCACCACGGGCTTGATCGTGTCGTACTCAAACCCGCGCCGCTGAAGCATCCCCACCAGCCGCCGACGCGCAACAAGAGGATCCAGCTTCTTCAGCCGATTCGCCTGCTTCTCCGCAAGCTGTCGGGCCGCCGAGATATTGTCCGCGTTCCCGTAAACATCATCGCACGCTTGCGAAGCCACCTCCCGCTTCACGCCCGCCCTCAGCAGCTCCACCATCGCCCGCCGCGGCCCGTGATGCTTATGTTGTGCAGCCGACAGTGCCTTGGCCTTGGCGAACCGCTCATCGTCCAGGTATCCCATGCGGGTCAGGTCATCCATCACCGCCTGTACAACCTGCTCCCCCCACTCTTTTCGCATCAGCTTTCGACGCAGTTCGCTGCTGCTGTGCAGGCGCGATTCGAGCAAGCGAATCGCGCCGTCAAAACATTCCTGCTTCACTTCCCCAAGCTGAATCTCCCGCACCCGCTCGTCGCTCAGCTCCATCCCCTCGCGCAACCGAAACCGCGCCACCACATTCACGTTGCACCCAAACGCGAACGCGCCGTCCAGGTAAATGTTCCGGCGATTCGCCCGCCGCTTCTGCTCCGAAATCTTCGTAATCCGCGGCATCCAGCATCATTCTAGCACCCGCCCCCCTTCCCGCTTAACTGCTTAACTGCTTCACCGCGTCACCGCTTCACCGCCTCATAGCTCCCTCTCTTTCTGCCGAAAACACCCCGCTCCTCCCCGCCCGTCCCTCTCTTCTCTTAGAAAAGGCGCCACTCCCGCGAAAAAACAGGGCGCTCCCGCCGGCAAACGCTTCCCTCCTGCAAACAATTACCTCCCTCCCCGCGCCAAACACCTCCCTCCTCCCCTCCGCGGCGCAGTTGCTCGAAGATTCCTCCTCCCTCCCCGCCTCCGCGCCCCATTTCCCGCCCCGCCTCACCCCTTGGGCACGTCACCGCTGGAGCGTTCCCCCTTCCCCGCCCCCGCCACACCGGTTATTACCGGCACCGGGGACAAGGGTCGGGGTTTGGGGTTCAAAGTTTGGCGTTAGGGGTTCGACGTGGGGAGTTTGGACGTACACGCGCTGGTCCCAGCGTTCCGCCGATTCCGCTGTCCGATCCCGCAACGCCATTGCGTCCATTTATGACTCCCGTCCCTCTCTTCCCGTCCGTCCCTCTCTTCCCGTCCCGCTGCTCCTCGACGATGAGGCAGGCGAACAGTTGCGGGAGCGTGAAGTCGTGGCGGGAGAACTTGCTGCGGTACTTGGGCAACGCGAGCGAGGCGAGGTGATGAGCGACGAGCATCACCTTCCGTGGTGATTTGCACGTCAACATCCCGCAGTATCTACCGCATGGGGACAAAATGCGCCCCTGGTAAAACCTACAGAATCCGAGGGTCGAGACAGAGCAGGATGTCCCCTTACAGCGTTTGGATGTCCCCTTACAGCGTTTCCCCCATGGATCAAACGCCACCAGGTGCGCCGGTGCCAACGCCATATGAAAGGATCACGCCAAGCAAGATACCCAATAAAGTTACCATGGCGGTCGTGAGGGTGGCAATCAGTTGCTGCGAATGGCCGTGCTTATCGGCCCGAACAGCGATTGCCCAGATTGAAGATACTGCCGCAAGCCCGCCACCTAAAACGAAGCACGGCAGAACAATAAATATGAATGCAAATACATCGCCGCCAGTAGAAGCTATGGCAAAATCAGCGCAGCCGACCAGCGTCGCCCCAAGACTGCTATACCGAACGCAGATGCGCGCCTAGGCGGACGTTTTCCATTGCTCTGTCGCTGGGACTCATAACTGAGACAATTATTGTCGTCAGGACTGTCCATCACTCTACTCCTTCAAAGTAGCTAGACTCCGAAGGCAATGAGAAGCTGTTTCCAATACGCAGCTCTGGCTACATTGGTGGAGTTAAACTGCGCGCTGTGATCGTAGGGCGCTCCTGTGAAACCGAATCTCGCGGCTAAATTAACTTGATCGGCGACACTAAATGGCCCACCCACGTTAGCAGTCAACCCGATTAGCCAACGCGTAATCGCTGGGGTTGTAAAAGTTGACTAATTTGGAACTCGCAGACTCAAGGCCGCTGAAGAGCGCCGCGGATGTCCGATTCTTGATTTGCAAGTATTCGTCCCATTGTCTCATTTCAGATGCGCCGCCACCTGTTCCATCGAAGGATTCAGCCCAAGCAGCACCCTGACTTGCAACACATGTATTCACGACAGGCTTAGATGATGATCCCTGTTTCACGGCAATTTGCCTGAGAGCCTCACTTACTACAATGTTTCCCATGCTATGGCCCACCACGCGGAGCCTGCTGTTTCCATCGCCGTCTCGGTATTTGGTGTAAAGAGCCTTCAGCGTAGCACCCAAAGGCGCAGCGGAGATCCAAGCCTTTTCCTCACTCTCCGCATAAAGTTGCCGGGAACCGTGGGAAGATTATGCCAGTTCGACACAAAGGAGCTATTGTTGACCCATTCCGTCGGCCAATCAGGGAAGCCATAAGGGGACATCCAGAATTACTTGCTTCCTTCCCTGGATGCGGGCTAAGGAAGCCATAAGGGGACATCCAGAATTACTTGCTTCCTTCCCTGGACGCGGGTTAGGCTGGGTGGCATGCCTCGTATCGCGCGGGCCGCGCCGGGGGGCGTGGTGCACCACTGCCTCAACCGCGGCAACGACCGCAAGATCATCTTCCGCAAGCCCGCCGACTTCGATGCGTTTCTCCAGCTTCTGGCCGAGGGCAAAGCGCGCTTCACAGTCACGATCCTCGCCTTTTGTCTCATGGACAACCACTGGCATCTCTCGCTTCTGCCGGCGGCGGACGATGATCTGTCCAACTTCATCGGCTGGATCTGTAACGCTCACGTCCGACGCTATCGGCTGCACTATCATACGGCCGGTCAGGGGCATCTGTACCAGGGACGGTTCAAGAGTTTTCCGGTCAAAGACGATCCGCACCTGCTGCTCATGCACCGTTACGTCGAAGCCAACGCGCTGCGGGCGGGGATGGTGACGCGTGCGGAAGACTGGCCGTACTCGAGCCTGCACCATGCCATTCACGGCGATCCGCTTCGGCTCGTGGACCCGTGGCCGGTGGCGCGACCCGATGATTGGGTGCGTTTTGTGAACGAACCGGTGGCGGAATCGGAGACGGCGCTCCTGCGCCAGAATGTGGTGCGCTCGCGACCATTCGGGGATGATGACTGGGTTATGACGATGGCGAAACTGCTGGGATTGGAATTTACGCTGCGGCCGCGCGGACGACCCAAACGGCCAACCGTCAAAGCCCACGTCGCCGGCGAGACAGACGGTGAGGAATAATTGTGGATGTCCCCTTACAGCGTTTTGGATGTCCCCTTACAGCGTTCTCCCCTTACAGCGTTCTGCCCTTTTAAGCTCCTTAGCCGCCCCTGTCCTTAGCCTCCTCTTGCTTCCTCAAGACGTCCTTCAGCGAGGGCTCCAGCGGCCAGCTGGGCTTGTTGGTCGTCCAGTACTTTCCTTGCGGGGAATCGGATCCACCTCGACACGGCAAAGCCGACACCTCTCGAACGCCCTCTTCCACAAAGACGAAAACGGCAGGATTGTCCGGGTCGGATTGGTATAGAAGATCACCCCACGCGATCAAGCGGTACCACGTGTTCTCCACCGCGCGATTGCTACCCTCGGAATCGAACAAGTGTCTGTACCCCGCTCGCTCAGCGCGCACACGACGCAACGTGCAACCGGTGACGGTGAAGTCAAACAAGCCGTTGGCATCGCTGCGGGCTCGAACGGCCACTTTGTCGTTTGGCTTGCCCCGCGTCTCAAACGTCCAATCCTTTGGATACGCTTCAAGCGCGAATTCGAATATCGCGTCCGGGAGCGGTCTTGCGTCTTGATCCACGACCTTGCCGTAGAACGTGAGTGTGGCGTTGACTTGGCCTTTCACCGCCGAGGTGCGGTTGTCGCAGCCGGGCAAGGCGAGAAACAGTGCACAGATCAAAAAAGTAAACCACTTCATTGTATATCTTTCAGAAGCGTGCGCCAGTAATCAGCCACATCTTTGAAGGAGTGAATAAACTGCGCGCTATGTCCGGTATTGGCGATATTAAACTTCGTCGGCGACAGACCGCTGAGGTCTCTCACCGCTGCAAAGATTTGGGGAAAGGTGTTAGGCACCGCACCGAGGGGCGCGACCGTGCTTGAAGCACCGAAAGCGAACATCTCGTACTTGTTGACAGCGTACGATAATGTCACTGAAGGATGGCTAATTGAGCCAGTATATTCGCGGACGATGCGATCTTGGCCCGCCAGTTTCTCGAAGTCGTATTCGGTCTCCGCGAAGCCTGGGATATCGCGGCCAGAGATCCAATTCGAAGCATCCTCAAACGCCACGGGGATGTCTACATTGCCAAGATTAATCATATCCTTTACCCGCAACGCGGTTAACAAATTTGACCACTCCTGAGCGGGTTTGAAGGCTTGGCCATATCGCCAACCTGCGAGGGCAAAATCGTCAGGGTTGTAATAGTTAAGAACTTTTTCTGCGGCTGAGCCAATGTTACGGAACCTAGGAGTGATGCCTCCAATCGCATCAATATCTTGACCATATGGGCGAAAGCCTTTGTACTCTGTCCAATATGGAACCGAATGATTGGTTGCGCGGAGTCGCACGTGATTCGCAATTTCTCGAGCAAAGTCGGCGTCGACCCCGGTGCGATAGATTGAGGGGAGTTCGTTGGTTGATGACCCGAAATAATGGCTCGATAGCGCCGCCTGCGACATTATCGCCGCGTTCACGAGCGGGTTTTGCGAAAGTCTATTTTTATAAAGCGCTTCGCTCAGAACGATATTGCCCATACTATGGGCCATGACAGATACGGTTGAGGTGCTGCGGACGCTTCGCAGGGTAGAGAAGAGCGCCTGCGCTGAATTCCACGCAATGAACTCACTTCGATCAAAGTTGCCCGCGTCCTTTGAGGCGGCTTCGATCCATTGCGTAGGCCAGTCAAACATGCCGAACTGGCCTTTATAGCCGGACCAGTACATGCGCTTGAAGGCCGTCTCGGCGAAAGCTACACGCTCCCACTCCTGCATGCGCCAGCCATGAACGAACATGAAATACTGGTCCGATTGATTCTGAAAACGCTCCCGCTCCTGGTTTTGGCTCACAAGCGTGGGCGTGCTGGGTACTGGGGCAGGATCATCAAGCGGATCAATGTCGTTACGATACGGGTTGTCAAAGTCGCGATGAGCGCCTGTCGAATCTTCATCACCGTTGTTGTTCGTCAGCACGACGAGCCGGTCTGGCGCCTCGGTGTCTTCCTCCGTGGGCGTCACGGGGTCGCCCCAACGTTGGCCGGTCCGGTGGGCGACTAGATCAACGTCGCCCCCCGTCACGGAGACTACATTCGATGCGGCGGAGAATGTTGGAAGGGAAACTTGGCGGGCGCCTCCGCCTGGGACATACTCATCCGCATTGCGAAGACGGAAGTAGTAGCGCCCGGTCGTATCGGGAAGATTGACGCGCGCCCATGCCGCCGTGAAGTTAGCGTTGAAGTGCACGCGCCCAAAGTCGTAGTCCCGCTGGAAATTTTCACCATCGGTCGAAATCTCCAAGATTGGGCCACCGGTGCCACTACCTTGCGGACAACTCCATTTTAGAAAAGCGACGCCGGGCTCAATGGAGGCGACTTCTAAATCCTGAGGAACAGGCAGGGGAGGAGCGATGAAAGACAAGACCCTGGGATCTCCAGGCATGCGATAATAGTGGACGGTACCGTCACCATAGATGCTCGAGCTCGCGAAACCAAAGTAATGCACTCCGTCAACGGATTCTTCGAGCGGAACCCCCTGGGGAAACCACCAGGACGGGTCGGCCTCTACATCCACTTGACGTTGTGCTTCATAAACGTGGAGTTCCAGGCTGTACTGGTTAATGTTACCGGTCTGCAAGTCGCCGTTGAGATAACGTCCAGAGAAATAACGCTGGATTGCTCCATCACTGAGACGTTTCAGCCGCGCAGTCCATTCATACGTTTGGCTGCCGTGAGGACATAGATGATATCGACTTGCGACCCCTTTCAATTTTCGACTTGCGACCCCTTTCAATTTTCCGACCCCTTTCAATTTTCCGATGGGATATGTCTTTGAGAGACGGTTTCGTCGGCCAGCCGGGCTCATTCTTCGCCCACACGACACCGTTTGCAGATTGGTACCCGCCAGCACACGGCAAGGTTGTGGCGTGGGTGACACCGTCCTTCACCAGCACATAAATCGCAGGATGATCAGGGTCACTCTTGTACCAAGCATCTCCCCATGAGATTAGCGTATAAGCGGTGTTGTCAACTGCGTCGGAGCGGCCCCTGTTCATGTCGTAGAAGTGCCGGTAACCAAGTTTCTCCACGCGATCGATAAACAACATGTGGCCGTGAATCTTGACGTGAAATCGACCGTTTGCATCGCTCGTCGCTTCCAGCGATGTCCGCACATTCCGTGGTGGATTGTCACCGGGCCCGTATTCCTTGCCCACCGAGAGAACCGTCAACACTACCTGAACTCCCTCGAGAGGCTCGCCAAACTGATCCACCGTCTTGCCATAGAACACTAATTGAGCATTCGACTGGCCCTTGAGGCCACTGCTGTCCCCATCTTTGCAGGAGGCGGTAAGACTTAGCGTCACAGCCAGTACGGTAGTAATTGGCCATGTCATTGCATGTCCTCCAGCAGAGCCATCCAGTATGGTGTAACGCTGTTGAAGTCGTGTACGAACTGAGCGCTATGACCTGGGACGGGACAAGGGGACGGGAGTCATTTCTTTTGCTTGAATGATAGGCGTCGCCTTAGACTGCGGCCATGCCGCGTCGCGCTCGCTCGGTTGCCGGTGGGATCATCTACCACGTCCTCAACCGTGCCAATGCCCGCGCGACCCTTTTTGATGATGAAGGGGAATACGACGCCTTCGAGCGGGTTCTGGCAGAGGCGCTGGAGCGCACGCCGGTGGACTTGTTCAGCTGGTGCCTGATGCCCAACCACTGGCATCTGGTCCTCCGTCCGCGCCGGGATCGCGACCTGCCGGAGTTCATGCGCTGGCTCACCGTCACCCACACCCAGCGCTGGCACGCCCACCATCACACCTCCGGCAGCGGCCACCTCGATCAGGGACGCTACAAGAGTTTTCCGGTGCAGGAGGATCTGCACTTCCTGATCGTCTGCCGCTACGTGGAGCGCAACGCACTGCGCGCGAACCTGGTCGGACGGGCGGAGAATTGGCGCTTCTCCAGCCTGTGGCGGCGGCATCGCGGGCTGGGGCTGGGACTGCTGAGCGAGTGGCCTGTGGAGCGACCGGAGGACTGGATCCAGTTCGTCAACGAGCCACACACCGCCACGGAACTGAGAAGCTGCGGCTGTCTGTCAGCAAGAGCAGACCGTTCGGCAGCGGCGAGTGCGAACAACGGATGATGCAGGAACTGGACCTGCTACGCACGGCAAGAGACCCGGGCCGTCCATCATTGCTCACCCGGCTGGAGCTGAGACAATGACTCCCGTCCCCTTGCTGCCTCCGTCCCCTTGCTGCCTCCGTCCCCTTCCTCTGTCCCTTGCTGCCTCTTGTGGCTATTCGAAATGCTCTAGCTTCCCAACCGAGGAGTAACATCTTTGAGAGAAGGCTTCGTCGGCCAGCCCGGCTCGTTCTTCCTCCAGACCACACCGTTTGCGGATTCAGAACCACCGGCACAAGGCAGGGTCGTGGCGTGGGTGACACCGTCTTTCACCAGCACATAAACCGCAGGATGATCAGGGTCGCTCTTGTAGCAAGCATCACCCCACGAGATCAGCGTATAGGCGGTGTTGTCGATTGCGTTGGAGCGCCCCCTGTTCATGTCGTAGAAGTGCCGGTAGCCAAGTTTCTCCACGCGATCAATAAACATCATGAGGCCCTGAATCTTGACGTGAAAGCGACCGTTGGCGTCGCTTGTCGCTTCCAGCGATGTCCGCACATTCTGTGGTGGATTGTCACCGGGGCCGTATTCCTTGCCCACCGAGAGAACCGTTAACACTACGTGAACTCCCTCGAGAGGCTCGCCGGACTGATCCACCGTCTTGCCGTAGAACATGATCTGAGCATCGGATTGGCCCTTAAGGCTGCTGCGAGGACTGTCGTTACAAGACAGGGCGGGCACTAACAGAGTCAGCAGAGCAAAGGTGATCCGCCTCATTCCATGTCCTCCAGCAGAGCGCTCCAATATAGCCTAACGCTGTTGAAATCGTGCACGAACTGCGCACTGTGGCCGGTATTCTGGTTGTTGAACCTGACGCCATTTTCAAGCTCAGCGAGGTCAAGACCATTGGTCAAAAAAGATGTTAAACCGCCAATAGCCGTGGGAGGTAACGCGCCTAATGGTGACACAACGCTCGACGCCGCGAACGCGAACATTTCGTATTTGTTGCGCGCAAAAGACAGCGAAACATCGGGTCCCTCCTCCGCGGTATAGGTTCTCACAAACTTGTTTGAATCAGGATCGTAAAAGTAAGTCGTTCCGCCGAATCCAGGAAGCTCATTGCCTGTGACCGCGGCCCAAAGGGCGCTCGCGTCCGCACTAATCGGCACTCCTGTGTAGTCAATACCGGAGTGAACGAGACTAACGCCGACCGGATTTTCGTTCATTGCCGGCTTCAACGCCTGACCCAGCTTCCACGTTGCCAAGGCATAGTCAGCCCGGTTGAAGTAATTGAAGATCTTCGCCGCTGAGAGATTACTATATCGGAATCGTGGTTTCCGTCCGCCAATTCCCTCTAGTTCCTGATTGTAGGGATTAAATCCTCTGTATTCGTGCCACGTCCCACCGGGCAAACTCCTCGTGAGCACGCGTTCGGCAATCCGGCCGTTCTCGCTCGACTTATAAATCAACGGAAGCGCGGTGGAGGTCGTGCTGAAGTAGTCGCTTGAGATTGCAGCCTGCGACAGGAACGCGCGATCGATCAACATGGTGTTCGATGTCAAGCCATGTTGATAAAGCGCCTCACTCAGAACAACGTTCCCCATGCTATGGGCCATGACTGCGAGCCTCCCTCCCACGGGTAGTGCTTCTGCGCTCAAAGAACGTAGTGCGGCACGTAGCCCACGCGCTGAATTCCAGGCCAAGAACTCGCTGCGGTCAAAATTTCCCGGATCAGCTGACGGCTGATCAACCCATTGCGTAGGCCAGTCAAACATTCCAAATTGACCCTTAAAGCCGGACCAGTACATCCGCTTGAAGGTCGTTTCGGCGAAGGCTACGCGCTCCCACTCCTGCATGCGCCAGCCATGGACAAACATGAAGTACTGGTCCGATTGTTTCTGAAAACGCTGTCGCTCCTGATTCTGGCTCACGAGTGCCGCCGTTGTTGCTACTGGGGCGGGATCATCAAGGGGATCAATGTCGTTACGGTAGGTCCCGTTAGTCAGATCGACTTTGGCCGGATCAGTGGCAACCGAGTAATGATCGTAGAATTCCTTTGTGGGGCGCAGCCGGATCTCAATGTCCGATGATGACAGCACTGTGTCATTGTGCATCACTTCGAACACCAGTTTTCCCAGTCCCGGCCGAACGCCCTCGAACATCAATTGCAGAAAATGATAATCGCCCGCGCTCGTCATTCCGGTGCCGAAGGAATCTTCGCCCGTCGCCCAAGGGTACGCGTTACCGGCAGCTAAGTTGACACCTGCGACCTTTCCCTCCTCCTCAATTGCCCCGAGGTAGGGCACCCGATTGAGGATATTGGTCATCATCGCCGGATCATCTACATGCGCCGTCGCGGAGAAAGTGTCGCTATCCAAGCCACTAAGACGCTGCGAGAGCAGAGGAGCGATAAGGGGACATCCAGAATTTCTTTGCCGCACCGCGCCTCGTCGCGGTAGGCTGCAACCTGTGCGGCCGACGGGCGAGACGTATTTCCGGATGTCCCCTTACGCTGTCCCCTTACGCTGTCGCCATCAGCGTGTGCACGCGGAGCCATCTGATCTGCTCCACCCGCGTGCACACCGGCCTGGGCTCGGACTGCCCAGACTTTGAGCCGCTGCTCTTCGATGCCTGGAAGCGGCACCCGCGCCTGCGCACGGTGCTGGCGGATGCGGGGTACGATTCTGAAGCCAACCACCGGATCGCGCGGCTGGACATGAATGTGCGTTCGATCATCAAGACCGGCATCGGCCGCCCGGGCAAACACGGCCCCAGCGGGTATTATCGAAGGATCATGAGCAAACGACTCAAAGGTTCACAGCGTGGCAAGCCTTACGGACAACGCGCGCAGGCCGAGACGGTGAACAGCATGCTCAAGCGAAACATGGGGGATGCGTTGCGTTCGCGCAGCCCGCGAGCGCGCCGCAACGAACAACTGCTCCGCGTGCTGGCGCACAACATCGCGCTGTTATGTGACGAAATCGAGGGTTGAGACAGAGCCAATCCTGTCCCCTTTGAATTTCCTGTCCCCTTTGAATTTCCCCCCTTTGAATTTCCACGGAGCGTGGCATGGAACAGCAACCGGAAAAGCTAGATTACCAGTTCGGCGAGGGGGAAATTCCGCGATACCTAATGGATCGGCGTCACCGTGAAAGACGACGAAGAGTCATGAGACACCTTAGGACAGCGGGCATCACCATTGGGGTACTTCTCCTTGCAGTTTGCGTTCTGATGCTCCTCGCGTTCCTCGGCGCTCCCGACTTGAGGGGTGCTCACTGATCGTGCAAAGTTCTGATGCTCTACGAATAGAACATCTCCATCAGCTTCTTCCAATAAGCGCCTCGTAACATGTTGGACTGCAAAAACTCGGCGCTGTGGTCCCAGGGCGCGTCCGAAAAGTTGGCCTTACTTGAAGGATTGGGGTCAAGTGCCTGCAGGTCAACCTCGCTGGTGAAGGGTCTTCCGACACCACGTGTCATGCCGACCCCATAAGAAGCGTTCACACTTCCATATGCAAAGATTTCAAATCGATCAGCGACACGATTCAGCGCTGTACCACCGCGGAAGAAGGTGCCTGGGTTTCCGTTGTAGCTATGCCCCTCGATATTGGGCCTGAAGATTTGATTTGCGTCAATCTCGTTTTCCAAGGCGTAATCTTTGGGGTTGAAAAAGTTGACAACCTTGGCCGCCACGTCGTCGATATGAGCGAAATACGGTCCAGAGCGAGCGTTAAGCCAGTAATAGTTATCGATGTTCGGATCCGCGAAATCTCGTCGCGCGGTGCTAGATCCGTTGTAAGCCTCACTCCAGACGGCTGTTTGTGTAGCAACGTAGGTGTTGACAAATTTCTTTGGGCGAGGAACTAAAGCCTCAAGCCGTAGTGCTTCGGAAGCCGCAAACCCACCCATGCTATGCGCAAACAGCCGAACCCGGCTCGTTCCGTCCTGATTTTGATAAACCTGCGAAAGGTGGGCCAGTAGGGCGCGGAGGGCGGGTGCCGAATTCCACGCCTTCTCTTCGCTTCTCGCGAAATTTGCGGAGATATCAGCGATCCTCAAGTCGGCCCACCATTGGGTAGGCCAAGGGCCCAGACCGTCTGTGGAAATCCATTCGGTCGGCCAGTCGAAGACCCCAAAACGTCCCTTGTAGCCCTGCCAGAAGAGCCGCTTGAACGACGTCGCCGCGAAGGCTTCCTTATCTGCGGGCTGCATGCGCCAGCCATGCACGAAAAGCACATAATCCTCCCTCTCCCCAGTGGAAACTGAATACGGAGAATAGTTGTTCACCAAATTATATGTCTTCGGTATTTGCGACGCCTTCAGGTCGCCGGTGGAATTCCTAATCGCCCCATCCGCCACGTCGTACGTTTCGTACATCTTGTCGATTGACTGAAGCCGAATAAACATTCGGTCCTCGGAAGCCAAGACGCCGTCGTGATAGAAGCGGACGACTAACGGGCCTTCTCCCGCAGTCCTTCCCTCAAACAGGTACGACGCGGTCTTAGCGGCGTTATCAAAACCGGTCAGAAGCAGGTTTACCTCGGTACCAGACACGGTATAAAGCTTGGAACGCCCCATGTATGCGGACGCCACGCTATTGTCCGTAAGGTACACCGCCCCCGGCGCATCAGCTTTGTAGACATTTATCGAGGGCGCGCCAGAGACAGGCATGAATTGAAGCGTGACGCTCCAATGCGAGTCGTCCGCGGGAGAGTAGGCATCCGGCGCGTGAAGTTGCAGCCGTGTGAAGTCTTCAAGATCACGGCGATTATCGATCGTACCGTTTAAGTAATCAGGGTCGCCAGTCGCGGCGTCATCATAGTCGTCGTGCTGCGCGTCATAGTAGTCGTGATCGTCGTTGATCCAGAACTTGTAGGGATGACTTGATGTGGTTCGATCAGCTTCAAACTTCACAGGATCGGTAAAATCGATGCCACCGTCTTGATTCGCGTCAACCGCGATCGCTGCCTTATTCCTATGTATCGACCTCGTGAGTATGTCGCCGCCCGCCGTGGTTAATGTGGCTTTTGCGTCTGGGTTGTGCACGACATTCCACTGATACGTCTGTCGGAGCCGGTCCTTGGTTGTGGCGCTGAGCGTGTCATTGATCGGGTCATCGGACGAGTACATCATCGCGTAGTCCGCCGATTCGGTGGCGGTCCCGCTCGTCGAGAAGGTGTCGAGGAAGTAATCGGCGGGGTTGTCGCCGGAGACGACTTTTGACTGCTGCACGAGGTCCGTCGGCAGGCCGTCGATCCTGTTCTTGAACAGCACCCCATCCCCCGGCTGCGGATCGGTCGGGCTGCCGATGGCGAGTCTAGGTCTTCGATTAGCGGAAATCACGGAATCAAGGGGATCCTGCGCCGCGCTTGTAAAAGTTGGAAGCGGAAAATTCTCTCGCTTTTTCCGTCAGACGCAACGCCGCAGCACGGATCTCAGACACCGTGTGACATTCCACTTGCTCGATCGTTTGGAGCTCATCTTCGGGCGGAAGATAGCAAAGTCGGACGAAGAACGACCCTTCTTGATCCGGCGTAGCCCACCAGTCGATAAAAAGACTGCATTGGTTCGGGAACCTCACGTGCATGTAGTCGCGCGAGAACGGTTCCATCTGGTCCTTAAGCGGGAGATCGGGGTCAACTGTGAAGGAGTCCCACTCCACACTGCCGGGAAGAAAGTCGGCCTCTCGGAACACTCTATCTTCTGGGTCCAGCATAACTGCTCCGACGTTAAGACCTCGTCCGCCTGATGAATTCATCATGAGGAATGGGATGCCCGTGGATCGTCCCGCTCGAATTCTCTACCCGCATCCAACGTACCTCCTGCCCTCCGCTCGCGCCGATTGACTCTGTAAACTCCATAACCTTGAAGTTTCTTCCCGTAGTATCAGGTATGCCGTTTTTCCACACATATCGCTCGAGAAGTTCAACGTCAGTGCCGGGCTTGTAGAACGCGGCACCTCCCTTTTTGCCGGTTTTCGCGACAATTGCTTTCCACTCGGCCGCTGTGACCTGATCTGCACGTTTTCGAATAATGTGTTTAGCGCGGTTGTCAGTCCACTTCAGCTCTTGGACACCCTCCTGCATCTCCTTGCGAATGAGGTTCCGTAAAGTTTCAATCGCTTTGGCCTCTTCCTCAGCTACCAGCGTTCGACCGCCTCTCTGGAATACCCACCTTCCTGCCTTCCATGATGCTCGAATCGCCATTGGCGCGAGCTTTTCGGCTGCTTTTGTGACGATTGCTCCGAGAATTAGATCTTGCGGCCCCGGAATGAACACGCTTGCGACTTCGACACCGTCCGCAGTTAATTCGCGTACGTCATTGGACATCGTGTTGATGTATCCGATGTCCGAGGCTTTCTTCGCCTCCAGGAACTTCTGCTCGACGTCCCTTGAATCGGCTGCGTCAAACGTGATCGTTCCGAGGAACTCCCCACCTGAGAAGATGCCCGCTTTCTTGTAAACGTGAAAGAAGCCGTGCTTACCATCGGGTGCGGGTACTACATCGATCATCCGATTCAGCCCGGTTGCATCGATCAGGTCCTGCGCTTTGTCGATGTTGGCATAGTAGTTGTAACCCCTGCTGTTGATCACAGCCGCACGTGCGCGATCAGAATACCTGAAGCCGAGATGGGTTCCAAGGATCATTGGGCCATTGTCATAGATCGGCGGGAGAAGTCCGCCGGAGCCTTCCTTGGACGCCGCAGGAGCAACCGCGACTGCCTCTGCGCTGGCCGTTGATTCGCCGGCAGAGTTTTCGGAGATGAGACGGTACTTGTAAGTAGCTCCCGCATTCACCTCGGAATCGATGAACGATGGCGATGCGCCAGGAACGAGAGCTACAGCCACGAACACGCCGGTACCCCCGGAGTCTACACCAGCGCGCTCGACCCGGTGGTAGTGGGCCGACGTAGAACTGTTGGACCAGGAGAGACGAATCGCATTTCCAGGAGAATCATCGGCCTGAAGATTGACTACCGGCACCGGCGCGCCCAGAGAGCGAGTCCGGACGTACGCTGTGGGACCATAACCTGAGTCGGCATCCTGATAGGTCGCTTGAATCGCGTAATAGTACTGGGAGTCAGGTGCTAAGCCGGTATCAGTGAAGGTGAGTGTGCCTCCGTCAACGGTATCAATCAATGTTGCGCCATCGGATGCTGAGAACCGCCAAATCTTGTAGCCATCAGGGGGGCCACTGGCGCCGGGTCCTGCCTGCCACACCATCGCGGCCGTTGTCGAGGTTACCAACGTGATATCCATCGCGGTGGGAGTCGGCGGCGCGATGACGACTTCTTCCGGGTCAGCAACCCGATCCGCGCCTGCCAAGACCGCAGTAACCCGGTACACGTACTTCGACATTGTTTGAACCGTCGAATCGGTGTAAGAATCCTCGCCCGCGGCAAGCACGTCCAAGACGCTGAAATTGGTTGGCGCGTCGCCAGGTGCGCGCTCAACTCGATACGCGCTCGCCTGCGGGAGTTGCTGCCACCCAAGCTCCACAGCGCCATCGTCGTTCACCACCGCAGAGAACGTGAACCGCTGTTTGAGCGTTCTACTTAGAACGTCACCGCCGCCGGTTGTTAGCAGAGCGTTGAGGTCATGATTTACCAAAGTGTTCCACTGATACGTCTGCCGCAGCCGATCCCTGGCGGTGGCGCTAAGCGTGTCGTTGATCGGGTCATCGGACGAGTACATCATCGCGAAGTCCGTCGATTCGGTGGCGGTGCTGCTTGTCGAGAAGGTGTCGAGAAAATAATCGGCGGGGTTGTCGCCGGAGACGACCTTCAATTGCTGCACGAGGTCCGTCGGCAGGCCGTCGATCTTGCTCTTGAACAGCACCCCATCCCCCGGCCGCGGATCGGTCGGGCTGCCGATGGCGAGCTGCTCGAGGTTGAACTTTGAGAAAGTCCCGGTCTTCGTGATGGCTTGGCCGGAGGAGTCGACGAAGGTCCAGTCGACAATCCGCATGTGAATGGTTTCAACGTCGAATGCCTCGCCGTCCAGTGAGTAGCTCCACGTCCAAGCGAGGTCGGAATTGGTGTGCAGCCCTTCGACCCAAAGGTCAACATCCTCTTGAAGTAACGAAGCGAGCTTTCCCGTGGGCACAGCGAGATCTAGGTCACGATCGATTAATAGTTTACCATCTTTGTCAAGATTCGTACCGAGGTCTCATCGGAGATGCTCAATTTTAATCTGCCGCGTTTTACCTCGGCCGGAATCTTTTTCAGCGTTATCCGAGCCAAGTCTGGATCGCCGACTTCGCCCGCCGCAGGAAGAAGCGGGCGTACGTCATCCAGATCGCGTTGCTCAGTATTCGGGTGTTCGTCGAAATTGTTGTTCGTCAAGATGACGTAGTCGTCGGAGTTCTGCTGGGATGTTGTGGACTCTGGAATTGGTTCTCCAGAGCGCATTCGGGTGCGGTGAGGTTCGATGTCTGCGATTGCAGCGAGACGTGCGGCAACAACCTCCGAGTAATTCGAGTAGCCCAAATACACGGCGGTCCAAATAGTACGCAGGCGGAAGCTGTACGTGGTGGAGGTCGGCAGATTGCGAAACACAAGCGATGTTCCAGGCGCATTTTCTAGGGGCACGAAGTTTTCCCCATCCTGACTTAGCTCCACTTGAACGCCATAGTCGCCATCGACAGTCCAATCCAAGCGCAAACCGTTCCGGCCTAAGCGCGTCAGCTTTGGAATCGGAACGGGAAGCCCCTCCGGCACCAGGGTTACCACGTTGCTCTTGGGCGTTGTAGTAAATTTTGCATAGATGCTCACAGGCTGGCCGTGCGGCAGCGGCCTTAGGGTCCGCGATGAGTATGGATGTCCCGGTGAAGGCCCGACAGCGAGCTCCGCAGGACCCCCGTCCGGATAGTTCATATACCATCGGATCCCACCAGTGCCCCACACCGGTCCATCGCCCTCGCTGGGTTCACCAACTGACTCTAGCGTAAGATCTGCGTATCCACCCTCGGTCAGGTTAGCGGAAATGGTGATGCCTTCGTTCGTGGCGGGTGGAAGACGATCCCAGTACAGGTTCCATTCATCCAGCACGCGCTCGGTTACACCATCGGAGGCAGCAATCTCAATGAAGGGTGGGGGCTGGACGGGAACCGCAACACTCAGAGACCTCTCGTTGCTTGAAACTCTACGGGTGACGACGCCATTCACCTTTACAACATACTCCTTAGTCGCGTCCATCGGATCAGCAAACTGCGGGTCGGTTGTGTGACGAAAGGATACCTCGATCTCATGGGTGTGGGGATCGGGAATGACAGCAAGTTGCGTGTTATAGCCTAAGTGGAGACCTGCGCCGGCGTCGCGCACGGCGGCGGAGTAGGTGGTTCCGACACCGTTGGTAAGCTTAACTCTCCAGTAATTGCCTGCAAGGTCCTTCGCGGCCATACGAAATTTCGGATATATGGCAGCCGAATAGTATGTCCAGCTGACGCCGTCACGGGATCGCTCTATCTGTTGAAGCGGATCCGGCGGGTCCATCGGAGGTTTAAAATTGATGTAGCCGTACCCTTGCAAATCATACGTGAACGACAGCGTTGGCGCGACCGGAAGCATCGAAGCTTTTACGGGCCCGCCGAAGACCACGACACCGTCTGTCTCGCTGCCGACCCGGTACTCATAGGTTGTACTCTTATTCAGGCTGCGATCAGTGTATGTGCTTGCCGGCTGCTCCAGAGTCGCTAGCCTTACCCAATTCGTCGTTCCGGATTCTGTTCTCTCAACGACTACGTGCGTCGCACCTGCGACTTCGCTCCAGGTCAGTGCCACACCGCCTGCCACGCGCGTCCAATTCAGCGCGGGAGGAGCCTGAGCCGGGACAGTCGCAGTCACTGGCGCGGCGAAAAGGGAAACACCGTTATCAGCCACGGCTCGTATCCTAAAGCTGTATGTAGCACCCGGCTGTGGACTGCTCAACAAATATTCTGTCTCATCAGCCCCCACGCTTGCTAAGCGTTGAAACTCGTGACCGGACGAAGCCCAGTCAATCTGATAGGAGCCAGCGCCTTCGACCTGATTCCACACTAGATTCAAGCGGGTTGGCGAGAGTACCTCTGCCCTGAAGGCAGTCGGCTTTGCAACTTCGCCTGTGGTTGCATAACTCGCCGACGACATCTCTGATGAAATTGCGTAAGCCATCGCCCGCACCTTGAACCAGTACTGCGACGAAGCGTCCAGATCCGTCGCCTGATACGTCGTCTGCGTAGCGGGAACTTCATCAAGATAGCTGTAATTCGTGCCGTCGCCGGAAATGAAGATTTGAATGGTGTCCGCGGATGGTGTTTGGCTCGACCAGGCGAGGTTGATCGCTGATGACGAGACGGCGGAAGCGGAGAGATTGCTCGGCGCCTCCGGCGGCAGGCCCTTGTGAATCGTGACGCTGTCGGTGCCCGTCGCGTCGCCGTCGCTGACGGTCACGGTCACCACGACATCCCCGAGGGTCGCCGGCTCGGCATCGAAGGTGTTGGTGTCGTCACCGACAGGTTCGCCGCCTACGGACCAATGGTAATGGTGTGTATCGGTGCCGGGATCATCCACCACAGCCGTTAGATGCGCCGTCTGACCGGGAGCGACTGAGGTTCGGTCGGCAACGATGGTGACTGATGGCGGCACGTTGTTGACCGTGACGTTGCCCGTGAGCTTGAGCACCGGGGCCTCACCCGCGGTTACCAGGGCGTCCCCACTTTCCCCCGCGCCCAAGTTGACTCCACTGTAATCGTCGGGGGTGATGTCGCCATCGACGTTCCAGTCGCCGGCGAACCAGCTCATACCGCCCGTTTCATCCCACGTGCCGACGTGAGAGCCGAGGTTACTGTCGATCGCGGAATAGTCATCGCCGGTGACCATTCCGTTCAGGTCGGCGTCTCCGAGATACGCGAATTTTCCGAGGACCGCGCTTGCGCCGACGTTGATACCGGAGCCAAGGGGCCACTCATCAAAATTCGCGGCCGCATTGTCAAACAATGCGAGGATGGGGCTGAAGGGCCACGTCTGGCCGACGGTTGAAACGATGCCGGTGGCGGTGGAGTCGGGTGCGGCCAGCCCGCTCCGATACCCTTGCATTCTTAATGACGCGAGGCTGGCAAAGTTTCCGCTGTCGACGATCAGGTCATTATCTTGCAGATCCAGGCGCGCGGCGCTGCTGATCGAAAGATGCTTAGCATGCAGAACCGTGTGTCGCTCGGGTGTCTCGTACGCTTCGCCGGCGGCCAAGTTGATGTTTTCACTGGTTGCTGAAATGGTATGGTTAGCGAGACCGTTCACGTAAACGTGGTTAACGTGATCGAGCAGCCCTGGCTGCGACTCGGGCTGCGTCTGTCCCGAATCCCACTTCACCAGCCAGTCCTCGCCGTAGCTCAGGTCGAATTGATACGAAGAGCCCTCATCGACCTGGGGATCGCTTTGCGCATGCATCGTCGCGGGCGGAACGTAGACCGGTCCAAAGAAGGGTGATGCGGCCAACAAGGAGAATGAAGAGGCCACCGGGCCCGCACCATCGGCGACGGCTAGAGCCTGTGCCTGCATCGGCGTCTGTCGGCTGGGCAGATTCGCCATGCGGTCAAACCCGTTGTGTCCATTCGCGTCATACTCCATCGCGACAGATTTCTCGCCGTCGAATCCGGTGATGTGGATGCGGCCGTCCTTTAGGACTGTAGCGACGCCGCCATAGGTTAGAGCGCGGCCGAGGCCGGAGAGGAGCTTGCCGCCGTTCGCAAACGTGGTGTCGGTGCTGCCGTTCGCATTGAGACGCACCACGGCGAACTGCCAGGCGCTGCCACTGCCCGCGGTGACGCCGAGGAGGAGGATCTTCCCGTCGGGGCGCAAGCTGATGTTCATCGCGCGATCGGAGGGGGTGCCGAGGTCGATGGTGATCTTGCCATCGCCGCCAAACGTGGCGTCGAGGGAGCCATCGCTCTGATAGCGGGCGATGGCCCAGTTGCCGCCGACGTAGCCGGCGACGAGGCGCTTGCCATCCGGTTGAGTCGTCTGCTCTTTCGGCTGTCCATTGGCGAAGGGAAACTGAATGGGGCCGCCGAGGGCGGGATCGGTGCTCACGATCGCGCCGGTCGTGGTGACGGCGGTAAGGTCGGCCACATCGTGCGTCAGCGGCGCGGCGGAAAGAAGCTGGCGGCGCTCCAACTGCTCTATAACCGCCTTGGTGCAGCCAGACAGATGAAACCCCTTGCGGGCGCGCAGTGCGGCCGCACCCCGGCACGAACGACTATACAACATAATGCCCTTAGCCGCGTGACCGTCGCTCAGAAGGACATCAGCAAGGCGACGCTGATCGCTCAGCTTCGCGCTCTTTATAAGAAGATCAACGCCGGCAACCTCGCCGCCGACAAGCGGCAGGAGCTCGGACTGCCGATCCGCGACACCAGCCCCTCTGCGATTGCGCCTCCGGCGACCAAGGCGGTGGCTTCGGTTCTGGCGCGCGACGGCGTGAACGTGGCGCTGCGGGTGAAAGACGAGTTGACGCCGGAGAGCAAGGCCAAGCCCGCGGGCGTCGAGGGTTATGAGCTGCTGTGCGCCCTGACCACGCCCGGCGCTTCCGCCCCCGCCGATCAGCGCCAGTATTTCTCGCTCGGCCTGAACAAGAAGAGCGATCGCACGATCGCCTTCGAGTCGGCCGACTTGGGCAAGACGGCGCACCTGCGCCCGGTCTGGATTAACCCCCGTGGCCAGCGCGGCCCGATGGGCGATCCGGTGAGCGTGAACCTCGCGGCGTAGCCGCGCCGCGGCTTAGCGGGCCCGCCCCACCCCTGC
>DASVUC010000010.1:0-3413 GCA_036387255.1 Tepidisphaeraceae bacterium | reverse complement strand
GGTACCGGGAGAGGGGAAGAGGGAGGGGTACTGGGAGGGGGGAAGAGGGAGGGGTACTGGGAGAGGGGAAGAGGGAGGGGTGCCGGGAGAGGGGAAGAGAAGAACAGAAGCGTGGGGAAAAAGAACCCACCGCGGAGCGGTGGGCTTTGAGGGGACGGGTTGTTCGGGCGCGATGGCGTTAGCGGGCGGCAGGGACTTGGGGTTTCTTTGGCGTTCCGTAGAACATGGGGTCTGCGCCGCCGTTGAGGTTGGGGATTTCGCCTTGGGGGGTGGGGTTGGCGACGTATTGGAAGGTTCCTTTGCCGTCGGGGGCTTCGCCCTGGGCCCAGCGGCCTTCGGCGCTTTCGGTGCCGGCAGAGCAGTTGATGAACTGGTAGCTGAACTGTTTGGCTTCGAGGTCCTGTGGGAAGTTGGAGGGGCAGGGGGTGTCTTCCAGTCCATCGGCGCGGAGTTCTTCGATAGCGGCGAGCCATTGGTTCTGGTGCATCGTGTCGCGCGCGAGGAGGAAGGAGAGCATGTCGCGGATGCCTTTGTCTTCCGTCATGTTGTAAAGACGCGCGACCTGGAGGCGGCCTTGGGATTCGGCGGTAACGTTCATGCGGAAGTCGGCCAGCAGATTTCCAGAGGCGACGATGTAGGAGGCGGTCCAGCGGTTACCGACGGAGTCGGCGGGCATCGCGCCTTGGCCGGAGACGATGAGGTGCTGGGGGTTCATCCCGGCGGCCATCATCATGTCTTTGGGATTGGTGCCGCCCATGATTGCGCCCACGAGCGAGTTGGATTTGGCCGCGGATTCGGCGGTCTTGGCATCGGCGCCCTCAAGAAGGTGGGCAACCATGGTTGCGAGCATCTCGATATGACCGATCTCCTCGGTCGCAATGTCCATGAGCATATCGCGATATTTCGCTGGGCCGCGACAGTTCCAGCCTTGGAAGAGGTACTGCATCGCGACGGACATTTCGCCCCATTGGCCGCCGATGACTTCCTGGAGCTTCATGGCGAAGAGGGGATCGGGCTTGTCGGGCCTGGCGTGGTACTGGAGACGTTTGTCGTGGAAGAACATGGTCGTGCACCTCGGTAGGAAGAGTTGCCCCCGCGGGAGCAAATCTTCCTCCAAGGTGCACGAGGATTTTCAGAAGTGCTGAAGTCGGAGCGGTGTCATCCTGAGGTACTCCGAAGGATCTGGGCGCGCTGCATCCTGTGCCAGATGCTTGGGAGTACCTCAGCATGACAGTATGTGAGGGACCCGAATGTTTAAGCGGAGACCGCTTGCTGCTCGAGCAGCGTGTTCCACTTCTTTGCACTGCGCTGCTTCCAGGAACCTTTGTGGTAGGCGTAGCCGACGATCAGGGGGAAGGCGAGGGTGGCTTCGGAGAAGACCATCTGCTCAAAGACGGTGTCAACCTTGCCCCAGCTGCTGGCTTCCTTGAGGGTGCTGCTGGAGAGCGCGCCGTCGCGGACGTCGGCGACGGTGATTTGGATCGCGTACTTGTGCATGGGGGCGTCGTGGCCGAGCACTTCGGCACAGACGACGATGTCCTGGGTGAAGTTTTTGGGGACACCGCCGCCGATCATGAAGATACCGGTTTCGGGGTTTTTGATTTTGAGCTGGGTGAGCTCGTAGAAATCTTTACCGCCGTCCCAGCTTGCTCGGGGGCCATCGCCGCGGTTGACGAGGTGCGCCACCAGGCCGAAGCCTGCGGAGCAGTCGCTGAAGGCGGGGACGAAGATGGGGATGTCGCGCTTGTAGCACTCGTAGACGATGCTGTCGGCGGTCTTAGGGCCGCCGTTCTTGTCGAGGTATTCGCCGAGGGCGCGGATGAAGACGCGCGAGCTGTACTGGCCCGGCTCCATCTCCTCAAAGACCTTCTGAGTGGTCTCGTCGCAGATGCGGAGCTCTTCCTCATCGATAAGGGTGTCGTAGATGCGGTCGAGGGCGTGCTCGCGGAGCTCGCCGTCGTGCAGGCCGCTCTTGAGGCGGTCCTCGGCAACGTAATGCTTGAAGCCGAGGGCTTCGAAGAAGTCCTGATCGACGATGTTGGCGCCGGTGGAGACGATGGCATCCACCATGTTGTTGCGGAGCATGTCGACGATCACCTTCTTGAGACCGGCGCTGATGAGCGAGCCGGCGAGGGTGAGGATGACGCCGCAGTCTTTGTCCTTGAGCATGCGATCGTAGATGTCGGCGGCGCGATGGAGGTCGCGGGCGCTGAACGCCATGTGCTGCATGGCTTCGACGACCGGAACGATGCCGGCGTTCCTGGTGACATCGATGTGCTGGATGGTGCCGAGCTGAAGGAATTTTTCCTTCGCCGCGGTGTGCTTGGCCTTCATCGGGGTGGTGTTGACGGTTGTTTCGTTGCTCATGGGTTCCTCCGACTCGCGCCTCGCAAGCGAGGCCGCTAAACGTTGGGACGGAAAAAAAGAAAACCACCTCGGGAGCCGCTACGGTGTGAATCGCTCTTGGAGAGAAACACCCGCCATTGCGGAACTCAGGTGGCTTGACGCGCAGTGATTTTACTGATCATACGGTGGCGTCAAGGGTGGGTTCATGTGATTTTCACCGTGGGGAAATTTCTGCGACAGGATGCCTCATTGCAGCAGTGGGTTTCACGCGTATGTTACCGCTTCGGGAAAGGGAATGGAGAGTAGCACGCGAAATCGGCTGAAGCTCTGGCTGAGAAGCGAGAGGGCGTTTGGCCTGAACGCGGTTGCGGTTCCGCAGCGCGCGCTCCAAGAGAGTGCAGAGGAATCTGAAGAAACGCCCGATGTTGTTGCGGCTCCTGCACCCGCGCCGCTGTCGGCGAAACCGGGCGCGACGCGGATGTATGAGAATGTGAGTGCGCCGAATGAGATGGCGCCGCGGGGAGGATTGGTTGCGCCGCCATCACGAGCGACGTTTACGGCGCCAATCTTATCAACTGATGAGAAAACGGTTCGGCTGCGGGCGATGGATGAGAAGGAAGTGAAGGGTTGTCCGCGGTGTCGGCTGTGCGAGACGCGGACGAATACCGTTTTTGGGGAGGGCGATCCGGATGCACCGGTGATGTTTATCGGCGAAGGGCCGGGTGAGAATGAGGACAAGACGGGACGGCCGTTTGTGGGGCGTGCGGGGGAGCTGCTGGATCGGCAGATTGCGGCGATGGGATTTGCGCGCGAACAAGTTTACATCGCAAACGTTGTGAAGTGTCGGCCGCCGGGGAATCGTCAGCCTGCTCCGGATGAGGCGGCGACATGCACGCCATATTTGGAGCGACAGATTGAGATCATTCGGCCGAAAGTAATCGTGACGCTCGGGCTTTCGGCAGCGCGGTATATGCTCGACACGAAGGAGACGATGGGGCGGCTGAGAGGGAACTGGCACACGTGGCGCGGGATCCGATTGATGCCGACGTTTCATCCCGCCTACGTAT
>DASVUC010000009.1:0-4651 GCA_036387255.1 Tepidisphaeraceae bacterium | reverse complement strand
CCATGGCGCCGAAGTAGAAGTCTTTGCGCGGCTGCTGGAGGCGCGAGATCTTTAACTTCGCGGCGTTGGTGACGATGCGCTCGCCGGCGTGGAGCGAGTTAGAGAGGGATTCGTAGGCGGCGGCGATGCGGGCGGAGCCTTGCTCGTTGAGGAACGGCCGGCGGGCGAGGGCAAGACGGCGCTCCAGTTCCGGATCCAGGCCCACGCCCATGCTGCGCGCGGATTCGGCCGCTTCGGTGACGCGGCGGAGGCGCGTCTGCGCCGCGGCGACGACGAACTCGATCGTTTCAGGCTTGGTGTAGCCGCGGCCGTTGTTGTCGGCGTAGCAGTAAACTTCGCCGAAGCCGGGGACTTTCAGCCGGCCGCAGAGCTGGATTGGCTCATCGGGGATGCCGACGCGGGCGCGGCCTTGGGCCAGATGCACGGCGACGGGGATGGTGTCGTTGTGCATGTCCCGCGCGTAGAGGAGCCTCGCGCGAGAGTCATCCAAGGGCGAGCCGTCGGCCTCGTGGAGGAGGACGCGGACGAACTCTTTTTCGCGGCCGGAGGTTGGGGCGAAGCGCTCTTCAACGCCTAAGCCGCCGCCAACTTCTTCTTCGGGCTGAGTGCTGGGGGCGAGGTGGGGCTGGTGGTGACGCTTGTTGGTTGATTTGCAGCCGGCGATGGCGGCGGCGCTGACGGCGGCGGTGCCTTTGAGGAAGGATCGGCGATCGATGAAGCTCATGGATGATCTCCGGTGACGCGGAAGACGCTGGTGCCGGCGGAGGCGAAGACCTCGCCGTCGCTCGCGACGGTGACGCAGTGCGCGGGGGCGGGGAGCGTGCCCGAGACGGACGTCTTGGCGGCGGCGAGGTCGATTTTCTGGATCGTGTTCCCGGAGCCGTAGTAAACGGCGCCGTCGTGGGCGCTGGCGGAGATGCTCTCAGCGGCAAGTGCGCCGGCGACCGGCGTCACCTGCTGCGTCTTCGGATCGTAGAGGTGCCAGGCCCCGGCTACCGTGAAAGCGACCTTGCCGGTCTTGGCGTCGGCGACGACATGAGAAACGACGGCAGCGCCGGGGAAGGCTTTGCTGAAGGTGAGCTTGCGCGTGTTGCGATTGACGACGCCGAAGCCGGCGGATTCGCCGGACTTGTGCGGCAGGCCATTGCCTTCCAGCGAGGTGCCGAAGTAGATGCTGTGCTCATCGACGGCGATGCCGTGCAGGCCCTGTTGCTGGAAGGGATTTTCGATCAGTTCCGTTTTGCCGTCCGCGGGATCGGTGATGGCGATGGCGCCGCCGTAGGTGCCGTATTTGGCCATCCAGCCGGAGTAGAGTTTCTTGTCCGGGCCGACGACGACACCGGCGACGGGGCGAATGTAGCCGCGCTCCGTCAGGCTGACGATGGTGCGGGGATTCTTGCCGCCGATCTGGTTCCAGGGTTCGTCGGGGTCATAGCGGACGATCTCGCCGCCGGAGTAGGCGACGGCGTAGACTTTTCCGTCGATGAACGCGGCGTCGTAGACCTCACCGCCGGAGTTGGCGACCTGGCTGGTGTTCTTCGCCTCACCCGACTGGGTGTCGAGGGAGAAGAGGGTTTGCCCGAAGGTGGGGCCGCCCCAGAGGCGCTTCTGCTGGTCGACCTTGAGGAAGTGGACATCGCGCGGCGCCGACGGGCCGGGGATCTGGTTGAGCGCGATATCGTCTTTGCCGGGAGTGATGACGAAGTAGTCCTGGCCGCGGACGCCCATCAAATCACCGGTGGATGCACCGGCGAGAACGCGGGCACCTTTGAGCATGTGGGTTGTAATGAGCGAGAGCTCTTTGTCGCCGGTGGTGTAGCGCCAGATGGTGTCCTTCTGGCGGATGTAGAGGGTGTTGCCTGTTGACGCGTAAGTGTCGACGGACCAGTTGCCGCCTTCCGGCGTGGGGAACGGGGGCTTCTCCACGCGCTGAAGCGTCTTGCCGTCGAAGACGGCGGAGCCGGAGAGGAAGTAGCCGTTCCAAGTGACGCCGGAGAGGACATCTTTCATGCTCTCGGGCGTGGAGGAGAACTTCTTGGTCTTCGGATCGAAGAGGAGCGTGGCAGGTTTGACCATTCCCAACGAGCAGAGGATCCGGCCGTCGGGGAGCGCAGAGACGTTGCGAAGATAGGTGTTGGGCGGCGCGGGTGCGCCGCAATCTTCGACGGCGTAAGTATTGAGATCGAGGGCGCCGAGTTTTCCGCCGGGGTAGGTTCCGCCGTAGAGACGACCGTCACTGCCGATCGCCTGGTTCCAGATGTACTGTTCGCCGGGGAAGCTGGCGGTGTGGATGAACTTCATGGTCTTCAGGTCGAAGATCATGAACTTGCCGTCGTAGTAGGTGCCGACGACGAGGCGGTCGCCGGGGACTTGATCGAGCGCCCAGGAGCCGGCGCCGGCGGGGCATTTGATGACTTCGGCAGTGTTGTTCTTGAAGTCGAGGCAGATCAACTCTGCGCCGCTGCTCTCGTTCATGTTGGTGAGGACGAGGCGCTCCTGACCATCGACCATCTTGACGACGCGGCCGGCGAGGACGTTTCGGGCGCGGCAGGGATCGCCGAGCTTTTCGACTTTTGCGGAAGCGACGGCGGCAACAAGCAGGGACAGGACCAAGATCTTGTTCACTGGCCCCCCCACCGCTTCAGCAGTTCACGCGCTTGCTCCATCATCTCATTCTCCTCCAGGGGCTTGCTGCTTGCGTAGTGCATGCTGGTGAGCGTCATGGTCGGAGCGGTGATCTTGCCCTTGAGGACGATGATGCGCACCTCGGGGTAAATGACGTTGATGCGTTTCTGGTCGCCGACAGAATCGATTACTTCCGCGGAGTCGAAGCCGTTGACGGGCATGGCGCAAATGAGGGCGTTGCGCCTGATGCTGCGAAGGAGCGTGCGGTTGTGGCTAGTTTTGGAGGTTGCGCTATCCCCTTCGGCAAGGCCCAGGGGGTAGGAGCCCTCGCGGATTTCAATGTCCAGCGCAGCCGCGGGTGATTCGATGGTGTGGGTGCGGAGTTCGAACTCGCCCTTGATGCGGATGTTGGTGGCAATCTTAAATTCGTGATCACCCAACTTCGCGCGCCAATTTGTCTGTGCGCCGTCGTCGGTCAGTTCACCTGAATCACATGCAATCCGCGCGGCGCAGGCGCCTGTCTTGGGATCGCGGAAGACGAGCATCTGATCGGGCGGACACTGATCGCCTTTCTGGAGCGTGTTGAATGGGAAGTCGGAGGAGTAAACGAACTTCATGTACTTGTCGCGGTAGTACTCGCGACGGGCGGCGGGCAGCGCCTGGACCCACTTCACCTCGCCGGTGCGATGCGTGCCGATGAGACGCATGCGCGGGCCTTGGAAGTCGATGGAGTAGTCCGCTTTCTCAACGGGAAGCGGCTCTTCCTCATCTTTCCAGAAGCGATCGTTCTGCGGAATGCCAAGCGCTGCAAACGCGCCCATGCACCAGTACGGGTGGCCGTTGTCGATGTAGTTTTCGCGGATATCGGTGGAGCCGCCGGGGGAGAGGGTTTCGCGCAGCTTGCCGTTTTGCTCATCAAATGCGCCGGCGTTCCAGTGGGCTTCGATGTTCTTGCGCATGATGCGCTTGAGCAGGCCGGGCGAGTGGGGCCAAAGGTTTTCCTGATAGCCGAGGATTGGGCCGGTGGCGAGGGTCCAGCGGTAGATGAGGGATCGGCCATAGAGCGGCTGCCAGCCGGACGCGCTGACAAAGTATGGCACTTTGTCGAAGAATTCTTTCGTTCGGGAGCGAACTTTTTCGTTCCAGTCGGGATAGCGCCCTCCGATGATCCGGCTCCAGTACAGGGCGAAGTTCGGGAAGGCGTAGAAGTTGTAGTAGTCGTAGACGCCCGCGTCGGGGGAGTCGCTGTACCAGCCGTCGTTGTTGGGTTTGTACAGGGCTTCAAGGGCCTTGAGGTCTTCGATCATCCAGGCTTCGTCGCCGGTGAATTCGGGGAACTTCTTCGAGAGCGCGAGGCGCAGCGCCTGGTTGTTGCAGGTGAACCACGCGTGGTTGTTGGTGCGCTCCGGGACCTGGGTGCAGCTGGCGAGCCAGGTGTTGAGGTTCTTCCGCTGCTCGGGGGGAATCTTCGCGACAAAGTCGTCGCCAAGGCGCCAGAGGGCGTAGGCGACGAGGGCGGCTTCGACGGAGAGTTGGGTGGCGCGGTTGGCGGGCGCGAGGCCCCAGAAGTTTGGGTTCTTCGGGTTGAAGGCACGGGAATAGATCTGAAGGAGAACCTCCTCGATGACGGGGATGCGAAGCTCATGCAGCAGGTGATTGGTGTCGCGGCCGGAGCGCACCCATTCCGCCATCGCGGGAAGCATGCGCGCGACGGAGACGTAGGTTTTGCCGCTGGGGGTGCAGCAGCTTTTCAGCTTGGTGCCGTTGGGATAGTCGCAGACGACGTAGTCCGGAGCCGTGTTTTTGGCGTTGGTGAGGAAGCCGCCGAGCAGCGGGAGGAAGTAGGGATCGAAGATTTCAAACGGGGCAAGGGGGCGGGTGGCTCCGGCGAAGGAGGGGCGGAAGAAAACACCTGCCGCGAGAGCGGCACTTGAAGCTTTGAGGAAGTCGCGACGATGCATTTTGTTCCGTGGCATGGGCGTCTCGCCCATGCTGAATGGGTGCACGGGCGAGACGCCCATGCCAC
>DASVUC010000008.1:0-1572 GCA_036387255.1 Tepidisphaeraceae bacterium | reverse complement strand
AGCCTGAACTTCGGTTCCGCGACGCGGCAGATGCTGAATCTGTGGGGACCAGCGACCTACGGTATCGGTGTGCAAGCCAGCACCCTCTACTCGCGCTCGGGCAGCAATTTCGCCTGGTTCGCAGGCGGCGTGCATAACGATGGACAAAACAATCCTGGCGCTGGCGGAACATTCCTCGCCTCGCTCAGCCCGAACGGCTTCAGCCTCAATTCGGGGAGCAAGAGCGTCCCGTCGGGGAATCTGAGCGTGTCAGGCAGTTTGAACGGGAGCGGGTTGAACGTCAGCACAGGGAATCAAACCGCCGCCTTTTTAAACGGCACCAACAACACCGGAACGTGGCTCGGCTTGAGCAACGTGTCGGGCAACCATACCTGGAATTTGATTAGCAGCGGCAGCGGGAACACCCCAGGTGGGGGGCAATTGCTGATAGCCGACGGTAGCGTGGCTCGAGCCGTGTTCGGCACCAACGGTAACGTCGGCATTGGCAATGTCACGCCGCTGGATCGAGTACACATCCCGAACAGCGGTGCCCTGAGGTTCGATGACGGTCAAGGGAGATACGTCCGCATGTTTCGCTCGACCAATGGCATCATCATGGAGGGAAATTCGATGGGGAATACCAATAACCCGGGTATTCAGCAGATCCAGTGGGACGGCGACGGCAACTGGGACAATCTTTCGGACGGGACGCTCAAGCGGGATATCACGGACGCGGAGCCTGTGCTCGGTCGTTTGATGGACCTCCAGGTCCGCAGATATCACTGGAAAGACGGTCCCGCGGACGAGAATGCCCACTTCGGTGTGATCGCGCAGGAAGTGCAGCCAATCTTCCCCGATCTCATCAGCTCCATGCCGCTTGCCGGCGATGGCGAAGTAAAAATGACAGTAAAGTACACTGCTTTCGGACTGATCGCGGCCAAGGCTGTGCAGGAGCTGAAGAAGGAGAAAGACGACGAGGTAAGCGCCCTGCGAGAAGAGAACGCGAAGCTGCGCGACCGGCTCACTGCGCTGGAAGCGAATGACAAGGCCCGCGACGCGAAGCTGGCGGCGATCGAGCTGCTCCTGCCGACGGTCCGTACGGTAGCTCATACGACAACCGCAGCCGGTAATTAGTAGCAGACGAAGCCACCGATGAACGCTCGTGTGAGAAGTCGCTGCGCCAAGACCAGACGGTCGCTCCGGCTGTGGTATGCGCTTGTCGCGCTCCTTCTCTTTTTCACCGCAAGCGCCGCCTCACTCCGCGCGCAAGCGCTGCCGAGCGTCGACAACGGTTTTCGCAATATTTTCAGCCGGAAGGGGCCGCCGACACTCGCGGACGAGAACGATCCATCGATTCCGCCCAACGACGGCGGCGATCTCCGCAAAGCTTACGACGCGCAGTTCCGATCGAACACGGCGATCGGTGGTTGGCGCACAACGCGGATCACAAGCGGCCCAGATGGCACGGGGACGGTCCTCGCTGGAAGTCCCACCACGACGCTCGGGCCAACCACTTTGATTCGGCCCGCGGGGGGCGGAGTCCAGCTCGCTTCAGCCGTGATGGGGCGCCCGATTGTTACCTTCGCCGTTTCG
>DASVUC010000007.1:0-4011 GCA_036387255.1 Tepidisphaeraceae bacterium | reverse complement strand
GTCGGATTGGCGGCGGCGCTGCTCGTGGGCGGGGTCAGCATCGGATTGATCGAGGCACTGACGGCGCTGGGATACATGGGGTGGTGATGACGGAAACGGGTACTACATCGGCGACGCAGCAAACGGCGCGCGGGCGCGTGCGGGACGAGCTGCGCAAGCTGATCCTGACGGGAGAATTTCCGCCGGGATCCAGGCTGACGCAGCAGCAACTGGCCAAGCGATTCGGGGTGGCGCAGTCGGTGATTCGGGAATCGTTGCTGGAGCTTCAGTCGACGGGGCTCGTAAACTCCGTCGACAACCTCGGCGTCTTCGTTGCGGGACTGGATAACGCGAAGCTGATCGAGGCCTATCACGTGCGCGAGATGCTGGAGGGGCTCGCAGCGCGGCTGTGCTGTGAGCACGCGAGCCGTGCGGAAATTCGCCAGCTTTACGATCTGGTGGAACGGATTTACCAGGTGGGGCTGGAGAACGATACGGAGCAGCGCGGGGCGCTGGATCGTCAGTTTCATCAGCGGACGATCACGATCTCGCGCAACACGACGCTGGCTCGGCTGCTCGAGGCGTATCACGTGTTTGGGATGTCGCTGCTGGCGCATCGACCTCATGATGTGATCAGGGGGGAACACCTGGCGATCGTGAAGGCAATCGAGGAGAACAAACCCGAAGAGGCGGAGCGGGCGGCGCGGAACCACGTGGAGGGGGTGCGGGTTTCGATTGAGAAGCAGATTGCGGAGAATCAGTTTGAGCCGAAGTGGGTCTTGGGGTGATTGCACGGGCGCGACGCCCATGCCACGATAGGGGCGGCATCTCGATGCGAGGAACTCATGCGTGCGATGCGGGTGATGGCGTCGGTTCTTGTGCTCTTCATTTCGCAGGCGGCGTTTGCGGAAGAGCTTGTGATCGTGCGGGAGGGGAAAAGCGACTATCGGATCAACGTGTCGCCCAATGACATTCCAACTGAACGGTTTGCGGCGCAGGAACTGGCAAAGTACCTGAAGCAGATGTCGGGTGCGGAACTGGAAGTGAAGAAGCTGGATGGGCAGGGGCCATGGATCCTGATTGCGTGCCGATCGGTGCCCGCAACCGACTCGCCGATGAGCGGAACGAATGCGGATGCGTATGAGATCACGCGGCATTCCACGGGCTCGATCAGTATCACCGGGGCGACGGGACGCGCGGTGCTGCGGGGGGTGTACGCGTTTCTGGAGGGGATTGGGTGTCGGTTCCTGGCGCCGCAGCTTGAGTTGTATCGAGGAAGCGGCGAGGTGGTGCCAAAGCTGGAGACCATCGCAGTGCCGGATTCGGTTTTTGTGAAGACGCAGCCGGTGCTGAACTTCCGCAAGATCTACGTGGAGGAGGGCCACTCACATACGCCGGAGAACCTGGTGCAGATGGTCGAGTGGATGGCGAAGGTGGGATACAACACGCTGGTGGTGCCGACGAATTACCAGGGGAAGGGGCGGGTGATGTGGGACAGGTTCCGGGAGAAGGTGGCGCCGGAGTGTCAGAAGCGCGGCATTACGATCGAAGTGGGTGGGCATGGGTACCAGAACTTTTTGAACGCTGAGATGGAGGAGGGGAAGCTTTTTGAGCAGCACCCGGAGTGGTTTGCGGTGGATGCGGCGGGTAAGCGGCAGAAGGCGCAGGCTTGGGTGTTCAACACCTCCAACGCGCAGGCCGTGCGTTACCTGGTGGACAACTTTGTCACGTACATCAAGGCGCATCCGGAGATCCAGATTTACGATTTTTGGCCGCCGGATGGAGCGAAGTGGTGTGAGTGTGAAGATTGCAAGAAGCTGGGGACGCCTCCGGATCGGCAGGCGATCCTGCTCGCGCAGGTGAAAGAGGCGGCGGCGAAGGTTCGGCCGGATCTGCGGATTGAGATGATCGCATATTCGTCGTACGTGGATCCGCCGGAGCATGCGACGGTGGATCCATCGGTGCTGGTGGACTTCTGTCCGATCAACCAGCAGTTCGATCATAAGATCAACGATCCGGCGGCGGAGAAGAATGCGAAGTATGTCGAGGCGCTGAAGGCTTGGCGGGGCAGGTTCAAGGGGGACATTTCGATCTACTCTTACTACCGAAAGTACGCGTGGGATTCGCTGCCGGTGGTGATTCCGCATTACATGCAGAAGGATTTGCAGTTCTACACAACACTACCAGTGCAGGGGGTTTCGACCTATGCGGAGCCGGGGGACTGGGGAACGTACGAGCTGAATCATTATGTGCTGGCGCAGCTGGCGTGGGATCCCACGGTGGAGGTGGATTTCGTGGTGAAGAAGTTCTGCGAAGCGCGGTACGGCGCATCGGCGGGGAAGGCCGAGGCGGCGCTGCGCACGCTGGAGGAGATCACCCGGAAGACTTCCAGCATTCCGAATTCAGCGCTGAAGAGCGCGAAGGAAATTGAGGACGATCTCGGTCGCGCCTGGAAGCTTGAGGCGATTCGGGAGGACGCGAAGGCTGCAACGGATCCGGCGGTGAAGCGCGCGTTGGAAAGGCTGGGGATGGTATGCGAATACCTGCGACGGGATCTGGAGCTTCAAAAGCTGCGGGCGGAAAAGGGGCCGAAGGAGGAGATGCGGGCGAAGGCGGATGAACTGCTGAAGTTCGTCCGGGAGCATGGGGATGAGGGGGTCTTCCTGGTGAAGGAGCAGAGACTTTCAAATGCTCGGGTGAGCAAGCGGTATGGGTTGAACTGATCGCGCGAGAAGTAGTGCACCAAAGTGGGAAGTCGGCTCGAGCTCAGGAACATGGGCGAGTCGCCCATGCCACAAGTAAGCGCTGCGGTTACGCCTGTAGCGCCGAACCAAAGATCGGTGTCATGCTGAGGTACTCCGAAGCATCTGGCATCGTCCGGCTAATCGGCCAGATCCTTCGGAGTACCTCAGGATGACAACCTTCGCTACACCCCAATAGCGCTTCGCGCTAGAGGATGAATTTGCTGAGGTCTTCGTCTTTCAGGATGTCGTTGAGGCGATCTCTCACGTAGCTGGCTGTAACGCTAATCGTCTTGTCTTGCAGGTCGGGGGCTTCGAAACTGACTTGCTCAAACACTTTTTCCATGATGGTGTAGAGACGGCGGGCGCCGATGTTTTGCGTGCGGCGATTCAGGTCATACGCAATCTGAGCCATGGCTTCGATCGCATCATCGGCGAAGGAAACGAAAAGACCTTCCGTCTGGAGCAACTCAACCTGCTGCATGGTGAGTGAGTGTTTTGGCTCCTTGAGAATGCGGATGAAGTCGTCTTTGGTTAAATCCGCGAGCTCCACGCGGATGGGGAATCTACCTTGGAGCTCGGGCATGAGGTCACTGGGTTTGCTGGCGTGGAAGGCGCCGGCGGCGATGAAGAGGATGTGATCGGTGCGGACGGGGCCGTGCTTGGTGATGACGGTGGAGCCTTCGACGATGGGGAGGAGGTCGCGCTGCACGCCTTGGCGGGAGACGTCTGGGCCGTGCTGCGATTGCGGGCCGGCGACTTTGTCGATTTCGTCCAGGAAGACGATGCCGGTTTGCTCAACCCGCTCGATCGCGGTGCGGTTGATCTTGTCGCGGTCGATGAGCTTCTCTGCCTCCTGACCGAGGAGGACCTTGCGCGCGTCGCGCACGGTAAGGCGGCGTGTTTCCCGCTTGCTGGGGAGCATCTTCTCGAACATGTTCTGAAATTCGACGTCCATCTCCATGCCCGCCTGGCCGAGGACACCGACGACGGTGGAGCGCTCTTCGATGGCGATCTCGACGTAGCGGTCTTCGAGCTCGCCGGCGCGGAGCTGGTCGCGCATCTTTTCCCGCGTGCGCTTGCGCTTCTCGTGGGTTTCCTCGTCGCCAGAGGCTAGACCGAACGAGTTCGAATCAGATTTGGGGAGCAGGTAATCGAGCAGGCGCTCTTCGACCTGAGCTTCGGCAGGTTGCTTCAGCTCTTCAGTCATTTCTTCTCGAACCATGCCGATGGCGGTGTCGAGCAGGTCGCGGATCATGGATTCGACATCGCGGCCGTGGTAGCCCACTTC
>DASVUC010000006.1:0-30390 GCA_036387255.1 Tepidisphaeraceae bacterium | reverse complement strand
AGAGCCCTCACCCTGCCCTCTCCCGGAGTACCGGGAGAGGGGAAGAGGGGGGCCGGCTACATTTGCTCGGGGTGTTCGATGCCGAGGAGGTCGAGGCCTGTGGCCATGGTGCGAGCGGTGAGGTCGCACAGGGCTAAGCGGCTGGTGCGCGTGGGCTCTTCGCTTTGGAGGACAGGGCAGTTTTCGTAGAAGCTGCTGAACTTTGTGGAGAGGTCGTAGAGGTAGTTGCAGAGGTGGTGCGGCTTCAATTCGCGGGCGACGAGGCTGATCGTTTCAGAGAGGCGCAGGAGATGTTTCGCCAGCGCAAGCTCCTGGGGCGCATCGAGGTGGATGGGGGCGTTTGTCGGTGGGGCGGTGTTCGCTTTACGGAAGATGGAGCGGATGCGGGCGTAGACGTACTGGAGGTACGGGGCGGTGTTGCCGTTCATCGAGAGCATCTGGTCGAAGGAGAAGGTGTAGTCGCTGACGCGGTCTTTGCTGAGATCGGCGTACTTGAGTGCGCCGACGCCGATGGCGTGGGCGATGCTGCGGCGGGTCTCTTCGGGGAGGTCGGGGTTCTTCTCCGTGACGAGGGCGAAGGCGCGTTCTTCGGCTTCGTCAATGAGCTGGACGAGCTTGACGGATTCGCCGGAACGGGCTTTGAACATTTTGCCGTCTTCGCCGAGGACGGAGCCGAAGGGGGCGTGTTCGAGCGCGGCGCCGTTGTCCCATCCGGCGCGGCGCGCGGTGGCGAAGACCTGGGCGAAGTGCTGCGACTGGGGCGCGCCGACGACGTAGACGATGCGGTTGGCTTTGAGCTGACCGGCGCGGAAGCGCAAGGCGGCGAGGTCGGTGGTGCCGTAGAGATATCCGCCGCCACTTTTCTCGATGATGAGGGGGTTTTCGTGACCTTCGACGAAGACAACGGTTGCGCCTTCGGATTGGGTGGCGATGCCGGCGGACTTCAGGTCGCGCACGACGCCCTCGAGCATCGGGTTGTAGAAGGATTCGCCGCGCTCATCGGCGGTGGTGATCTTGACGTTGAGGCGCTGGTAGAGGGGGACAAAGTGGCGCCGGGTTTCTTCGACGATCTTGCGCCAGAGGGAGAGTTCTTCATCGCCTCCGGATTGCAACTTGACGACGGTGGCGCGAGCGGTGTCGGCGAAACCTTCTTCGGTGTCGAAGCGCTTGCGGGCTTCCTTGTAGAACTTATCGAGGTCTTCGATACGGGTTTCGCCGGCGGTGGATTGGCTGCGCAGGTGGGAGATGAGCATTCCAAACTGGGTGCCCCAGTCGCCGAGGTGGTTCTGGCGGATGACGTTGTGGCAGAGGAACTCGAGGGCGCGGGCAATGGAGTCGCCGATGATGGTGCTGCGAAGGTGACCGACGTGGAGCTCTTTGGCAACGTTGGGGCCGGAGAGGTCGACGACGATGGTTTGCTTTGGTTCGGCGCAGGAGACGCCGAGGCGCGCGTCGGATTGGATCGACGTGAGCTGACCTGAGAGGAAGGAAGGGCTGAGGCGGACGTTGATGAAGCCGGGGCCGGCGATGGAGATTTCGGTGGCGATGTCAGCGAGGTTCAGGTTGGACTTGATCTGCTCGGCGACGGCGCGGGGGTTGGTCTTTTGGCCGGTCTTATCGCTGACCTGCTTGGCGAGGCCCATGGCGGCGTTGGACTGGTAATCGCCGAACTTCTCATTGTGGCTGACGGTGATCAGGGGGTCGGCGTCGATCGCGAAGGCTTGTTGGATTGCGTTGCGGAACACCTGATCCAGTTGTGCGGAAATGGTTTGCATGTTGGGTTGCCGAGCGGCTGTAATTTTTGAGCCGGGCGGGGCATGCTACAGCAGAAGCGGGTTAAGCTCTATCGCCTTGCCCGCCGGATTGCGGGGGCTCAGATGCAGGTGGGTGCATGATCCGGCCGATGAACTTCTGTCACCTTAAAACGTCTGAATGGTTGTCGTAAGTTCTTTTCGCACATGGGCAAAGTTGGGTTTGACCGAGACTTTCCGCGTGATTATTGTTCGCTGTCCGACCACAAGAGGCTGCGGGCGGTTCTGCAAGCAGCCGTGCTACCTCGAATTAGGCTTGTCGCTGGCAGTAAGGATAACTCCATGAGCAAGTTGCTGTTGCGTTGCATGATGGTGGCCGCGTTGACGTTGGCTGGGCTCGTTTGGGGTCCGCAGGCGCGAGCGGTTGCGGATGAGGTCGCTGCCATTGAGCAACTGAAGAACGACGCCTTCACCGCGCTGAAGCAAGGGAAGTTCGATCAATCGAATCAGCTTCTCGGCAAAGCCGCGACGATTTCTAAAGATCCGTCTGTCCAGCAGATGGCGTCGTGGATCAGCCAGTTTGAAACGCAGCGGCAGGAGTTTGCCGCGGAGCGTCATAAGCAATATGAGAAGTCGGTCGCTGATGTGCGCAAGCTGCTGGACAACCACCAGGAAAGTTACGCGATTGATGTGGCCGCCCGGGCTTATCTGCTGGCTGACGACAAGCAGGCGTTCCGCCAGGAAAAGTGGGTGGATGACCTGGTGAAGCAAACCGCCGCCATGGCCGACCAGGCGGACCAGAATGAAGAGTGGTTGAAGGCGCTTCGGCTGTATTCGTCGCTGGGGTCGATTGAGCCGGCGGTGCCGGAGTGGAAGGACAAGCTGAAGCTGGTGACCCGCCGCATCCGCGTGCTGGTGATGTACGCGCCGGACAGCGTGAAGGAGATGCAGCAGTCGGAGAGCAAGGCGCGCGAGCAGGTCGACGCGATGCTCAACCCGGCGACGCAGCCCTCGACGAAGCCGGCCAAGGACGATGAGAACGATGCCTTCCGCATCGATTGGCACGACACCGTCCGCGGGGCGCGCAAGAGCATGCTGATCGACGCGCTGATGGATGCGCGGACCAACTACTACCGCCAGGCCGACTACCGCGATTTGCTTCGCGGCGGTTTGAAGGGTCTTCGCGTGCTGGTCACGACGAAGGGGCTCGAGGGAACCTTCCCGCTGCTTCACGATGAAGAGAAGCGCACGCAGATGCTGGCGGCGATTGATGACGCGATGAAGAGCGCCACCACGCCCGCCGCCAACGAAACAACGGTGCGGGATACGCTGGACCGGATGGCCGCTACCAATGCCAATACGGTTGAGCTGCCGAGCGAAGTGCTCGTCACCGAGTTTGCCGACGGCGCGTTCGGCGAGCTCGATCCGTTCAGCAGCATGATCTGGCCGAGCGAGCTTGAAGAGTTCAACAAGACTACGCAGGGCGAGTTTTCCGGGGTGGGGATTCAGATTCAACTCGATAAAGACGGCTCGCTGAAGGTCGTGAGCCCGCTGGAAGACAGCCCGGCGTATAAGGCCGGCATCAAAGCCGGCGATGTGGTGACACACATCAACGGCAAGAGCGCCAAGGGCATCACGATCAACCAGGCCGTCAAGACAATCACAGGCCCCAGCGGCACGACCGTCACCCTCACCCTTCGCAGCCAGAGTGGAAAGGTGAAGGAGTACGAGATCGAGCGACAGACGATCAAGGTTACGAGCGTTAAGGGGTGGAACCATCGTCCAGGCGGCGGGTGGGATTACTTCGTCGACCCGGACAACAAGATTGGTTACCTGCGTCTGACGAACTTCACCAAGAGCACTGCTGATGAACTGAACCACGCCATCTCTGAGATGCGCGGGCGCGACGTCAAGGCGATGATCCTGGATCTGCGTTACAACCCCGGCGGATTGCTGTCGGCGGCGACAGAAGTTTCCGACAAGTTCCTCCAGGGCGGGCCGATCGTGAGCACGCGAGCGGATCGGGAAACGCCGAACCAGCCGACGAAAGTGGATGCTCAGCCGGATAGCGATGAATGCGATCTGCCGATGGTGGTGCTGGTGAACCAGTATTCCGCCAGCGCCAGCGAGATCGTGTCGGGCGCGCTGAAGGATCATCACCGTGCGAAGGTGGTTGGCGAGCGGACGTTCGGCAAGGGCTCCGTGCAGATGCTCTTCCCGCTCGGGAATCGCGAGAGCTACCTCAAGCTGACGACCAGCCACTATTACCTGCCCAGCGGCCGATGCATTCACCGCGAGGAGAACTCGACGGAGTGGGGCGTGGATCCGGACCTGACGATCGAGATGACGCCGGAACAGATGACGGCTGCGATCGAGTCGCGCCAGGAACTGGACGTGCTGCGGGATGCGCCGGATGTCAATGCGCCGGGCACGGATCCGCAGCAGGAGTCGACCAAGGCGCAGGCGGCGACGCAGGAAGCGGCCGCCGCGACGACAAAGCCGGTCAAGAAGGACGCGATGGGGAGCGACCCACAACTGTCGGCCGCGGTGCTGCTGCTGAGAATGCAGCTTGCGGGCGCGCAGCTTTAATTGGTTCACCAGCAGAAAAACAAGAAGCTCCGCATGGAAGACATGCGGAGCTTTTTTGCTGTATGACTTGAAGCTGATTATGCGGATTGAGATTGAACCCACTTCACGAAATCCGCCATGATCTGCGTATCGGTCTTCGAAGAAGTGCGCTCTTCGACCGTCCGTTCGATGACCGCTGGCGTCAGTGCGGGAAGAAAGAGGCTCACCGGCGCGGCTTCATAGATACCGCTGTGCGACAGTTGCAAGATGATCAACTTCTCATTTTCGAAGCGCCAAAGCTCCGGGACTCCCAATGCCGCGTAGATAGATTGCTTATCTAAGCTGCTGCTGGTGATGTCGATTTCAATGGCGAGATCCGGCGGCGGGTCGACAGCCAGATCAAATTCTTCGCGTCCCGCGGCCCATGCGGCGTTCTGGATGTAGTAGCACTCGTCGGCCTCGATGCCCTTGGCGAGAGACTCTCGTCTCCAAGTGGTATTCCCCAAACCAACGAGGGGGATCTGTTTCTCGAGCGTGTAGATCTCCACGAGGCGTGCGATGAGCAGCCCCGCTTTACCGTGCCAGGGTGACGGAGACATGATTTCCAGAAGCCCCTGATCGTAAGTGAGCCGCAGGTGCTGCCCTTCGGCCTGAAGTTCGTTGAGAAGGGACTCGTAAGTCTGCCAGGAGATGCCGCGCAGTAACACGCAGCGATCCTGCGATGAGGTTGGGGCGGTGGCGGTGGTCACAGCCTTATCTTACCACAGGCAGCGCCAGGCCTTTTTCCTTTTGGATCTTTTCCCAGCCGCTGCCTAGCTCACCGATGGGATCGGGGGGGAGGACGTCGACCTTCTTGTCGCCGAGGCGGGCTTCGCCGCGGCGGACTTTGGCTTGGAACTCACGGCATTCCTTGAGCAGGGCGGGGAGGATGTCTTCTTCGGGAACGTTGGCGACTTTCTCCCCCTGGACATAGATGATCCCGCGGCGGTCGCCGGCGAAGATGGCGATGTCGGCGCCTTCGCATTCGCCCGGGCCGTTCACGACGCAGCCCATCACCGCCACCTTGATGGGGAGCTGAATCTCCTTGGCCAGTTCCTTCCGCACATCCTGCACGAGCTTAAAGAGGTCCACCTGGATGCGCCCGCAGGTGGGGCAGGCGATCAGCTCAGCGCCAATGCGCTGGCGCAATCCGAGGATGTAGCAGAGCTCGAGGCCGTCCTGCACTTCGTACACCGGATCGTTGGCATAGCTGATGCGGATGGTGTCGCCGATGCCGGAGCAGAGGAGGTGACCGAGGGGAACGACGGAACGGATGGTGCCCGTTTCTTTCGGGCCGGCGTGGGTGACGCCGAGGTGCAGGGGGTAGTCGAAGCGCTTGGAGATTTCGGTGTAGGCGTCGATGACGAGGGTGGGATCGATGCTCTTGGCGCTGATGACGATGTCGTGGAAGTCTTCTTCGCGAAAGATGTCGAGGTATTCCTCGAGCTTGGTGATCATGATGGCGAGGAAGTGGCCGTGCTTGTTGTTGGAGAACACGCCGCCGAGTTCCTTCATGCGTTTTTGCTTGTCACGGCGCTCGACGATGGAGCCTTCATTGACGCCGACGCGGATGGGGAGCTTGCGCTGCTTACATGCCTGAATGACGTCTTTGACCTGGGCGCGGTCGCTGATGTTGCCGGGGTTGAGGCGGATCTTGTGAACGCCAGCGTCGATGGCTTCGAGGGCGCGCTGAAAGTGGAAGTGAACGTCGGCGACGATGGGGACCGTGACCTGCGGCAGGATTTCCTTCAGCGCCTCCGTGTCCTTCTTCTCTGGCACGGCGACGCGCACCAGGTCAGCGCCGGCGGCGGCGAGCTTATGAATCTCGGCAACGCACTTGTCGATTTCGTAGGTGTACCCCGCGGTCATGCTCTGCACAGAGACCGGCGCGTCTCCGCCGATGGAAACGAATCCGTGCTGGGCATCGCCCACCGTAACCTTGCGCGTCAGACGCCGAGGGTGCATCTACTCTCCATTGGCTATAACAAGTGGCGAAATATGAACTTAGACTGCAACGAGCAGGATATTCGATGGTAAAGCTTGTGCCGCTTAAAATCAAACATCTCGGCCCATCTTGACGTTATCGGACGCAGGATGGTTGCAGCTTGATTCAACAAGTCGACGATCTAACGAACGGGGCTGAACTTTGTCTAAACCTGTGTCCGATCAAGTGTTGTCGTGCAAGAAGTTGATGAGATGAACGCTGTAACGTGCCTGCGTCTGGTGATGATCGTGCTGCTGATGGCAGGGGGGCTGGTCCGCGCGCAGGCGAGCGACGACCGGGAAACCATCCAGGCGGCGGGAGACAATGCACGGCAATCGCTTCGGCAGCAGATCGAAGAGGTGCGTATCCAGCGCGACCTGACGGTGGGGGACCTGCTTAAAAAGCTGGATGCGGAAGATCAGCTTAATCGCACACTGTACAAGGCGAATCAGCTCGGGGGGCCGCGCTGGTTGAACGATCAGACGTGCCAGGTGCGCCTCGAGCTGCCGGGCAGCACCGTGATCTCCAGCTTAAAGCAGCTCGTCAACAGTAACCCAAAGGATTCGCCCGTCTCGGCCTCGGTGATTGAGACAAGACTGCGCGATCTTCAGCAGAAGACGTTTTGTGCGGTGGGATCAAGCACGCGCGGCGCGGTCGCCGGTGCGCGAGCGCCCGGTGAGGAGGCGTGGGCGGGTGTGCCGGAGGAAGCGCGCAAGCAGGCGGTTGCCGCCGCGAAGCGGGATGCGGTTAACCGGGCGATTGAGAACGTGAAGCCGGTTCCACTGGCGCAGAATAAGACGGTGGGGGATGCGCTGGCGGTGAAGTCGGTGCAGGATGCGGTTGACGGTTGGCTGGCGGCGCGACCGGTGACCGGACTGGAATTTCAGCCTGATTTGCAGGTGCGGCTGACGCTTGCCGCGCCCGCGGATGAGATGTTTGACACGTTTCAAATGGCGGCCAAAGCGCAGAAGCAGGTGCCTCTGCCGAAGGATGACAAGGCTTGGGACGAGGTGCGCGAGGTGTTCGTGACGAAAGTGCGGCGCGTGACGGGAAGAGCGCCCGCTGCCGTGACGACGACGAGCATCGTTCATGCCGTTCAGCTTCCGGACAGTCCGCCGGCATGGGCGAGCGATCAAATTGATGCGCAGGGTTCGAGCAAGGCGAAGGCGAACCGACTTAAGGCCGCTCGCGCCGCGGAGACTGATGCGCTCGCCAAAGTTCGCGCGAAGGTCGAATCTCTTCCGCTCAATGCGAAGCAGACCGTTGGCGACGCCGTGAAGGCGGACAAGCGGATTTCGACGGCGGTCGGTCGCGCTGTTGACGGTGCGCGAACTTACAAAGTTGATTACGAATCCGACGGCAGCGCGACGGTGAAGGTAGTCCTGGAACTCCAGGAAGTTTGGGAACAAATTCGATCCGCCGTCCCCTGAAGATTTTTCGTCTCACGCAACAATTCGCGCGCTTGAGCGTTAGTTGAGCAGAACACGCAACCATTTTTACAGAAAGGTTCTCGTATGCGTCGCATCGCACGTTGGGCGGCTCCGATTGTCGCCTTGGGTTTGATGTTGGGTCTGGCCGTCAGCGTGAAGGCTGAGGACAAGAAGGAAACCGGCACCGTGACCGGCACGCTGGTGGACAAGGACGGCAAGGCCGTCGCCAATGCCAACGTCGGCGTCTACGCCGCCGGCATGGGCGATCACAAGAAGAAGGACAAGGCCGAGAAGCAGGCCGCCGACGCCGAAACGCACAAGGACAAGGCGCAGCATGGCGTCAAGGGCGATCGCCCCAAGGCCGTCGCCGAAGCGACGACGGATTCCAGCGGCAAGTTCACCATCGAGAACGTCCCCGCCGGCGAATACTCCGTCCGCGCCATGGTCAAGGGCCAAGGCCGCGCCGCTCAGAAGGTCGAAGTCAAAGCCGGTGAATCTGTCACCGTTGACCTGAAGCTCGGCGAGACTGGGAAGAAGAAGTAACTTCCAGTTAAGCGCATTCAGTAGGGGCGACGCTTGCGTCGCCCTCTTTTTTTGCGCGGGATCAGATGCAGCGCCCCGCACGCGGGGCGGCTAAACGAGATGTGCTGTCTGTCAGTCTTCTTGCTCCAGCGCGAGCTGCACGTAAGGGTTGTTTTGACGTTCCTGACTTAGAAGCGACGGTTGGCCGTGGCCCGGGAGGAGGACGGTGTCATCGGGCAGCTTCATCACCCGTCGGATCGACCGGAACAGCTCACGCTCATCCGAATCCGGCAGATCCGTCCGTCCAACGGCCCCCATGATGATCAAGTCCCCGCCGATCAGCAGCTTCTCTTTTGCCGCGTAATACATCACATGCCCAGGTGAATGTCCCGGCGTGAAGATCACCTTGAACTCGATCTCCCCCAGCCTCAGCTTCTGACCATCCTCCACATACTCATCCGCACTGCGCGGCGGAATCTCGAACGGCAACAAGAACATCGAACTCCCCGGCTCCTTCAGCTTCGGCTCGTCCAGCTTGTGAATCAGCACCTTCGCCAGCGGAAATCGCCCCGTCACCACCACATGATCCGCGACGTGGTCGAAGTGGCCGTGGGTGAGCCAAAGGCCGATGACCTCTAGTCCGCGTTTCTCCGCCTCATCGAGCAGGGGGGTGACGGTGTCATTGGGGGCATCGAAAATCACCGCCTGCCTGGTCGCCTCGTCGCCGATGAGGTAACAGTTCGTCGCGGCAATGCCGCCGGTGTGGTGGATGGCGATCATGGTCTTCTTCCCGTCGCACGAGGTTTCAGCCCGTGTCACTGAGCAGGCGCATCATAAGCCGTGACTCTGGGAAAGCTGTAGTGGCGAATTTGTACCGATAACACCGCGTGCGAATCCGTCATAAAGCCTGTTGAAGAGTGCCCATCCCGCACGCCGATAGATCAAGAGCGTGAGCGATCAAAAACCACCTGTGCCGACTGTTGATGAAGGCTTCCTCAGGGAAATTGCTGCCACCCAGCAGCAGCTCGACCTGCTGCGCGAGCAACTGACCGAATCGCAGCGTCTCGCGACGATCGGCACCATTGCGGCCGTGATCGCGCATGAGTTCAACAACCTGCTCACGCCGATCGTGAGCTATTCGCAGTTCGCCCTGCAAAGCGCCGAGAGTGACAAGCCGGACATGGACTTGATCCGCAAAGCCCTCACCAAGGGCTTCCAGAGCGCCACCAAGGCGGGCAAGATCTGCACGTCGATGCTGGGGCTGGCGCGCGGTGAATCCACCTTCGGCAAAGTCGAAGTGCAGCGCCTGGTCGATGAGGTCCTGCTCGTTCTCGCCCGCGACCCGCAGAAAGATGGCATTGCGCTGCGGGTGCAGGTGCAGCCGGGGCTGAGCGTCTACGGCGACCCCGTGCAGCTCGAGCAGGTTCTGCTCAACCTCCTGATCAACGCCCGCCAGGCGATGCTCGGCAACGGTGGCTCGCTCACCATCAAAGCCAACATGCTCGACAACGGTGAGGCCAGGCTTCAGGTCATCGACACCGGCCCGGGTATCCCCGAGAAACTGCTCACCAAGATCTTTGAACCCTTCTTCACCACCAAAGGCACCACCAAGAAAGGTGAATCGAAGGGCACCGGACTGGGTCTGGCGATCTGCAAGGAAATCATCGAGCATCACCGGGGGAAGATCGAAGTCACCAGCGAAGTCGGCAAAGGCACTGCGTTCACGATCTACCTGCCCACCAGCCCATAACGCGCCATCCCTCAAACCTTGCCCATCTCACCGGGCTCGCCGCGCCTCATGTGGTGAGGTGTGGATCAGTTATTTGACATCAGCCGCATCTGCAATCATTCTTTAGCTCCGGCCTGTGGGAGTCACAGGAACATCTCTGAGTTGGGCAATCATGCGCTTCGCATGCTCGCTTCTGATCATCATTGCGATGACGTCCGCCGTCAGCGCGCAAGCGAATCCTCCACCTGCTGGGATCACAGCGAGCTGGAACGGGGGCAGCGGCAATTGGGAAGATCCCAGCCGGTGGACAGGTCTATCCTCCGGCTATCCCACCGGCGACGACTACCGAGTCAGCATCGCCTCGGGGGATTCTCACATCGCAACCGATGTCGCCGTGACGACGGTTTTCGCCACCGGCGGCGCGTCGCTTCACATCGATCCCGGTGGGTCTCTCATGCTGAACAGAGTGCCACACGCCTTGAGCGTGGGCGGTGATCTGACCATTAACGGCGGCGACGTCACCGTCGATGGCACCTTGACCTCCAACGGCGTCGTCACGCTTTCAAGCGGAACGCTCTCGGGCTCCGGCACCATCCAATCCGGATTCTACGGGACCCATCTCGAATGGTCCGGCGGGCGCATCTCCGGGAGCGGCTCTGTCAATCTCAAAGGATCGGCAAGTTCAAGTTCGATTGCGATTCCCGCATCGTCTCAGGTCTATTTCGGTGAGAGAGCAATCACCTTGAGCTTTGGCAGCAGCTTCGATTGGAACGGCGGAACCTTCCTCAGCACGGGAGGCGGAAGCATTGATTTCAATTTTTTCTCCCGACTGAAGCTGAATGCCAGCGGCACCTTCGCTCAGCCGGAAAGTGTGGACGCTGCTCCCATTCAGATCAGTCTGACCAGCGGCAGCATCATCAAGAACAGTCCCGGCACGACGCGCATCGCCAATGCCCAGATCTCCACGCAAGGCCAGAGTTACGTCGAGGTCCGGCAAGGCAAGCTTCTTCTGGATCGCGCACCTGTCGGAACGATGCAGACGCTGGACGTCGATGGTGAGCTGGAGGCGCCTTCCCTCAAGGCGGTCCGTATCTCCGGCAGCGGCACGGTCAGAGGGCTGGCGGTCAGCGCGCAGCAGCTCTTTCCCGGAGGAGAATCTGTCGGCCAGCTGACGATTGACGGAAATTTTGAGACGTACTCGGCCGGGTCGCTCGCTGCGAGTGCGTGGCTTGACTTCGACGTACTTGGTCCTGCAGCAAATCAACACGATCATGTCGACGTGAGCGGCGAATTTTCCTTCGGCACAACCGCCATCGTCCCCCTTGGCACTCCGACAACGACGTTGACGATGCACTTTGGCAACTACATTCCCCAAGCTGGCGACACGTTCGAGCTGGTGCACTTTTCTTCACTGAAAACGTTCCTCGCTCCGACGCTGCACTACACCGGCGTCGGCGAGGGTTTTCTCTACAGTATTACCACAACCGATCACGCCATGGTGTTCACCGCTGTTAACGATGCACATCCGGTTCCGGAGCCTACGACAATCGGGCTGTGCCTCGTCGCATGGCCGCTGCTGCGTCGCCGCCGCTAATCGGATGGCACGCATCGTCCCCGCGCCCATGCTCGCAGCGAATCCATTCTCTCACTCATGGTCACCGAGAGCGGCGGTGACGTCTTCATCGCATCTACGATGTGCTCCGTCGTCACCTGCTCGCGCACGGCAAAGGCCTTGTGCATTCCTGCGATGATTGCCTGCTCGATCTCGGCGCCGCTGCGACCCTGGGATTCCTTGGCCAGCCGCTCCAGATCGAAATTCCTCGGATCGCGCTTGCGCTTTTTCAGATGGATCTGAAAAATATGCCGCCGCGCCTCCTCGTCCGGCAGATCGACGAAGAAGATTTCATCAAACCTCCCCTTGCGCAGCAGCTCCGGCGGCAGCGCCTCGATGTCATTCGCCGTCGCGATCAGGAACACAGGGCTCTTGTGCTCCTGCATCCAGGTGAGCAGGTGGCCAAACATGCGCTTGGATAAACCGCCATCGGCGCTCTGCGACGCCGCCGACGCGAAGGCTTTTTCGATCTCGTCGATCCAGAGCACCAGCGGCGCCATGACCTCGGCCTGGTGGAGCGCTTCGCGGAGGCGTTTCTCGGATTCACCGATAAATTTCTCGTAGAGGGCGCCGGCGTCGAGCCGAAGGAGCGGGCGTTTCCACGCTGTCGCCACCGCCTTGGCGGCCAGGCTCTTGCCCGCCCCCTGCACGCCGAGCATCAGAACACCCCGCGGCGGAACCAGGCCAAAGCTCACCGCCTCATCGCACAGCGACTCGCGCCGCTGCTCGAGCCAATATTTCAGCGCGCGCAGTCCGCCGATCTCGTCCAGATCCACCGGCGATTCCACAAAATCCAGCACGCCCGTCGCCTGGAGATGCCGGCGCTTCTGCGCGAGGACTTTGTTGATGTCCGCGGAGTCGAGCTTGTGATCGCAGCAGACGCTGTCAAGGATCACTTGCCGCGCCTGTCGCGTCGTCAGGCCACGAAGATTCCGCACGATCGTCTGGAGGTCCTCTCGCGTCAGGTTCACCTGCACCGGGTCCGGTACACTCTGCTCGACCAGCACATTGCGCAGGAGCTCTTCCAATTCGCGCTCACCGGGCAGCGCCATTTCGAACGGCGTCGCCAGCGCCCTCACGGATTGGGGCAACTCTGAGGCCTGATCGATCAGCACCACGTGCCCGCGGTTCTGCGCGATCTTGTCGATGGTCTCCCGCAGCATCCGGAGCACGCGCGGGTCCTTGAGATGATCGGCGACATCGCAGAGGACGGCGACGAAGCGCCGCTGGAGCGTCGTCAGATAGTACATCGCCGCCGACGGATGCTCGCTGTCGGTGACGGTAGGGGCCTTGGCGAGCATTCCATCCCGCACGCCCTGCGTCACCGACCAGAGGAACATCTCCAGCCCGCGGTCCATCGCCGCCGAGCGCACCACCTCCAGCGCCTCGGCCTCCTCAAAGGTGAGGATCGAGATGCACGCGTGCTGAGAATCCAACAGGTGACCCAGTCGCTCCGCATCAGACATTGAAACCATGTTACACCACCAAGGCTTATCGGACTCTGGTGAAGTTATTAAGGGGGTTCGGTCGATACTTCAGCGATGGGTGATCCCAAAGGAGCGACGATGTCTGTCACCGTCGATCACCAGCCGCTGGCGGTCGAAAACCTGGGTTTGCGGACGGTTGGTCATGTGCTGGCCCACCTCCGCCGCGACAATCGCCTTGTGGTGCAGGTGCTGATCGACGGCAAGGAGCCGGAGCGCGCGCACCTGAAGCAGATCAAGCGCCATCCGCTCGCCGGCCACACGATCTTCATTGAAACTGCCGACCCCAAGGAGATGGCGCGCGGGGTGCTGAACGATGTTGAAGTGCAACTTCGTGAAGCCGACCGGCTGCGAACCGAATCGGTCTCGCTGCTGGACAGGAGCCAGGCCGCCGGTGCGATGGAGAAACTCTCCGGCTGCTTCAGCTACTGGCAACACGCCCAGCAAACGGTCCTGCAAACGGCGCAGCTCCTTCGCATCGACCTCTCTTGCCTGAGCGTGGATGGAAGGGCGTTCACCGAACTCCTTGCCGACTTCACCGGTCACCTTCGCGAGATCAAATCTGCGTTGGAAGAGCGAGACTTCGGCGGCCTCGCCCGCCTGCTACGATACGACACCGACCGCACCTGCACTCAGTGGTATCAAGCGATTGATTGCCTGCGGCAAGCCATCGGATGATCCGCGTTTCAATCACGCGCTCGAACCTTGCATTACATTGCACGGGTTACAAGCCCGTGCCACGCAACACCGCTCAATCCACTCGTCGCGGCGTCAGCAAACTTAAGATCAGCCCGGCCGTTACACCCACCAGCAGCACGCCCAGCAGTCCTGTGAACATCGCAAACAACCTGCCATAGGGCGTGAAGGGAACGATGTCGCCGTAGCCCACGGTCGTCGACGTCATCACCGACCAGTAGAGCCCATCCGACCATTTCAAAACCGGAAGCTGGTGCGCGCTGCGATATGGATTCTCCAACTCCACCAGCACGATTGGAGAAACGCAGAAGAGGTAAAGCAGCACGCCCACGAGCGCCAGGCTCAGCGCGCGGCGAATGCGGACCACACGCTTCTGTTCGTACAACACGAGCGCGCTGCGGAGCCGAAACAGGTCCGCATCAATCACATCCGGCGGCACCTGCACCGTAGCCAGCAGGCGGTACACTTCGCCCCATCGCTCGGCGCGGGCGAAGTTCAAGCCGGCGTGCTTGACCAGGTCGCGCACGCGACGGTGGGCGGCCTCCGATGTGGTGTTGGTGTCGTAGAAGCCGTAGAAGCACTCGGCCGCGGCGGAAACTTCCGATGCATTGCTCCACGGAATCATCGGCAGGTTGTCATCCTGAAGATACGTTGCCACCAGCCACGAGCAGGAGGGGTGCGACAGCGTCCGGCTGTTGGCCATGAGGTCGCGCATCAGAAGGTGGTGCACGCGCAGGGCGAAGTCGCGGTCTTTGTGGGCAAAGCTCCAGTACGATTCAGCCAGCAACTGGCTGCCGCGAAGGCGCGAGATTTCATCCCGTGTTTGCTGCGAGACCTCCGCGAGCCAGGCAAGATCCTCCGGCGACAACCTTCGCGTCCGCTCGTGCGCCTGTTCTTCCAGCGCATCGAGGCGATCTTCCACCGAGGAAGCGGGAGCTTGAGTAACGGCCATGCCGCTCATCATAAGCAGCCGGCCGAAAACAAGAATCCCTCCCCGGCGCGAGCAGGGGAGGGAGGTTGAGCTTCAATGGACCGGGAACGGTGCTCTAGGCGATTTCGCCTTCCAGGCTGCTCCACACATCCGAGAGATCCTTCTGGGCTTTGTCGGTTCCGCTGCCGCCGAAGATCTGATCATTCTCGGCCTCGCCGTCCCGGGTGTAGAACAAGTCGTTCCCGCCCTGGCCGTACAACGTGTCGTTGCCGAGGCCGGCGTAGAGCCTGTCATTGCTTGTTCCACCGTCGATCAAGTCGCTGCCGTCGCCGCCGTAGCACTTGTCGGCGCCGGCTTCGCCGTAGACTTTGTCGTTGCCGCCGGAGCCGTTGAGGCGGTCGTTACCAAGGCCGCCGCGGAGGATGTCCTTGCCCGCGCCGCCTAGGAAGTTGTCGTTGCCGTCGCCGCCGATCATCTTGTCATCGCCGGGGCCGCCGTCGGCATAGACGTTTGCGATGCCATTGCCCACGAGCAGCGCATCGTTGCCCGCGCCCATGGAGACGGCAAAACCCAGCACCTTGGCAATGTCATACTTTCGCGTGGTTTTTCCGTTGGTCACCACGTACTGCGTTTCGCCCTTGGCGATGATGATGGTGTCGTTCCCGCTCGTGCCCAGCACGGGAATCACACCGGAATCAGGCAAGCTTCCGGATCCGCCGCCGATCTTGATGTCGCCGAGGTTCGTCCAGCCAACGTTATTGTTCTCGTTGCTCTCGGCGACGATGTTGGTGCTGTCGATCTTGCAGGCGAGGTAAACGCTGCCGGAAGGGACTCCCTTGGGAATCGTGACGTTGGCAGTGATCGGCAGCGTGGTGTTCGCGGGCACGTCCATGTCGATCGGCACCGACCACACATCAATGTCGTTGCCGTTGCCGAGGGTCTGATCCAGGGACAGGGTGAACTTCAGCGAATAGCCTTTCTTCACCAGCGTGTCGCCGGTGTTCTTGATCTCGAACGTCCCGTTGAGCGTGTCGCCTGGCGCGTAAGTTCCCGGCGTGAGTTTGATGGCGCACTGAAGATCCGCGGCCATCAACCGCCGATCCTCAAGCTTTTCGAATGAAGCGAGACTGCGACGTGAGCGCAAAGCACTTTTGCCCATGAACGAAACTCTCCCTCGGCGACGAATGAGATGCAGGTGAGACCCTACCCCACGCGCCCCTTCATGCCAGCGGATTCTTGCCCGCGTCCGCGATGCACCCTTGAGCGCGCGTGCACCTGAGAGAAAGCTACAGCCTGCGCCGCCTGTACGGGTCGCAAAGGCTCTTAACGGCGTCGCCGAGCTGTCATCCCCAGGCAGAGCATCAGGCAGACGCTCACGCCCGCCGGCTCGGGAATCGCGGCAAAATACGCCTTCGCATCCCACTCCAGCACCGACACCACCGGCGATCCCACCCCGATCGGCTGGTAGAACAGGTTCAACTTGTTCTGCGAGTCCCAGAGGGCGCGATCAAAGGAGCCGGGCTCAAAATCGCCAAGGTTGTCGGCCACCAGATCCACAAAGTCCCAATGCTGGTAATCCTTGGAAAATGCCACCGTCAGCTTATTGCCATTGGCTCGATCGCGCATCAGCACCAGCGCCCGATCCTCCTGATCCACCAGCAGCAGCGGCCGGCCCATCTCGCGCACGTTATCACCCGTCTTGAGTCCACCTTCATTGGGCCGCTGCGTGATCTGCGACTGCTTCCATTCGTTGCCGTCGAAGTAGTCGAGCATGTACTGCCGCGTTTCGTCACCATCGGCATGATGCGGCGCGTACCAAGTCGCGATCAGCGGGCGATCCTGGCTGTCGACGGCCATCGTCGTGGAGTTGATCAGCGAGTTGTTCTGACCGATCGCCACCGCCGGCATTACGTTGCCAGGCGCCAGCGGCTTCGTCGCCACGTCATGGGTAATGAGCTGCCCCTTCGCGTCATACCAGCTCTTGCCGTCGTCCGGCGAGCGTGCGAAGAGCACGTCGTGGTTCGTGAGGTAATCCGCAGTCTCGCGCCAGACCCAGCTCATGAGCAGACGGCCCTGGGAATCGTGCACGAGATTGTTGGTGTAGGCGCTGACATTGCTCGTGTCGCCGTCGATCACCTGGTTCAGGGTGAACTTCTGCGCCGCCGGTGCATCGGCGTGATAGCGCACGAGCGGCAGATCGCCGTTCCCCGAACCGCCTCCGACCGGCGCACTGCGGTACGAGTAGATGATGTCTTTCGATCCCGGGATGTTGTACAGCTCCGGGTAGCTGAACTTCCGATCCGGATCGGCATCACTGCGCGTGTCCCAGTCGAAGGGCGCCTGCCGGGCCCACTTCGCCGTCGCGCCGAAGTTCGTCGCGCTCCAGTCGCCCACGGTCACCAGCTCGGTGCTGATGAGGTATTTCATCGGATGCGCGTTGTGCATCCCGAATGCCATGTGCAGATGCGCGTTTCCGTCGATCGCGATCGACGCATGGCAATGGTCGTTGTAGATGCCTGCGCCGCCGGCGTTGTCGGCAAGCTGGTAGGGGGTGCGGACGGTCTGCCAGTTGTTCGCCCCGATGACTCGTCGCGAGATGTTCGCGTATCGGTCGCTGTCATAGAACACGGCGAACTGGTAGTTGCCGTAGCTGGTGATGGTGTTGCGCGCGTTGGCGACCGCGTTGATGCCCGACGCCGTGGTGGCATTGGTGGCGATGCTCGTAAACGTTGCCGAAGGCGCAGGGTTCGCCGCACGCGTCTGAGCAGCAAAGGTCACAAGCAATAATCCAGCACATGCAACTAAAGACGTCCGACGCATGTGCAGAACTACCGCTCCCGCGGACGAAAGTTGTCGCCCGCGACGCTTCATCGCCTACAAGCCCAAAAACTCTCGTATATGTTGATCCCAAACCTTCTGCGCCTGCGGGTCCGCCAGCGGCAACCGCAGCTCGTTGATCACCTTTGTCCCCATCGCGATCGCTTCTTTCCAGCACATGGCGCAGATCTTTTCGTAGATCTCCTGCCCGAACTCCCTCTTGAACGGCGGCCGCGCCAGCTTCGGGTTCACGCGCCCGCATCGCGCACACAGCACCTGCCCCTCGCCCACCGCCACTTGCACGCCGCCGCTTTGATGGAGTTCCGGCGCGGGTGCCCCCAGCTCTTTCAGCTTCGCGAGCATCGCGTTCTTCGGCATCATGTCGCCGCGCTCGTGCGCCACCTTCACGCCCCTGGTCAGCGATTCAATGGCCTCGTCGCGCTTGTTCAAAACCAGCAGCGCTTCGGCGAGCAGTTGATAGGCCTTGCTGTTGCGGGGATTCAGCGCCAGCGCCCGATGAAAGGAAGTCGCCGCCTCCGCCGCCATCCCCGCGTTCAGATACTCGCGCCCGAGTGAAGCATGAGCCAGTTCGTTGCTGGGATCATCTTCCGCCATCTTCCGAAACTGCTCCACCCGTTCATTCATCTGCGTCACGTTCTTTCTCCTGTTGCGCTATTGTAGGTCGATATCGTGGCACGGGTTTGAAACCCGTGCAATGCGTGTCGTCGGATTGTAACGGTGCCCGGTGAATCATCTCGCTGCCAGCTCTCCGACCGTTCCAAGATACTTCAGACTGTCGCGAGCATAATCCCTTGCCGTCCCATCCATCCGATCCACCCAATAAACCTTCCGATCCGGCTGCACCTTCGCGTAATACTCAAACAGCTTTTGATTCTGCGCCTCCCCGCGATCCTGCGCCCGAACCACCCGGTGATCATCCGGCCAAGGCGCCTGGACGTTGAACACCGGCTCATCATGCGGGTTGTTCTCGTCGTTCCAGTGCCACAGCACGATCGCTCGCCCGCTGATCAGCGATTCGAGCTTCGCGTTAAAGCGCGCGGTTTCCCAATCGTAAGGATCGTCCTGCACCAGGCGGTTGAACTCGCGCATGCCGTGCAGAGACAACATGCAAATCCAGAGCGTTGCAAATGTCGTGAAATGCTGTTTCCACCGCGGCCAACTTTCCTCCACCACCCGAACCCCCACCAGCACGATCACAATCATCCCCGGCGCCGCCACCACCGCGTAATGCGTCAGCAAATACGAGAACATCATGTACGTCGCGACGAACAGCGGAAGCATTCCTCCGAGCACCAGCCACCAGCGACCCTGCCTGCCGTTGACGAGTCCCAGCAGCGCCGCCGGCACAACGAAGAGCAGCATCGGGCTTGGCAGCGAGTAGGTGACAAGGCGAGGAAATCGTTCCGTCACCCAATTCCGCAGCACCAGCTCCGGCCGATGCGCCTCCGCCGCCGGCACCGTGTACGTTTCATAATACTTGATGCGCTGCGGCAACTCTGTCGCGGGTCTGCGCGTCTGGCTGCTCCGATGGAAGCCAAACGACATTCCCGGCGTAAACAGATCGTTGTGGTACCAATCCGCAGTCTTCAGAACGCTCCCCGTCACCCCCCAATTCAGAATCCCCTGTAGCGCCAAGAACGGTGCCGCCCCCAAGACGATCATCCCCAGGGTTGCCAGGAGTTGTCTCCCTCTCCTGTACGCGGGAGAGGGCGGGGGTGAGGGTGTGACAGCTTTCGCCTCTCCCCCTCGCTCGGTACTGCGGGAGAGCACGGGGTGACGGCTCTTCCGAGACTGCCGAGCCTTATCACCTTCATCTCCTCGCACTCGGGGAGAGCGCGCTAACAAATCAATCAACATCGCCACGCCCACCGGCGCTGCATAACAAAACGCATCGATCGGTCGAGTAATCGCCCCCCATCCCGCCGCCACCCCAATCATCAGCGCCCACCACCACCGCGGATTCTTCCTCCACCTGAGCCACCCCCAAACCGTCATCAATCCCCAGAACACCATGAACCCATGCGACATCGCCGCCAGCGAGAGATAGCGAAATTCCGTGAGCGACAGGAGCAGCAGTGCCGCAAGGATTCCCGCCACACCATCCAGCAGCTCCGCCACCACCCGGTACAGCAGTCCCACCGCCGCACCGCACACGATTGCGGGGATCGCCCAGAATTGCAGCCCCAGCCACACCCCGGGCGCCATCATCAGTGACGTGCCCGGGAAATATTTCCCGGCGTACACCGGCTTCACGTAGATGTGAAACGACTCGAACGAATCGGCGACCGGGTGCGCGTGCATCCACAGTTTTCCCCGCGCCAGCATCTGCATCTGGAGCAGGTGCATGTATTCATCGTGCAGCTTGGGAATCAGGTCGCGCTGCTGATTGAACCCGGTGAAGATCAAATATGCCGTCGCCGCTAATCCGATCGCGATCGCAGTCCGTCCACGCGTTCGCTCGCTCGGGTGCCGCACCCGTTGGAGTCCCCGATCGAAACGCCGCGCGACGTACGGAATCGCTGCCGCGAGAAACACCGGCACGTACCACACCGGCCGCGGCGAGGATCCAAACTGCCCCCGGCCCACCACAAGCCAAAGCTGAACCCCCAGCACCAGCAGCAACACCACAGCGACTTGCCGAACCCGATCACTCACAAACGTAGCGTGGCATGAGCGTCTCGCTCATGCAAATGAACTAAATCTTCGGCGACCCGTTGTAATGCATCAGCGAAATGATCTCGCTCCGGCTCATCGGGCAATCCTTGAAGATCCCTCGCAGCGCACTCGTCACCATCACGCTGCCGTGCTTCTTGGCCCCCCGAATGGTCATACACGTATGCGTCGCTTCGATCACGCAAGCCGCCCCTGACGGAGAAAGTTCTTCCATCAGGGCATCAGCGATTTGAGTCGTCAGTCGCTCCTGAACCTGCGGCCGCCGCGCGTACCCTTCCACGAGCCGCGCCAACTTCGACAACCCCACCACCTTCCCCGCCGGTAGATACGCTACGTGGGCCCGCCCGGTGAACGGCAGCAGGTGATGCTCGCACAACGAGTGAAACTCGATGTCCCGCAGCAGCACGACTTCATCGTACCGCTCATGAAAAACCGTCTTGAGGTGCGCCTTCGGATCCGTCCGCAACCCAGCCATCAGTTCCACATACGCACGAGCCACCCGGTTCGGCGTTTTGAGTAAACCCTCGCGATCCGGATCCTCACCCACCGCGAAGAGAATCTCTCGCACCGCCCGCTCAATCCGAGGCAAATCCACCTCATGATTCACCGGCAGCGGCGCTGCATCGCTCGCGTCGTCATCATCCAGATCCAACGCCTGGTTCCCGTTCCCGTTGTTGCGTGTCATGACCATTCACCTCAGTCCCGCCCCACAAAAAGATTATAGCCCCGGCCTCGTCGAAGTTTAGGCGCTCGAACCGGGCGCTGCTCCCTGGGCCCATCAACCCGGAGACCGCGCCAGATATTCCTCATTTTCGCGGCGTGTTCCTGGTCTGGTCATAGGCGTAACAGCGCTGGCGCGGCCAACCCACGTGCCGTCCGGTAAGATAGGCTGATGAAAGTCCTCATCATTGGCGGCACCGGCTTGATCTCGACGGGCGTCATCAAACACCTCCTCGCGCGCCACGCCGACGTCACCATGCTGAATCGCGCCCAGCGCGAGAACCGCGTTGGCGACCAAGTCTGCCAGATTACCGCCGATCGTCACGACATTGCCGCCCTCGAATTGGCCGCGAGGCAGAACTTCGACGTCGTGATCGACATGATCTGCTTTTCGCCCGAGGAAGCGGAAGACGACGTTCGCGTCTTCGCGGGCCGGTGCAGGCATTTCATCTTCTGCTCCACCGTGTGCACGTACGGCGTGAACATTCCGCCGCGCGTCCTGGTTGACGAGACTTTCCCCCAGGACCCCATCAGCGACTACGGCAAAAACAAGCTTCGTTGCGAACAGCTCTTCCTCCGCGCCCATGCCGACGGACGATTCAACGCCACCATCATCCGCCCCAGCTCCACCTATGGCCGGGGCGGGAGGCTGATCGACAACCTGGAATTCGATCCCATCGCCTGGGACCGCATTGAGCGCAACCTCCCGGTCGTGTGCGCGGGCGACGGACTGGGCCTATGGGTCTCCACCCATCGCGACGACGTCGGCAAGCTCTTCGCGTATGCGGCGCATAACGAAAAGACCTTCGGCCAATCCTACAACGCCACCCGAGACCGAATCTTCACCTGGCGCGATCTCTACCGAGAATCCGCACTCTCACTCGGCTGCGCGCCCAAGCTCCTGTTCATGCCCGCCCAGTGGATCGTCAACCACGACCCCAAGCGCTTCGCGCTGTTAAAGGAAATCACCCAGTTCCACGGCGCCTACTCCAGTGAGAAAGCGAAGCGCGACGTCCCGGAATTCCGCTGCGAAATCGACTACCCCACCGGTGCCAGAGAAACCATCCAGGACATCAAGCAACGAGGAGCCTGGCGAGAGAGCAGGGGGGACGAGCTCTATGACGAGATGGTGAACAAAGCCCTCTCCCTCGGCATCGAACCCATTACGCTCTAGTGTGGCACGGGCTTCCAGCCCGTGAACAACGACGTCCCACATCCCGGAACCAATGCTCGAGCATGCTCAGCGCGATCCACACAGGACGCAGCGTCGCCCCTACACATCCGCGCCCAACTGAACAACAAAGAACCCCCGCCCGAAGGCGAGGGTTCTCGTGTTCTGGATGTCAGTGCGACAGGTTAGTACCGGTCGCCGCGATCGCCGCGGCCACCGCCGCCACGACCACCGCCACCGCCACCGCCGCCGTAGCCGCCGCGGCCACCACCGCCGCCGCCGCCACCGCGACCGCCAAATCCACCGCGGCCGCCGCCACCACCACCGCCACCGCCGCCACGGTCTTCACGAGGACGCGCCTCGTTCACCGTGAGGGCTCGGCCGTTGTGCTGCTGGCCGTTGAGCGCGTTGACCGCGTTATCCGCGTCCGCGTCATTGGCCATCTCGACGAAACCGAAACCCTTGCTACGGCCGGTGTCGCGATCGTTGATGATCTGCGCCGACGTAACCTGACCATACTGACCAAACAACTGTTCGAGTTCCGAGCTATCAACCTGGTAGCTCAGGTTCCCGACATAAAGCTTCTTACCCATTGGTTATCTCCTGTAATGGGTAGACCGATGGCCCGTTCTTTGAGCGGTTCTTTCCGGGCCAAAATGAAAGAGGTTGAGCCAGCAACCGATGCGGGGAGGAGTGCGAAGCAGACGAAGGAAGGACTAACACGAAGCGCTTTCCAAGGCTGACCGACAGACACAGACCCGCCACCTATCGACTTCTAATTTATCGATCAATTCCCCTACTAGGGAAGAGAAAAATTTTCGACGTTTAAATTAGATTTGCACCCAAATTCGTATCGCCCGCGATTGTTTTCATTGCCCATTTCCAAGGGCGGCGGGTACATTTGGTGTAAGTAACAGGGGAGAGGGCGCACTGATGATCCGACCATTCGTGAAACTCATGATCCTATTGGGGCTGAGCACCCCCAGCGCCTGGGCCGCCGACCGGACGTACACCCTTTCGGACACCGCCTGGAAAGTGGTGATTCCCGACACCTACAAGCCGCGAGCAAGCGCCGTCGCCGATGTCCTCGTCCACTTCCATGGCGACACCACCACCTACGTCGGCCAGGTTAAGTCCGCAAAGCTCAACACGATCGTCCTCACCTGCAACTACGGCGCAGCGTCCAGCGCCTATCAAACGCCCCTCACCACAAACCCGAGCGTTTACGCGAACATGCTCACGGAGGCGCTGGCCAAGGTGCAGCAGCAGGCGGACTTCGCCGACAACCTCCAGTGGGACAAGCTCACGGTATCTTCCTTCTCCGCCGGCTACGGCGCGGTCCGCGAGATCCTCAAGAACCCGACACAGTTCAACGACATCGACTGCCTCGTCTCCACCGATACCATCTACGCCTCCTATACCAGCAACCTGGATCACACCCCGCTGGATTCGCAGATGGTCAACTTCCGTTCCTTCGCCCAGCAGGCCAAGATCGGCGCAAAGACGATGTTCCTCACCCACTCGCAGGTCCCCACGCCGGGCTACTGCTCCACCATCGATACCGCCGACGATATCCTGAGCTTCATCGGCGTCGCTCCCACCGCCACCAGTGAGATCGGCGCGGGCGGCGTTCAGTACTACCGCAAAGCCGCCGCGGGTAACTTCAAGATGTACGGCGCGACCGGCTCCGACGGCACCTCGCACCTCCTCCACCTCCAGCAATCTTCGCAGTGGCTGACCCAACTCCCCATCTCCCACGTCCCTGAGCCGAGCATGATCCTGGTTCTCCCCACCGTTGTCTGCGCGATGGCGCGACGTCGAAGATGACGCCCGGCCCAGCCCGCCGCTTTAAACCTGCGTTGGTACGTCGTTCACAACCCCACCAGCGCCTTCTTTACCGTCGCCACAATCTGCTGCGGCTCCACGGGCTTGCTCAGGTGGTGCTGGAACCCGGCGGCCTTGGATTTCTCCGCCTCTTCCGGGCGGCTGTAAGCCGTGATCGCAATGGCCGGAACCGCCTGGCGCTCCTCGTCATCCTCCGTGGCTGCCGCCCCGGCGGATTCCAGCTTCCGCAGTTGCCGCATCAGTTCACGCCCGTCCATATCGGGCAAGCCGATGTCGCTGATGATGGCGTCCGGCCGCCATTGCGCGAAGACGCGCAAAGCGGATGCTCCATCGCTGACCGCCGACACCGCGGCCCCTTCCGACTTCAGCACACGCTCTATGGCGTCGCGAGTGCGCTGGTCGTCTTCGACGATCAGCACGCGCAGCCCCGTGAAGGGTGCAGGCCTGGGCACAGCGGATTTGGCCGCGCCTGCTTTAGCGGCGCCCCGAGGCGTAATGAGCGGCTGCGTCGGGAGCTTTGGCAGCGGAAGGCGCACGATAAACGTGGCGCCTTTGCCAAGTCCTTCGCTCAGCGCGCGAATGGTTCCGCCATGAAGCTCCACCAGGTGCTTGCTGATCGCCAGCCCCAGCCCCACGCCGCCGGCGCGGCGGGTGAGGTAAGCATCCGCCTGGCTGAAGCGGTCGAACACGTGCGGGAGGAAGGTCGGATCGATGCCTTCACCGGTGTCCGCGATGCGCATCTCCACCTGCCCATCCAGCCGGCGCAGCGTTATGGTGACTGACCCGCCTTCGTTGGTGAACTTCACTGCGTTGGAGATCAAATTCCAAACCACCTGCTGAATGCGATCCGGGTCCGCGCGCACTCGGCCGACGTTGGGGTCCAGGTGGAGTTGGAGGTTCAGGTTCTTCGCTTCCGCGCCCGGCCGAATCGATTCCACCGCAGATTCGATCACGCGGCTCAACTCCACTTCCCGGCGCTCGATGCGCAGCTGCCCCCGGCTCATGCGGGATGCATCCAGCAGGTCTTCGACCAACTGTTTCTGCGTCTCGACTGACCGGTCCAGGATGTCGAGTCCTTCTTTCATCGCTTCGGGCGTGACAGTCGCACTGCGCAGCATCTTGGTCCACAGCATCATCACCGCCAGCGGCGTGCGCAGCTCGTGGGAGAGGACGTCGAGGAAATCCTCGCGCATGCGGCTGGCGGTCTCGGCGGCCTGCTTGGCTTCGGACAGCACGGTTTCGGCCAGCTTGCGGCTGGTCTCATCGCGAAGCACTTTCACATACCCGCCCAGCGTGCCTTGCGGCGTCCGCAGCGCGCTGAGCACCCCGCTGGCCCAGAACGTGGTGCCGTCCTTCTTGACGTGCCAGCGCTCGTCGGCGGCGCGGCCCTCGCGGGTGGCGGTGTCCTGCTCGGTCTGCGGCGCGCGTTCGGCGCAGTCTTCCGGGGTGAAGATGATGTCCCCGGACTTGCCGATGACGTCTTCTTCGCAAAAGCCCAGCACCTGCTCGGCCCCCTTGTTCCAGCTGGTGATGCGGCGGTCGGTATCCATCATGAAGATGGCGTAATCCTGAACGTCCTCGACCACCGAGGTGAAGCGGGTCTCGGTCTCCTTCAACGCCTCCATCGCCCGGAGCTGATCGTGAATGTCGCTGGCGGTGCCGAACCAGCGGGTGATCTTCCCCTCCCCATCCCGCACCGGAACGCCCCGCACCAGGTGCCAGCGGTATTCGCCATCCGTAGCGCGGCGAATGCGGAACTGCATCTCATACGCTTTCGCATCGCGCATCACCTGTTCCCATCCCCGAAGCGCTTGCTCGCGATCGTCGGGATGAATCGAATGCACCCACCCGCGCTGCGTCATGTCCTCCTGGCTGCGCCCCACGTAGTCGAGACAGCGCCGGTTGAAAAACTCGTGGTTGCCGGCCGGGTCGCTTGACCAGACCATCGCGGGGATCGAATCCACCAGCCCGCGGAACTGCAACTCCGTCTGGCGGATGGTCGCCTCGGCGGCCTTGCGGTCGGAGACGTCGATGCAGTACTCGATGGCCGTGTGCTGGTCGAGCCGCGCGCCGGTGAAGAGCATCCACACGCGCGAGCCGTCCTTGCGGAGGTACTCCTTCTCATAAGGCCCGAGGCGGCCGGTCTGGTGGAAGCGGGCCAACTGCTCCTCGCTCTCCTTGATGTGTTCCGGCGGCGTGAGGGCGCGCCAGGTGAGCTGGCGGGAAGTGATCTGCTCGCGCTTGTACCCGGTCATCGCGAAAAACGCCTCGTTGGCGTCCAGCAGCGTTCCGCTGGAGACGTCGAACGTGAGCACGCCCGCTCCCTCGATGTTCATCGCCCGCCGGAGGCGCTGTTCCACATCGCGCTCGATGGTGATGTCCCGGATCCCCAGCAGGATGAACTGCACGTGATCGAGCCGCCGCCCGTTGAGCAACATGACGCGGCGGCCCAGACCCTCGAACGCGTGGCTCACCTCGTAGTTCTCGAACACCTTGTTGGTCGGCAGCACCTCCTCCAGCGCCGTCCGCAGCGCCGGGATGCTCCACTGCCCGTTGCCCAGGTTGTAGATCAACTGGCCGATCGTCTGCTCGGGGCGAACCTTGAAGTGGCTGTAAAACGCCGGGTTGGCGCTGCGAACCGTGAGGTCCGGGTTCAGCACCAAGAGCGGCTCGTGCAAGGTCTCGACGATCTTCTCCGCATACTCGCGCGCCGCCGCCGCCTCGCGCTCGGCCTGCTTGCCGCGGGTGACGTCGAAGAACGTCAGCACCACCCCATCGATCCGGTTGTTGGCGGTGCGGTACGGCAGCACCCGCCGCAGGTACGTGCGCCCGCTCTCGCCCAGCACCTCGCGCTCCACCGGGGCGAGCTTCTCCAGCACGCTGCGTGCATCGCTTTCCAGGTCCGGGTCCTGGAACTTGCTGTGCATGTCCTTCAGCGGCCGGCCCACATCCGCCCCGATCAGGTCGAACAGTTGCCGCGTCGCGGGCGTGAACCTGCGGATGCGGAAGCGCATGTCCAGGAAGATCACCGCCACATCGGTGCTGTGCAGCAGGGCCGAGAGATCGTTGGTCGCGTTCTGGTGCTCCTCCATCTTCGCCTGGAGCTGCGCGTTGACGGTGATCAACTCCTCGTTGAGGCTCTGCATCTCCTCTTTGCTCGTCTCCAGCTCTTCGTTGGAGGTTTGCAGCTCTTCATTGATGCTGGTCACTTCCTCGTTGGCCGCCTTGAGCTCCTCGTTGCTGGTCTGGAGCTCTTCGATGGTGCTTTGCAGCTCCTCGCCGATGCGCCGCAGCTCGTCGCGGGTCGCGTCGTCGGCAACCTCGCCCCCGGGAGCCGGGCCGGCGGGCGAGCGGAGCTCTTCCCGCTCTTGGAAGCTGACGACGAAGTAATCGGGGCCAAAATCGTCGGCGACGATGGGGGCAGCGTTGATCGCCACCCGCACGTGCCGGCCGCCGCCCATATCCAGCCAGCCATCGAGCACGGTGACGGGCCGACCCTCTGAGGCGGCACGACTCAGCGCCACCCGCGCCGAGCCGCGCAAACCCTCGCGCAGCAGGTGCATCAGGTCGCGGGTTGGCTCACCCGCCGGCTGATCGATGAAGGGGCGCGTGTTGCCGTGGAAGTAGAGGATGCGCTGATCCCGATCCACCGTCACCGCCGCGGGTGTGTAATGCTCCAGCAGCGTGCGATGCGTGATCGAGGCGATCGACGGACGCCCCAGCAGGCGCCGATCCGCCGTGCGCTGCCTTCTGCGCACTCCTGCGTCCCCCCCTGCGTCCAAAACCCGCCCTCGCCCGGCGGCGGGACCCGCATCCGCTCCGGCGCTGTCCAGGAAACCGGGCGCGGGCGCGGGCGGCTCACGCAGCGCGTGCGCCAGCGGAAACTCGATTGACCCATGCCGGGTCGGCCCCACTCGCCGGTAAATCCGCGCCCGCTTGTCGATCAGCTGGTACATCCCCTCGGCGGCGGCGGCCGTCTCGCTCGTCCCCAGAAACAGCGCGCCCCCTTCCCGCAACCCGAAGTGCAGCAGGTGCAGCAGGCGCTGCTGGACGTCCGGCTCGAGATAGATCAGCAGGTTCCGGCAGGTCACGATGTCCAGGCGCGAGAAGGGGGGATCGGACAAGACGTTCTGCGGCGCGAACAGCACACACTCCCGCAGGAACTGCCGCACGCGGTAGACGCCGTCGTCTTTCTCGAAAAACCGCTCGAGCCGCGCGGGGTCGATCTCGGTCTCGATGCCGCCGGGATAGACCCCGGCGCGCGCGTGCGTCAGCGGCCGATTCGCCATGTCGGTGGCGAAGACTTTTATATCCAGCGGCTTGTTCACCCGCTCGGCTTCCTCCACGAGCAGCATCGCCAGCGTGTACGCCTCTTCGCCGCTGGAGCAGGCGGTCACCCACGCGCGCACTTCGTTTTCCGGCTCCCGCCGGGCCACCAGGGGCGCGATGACATTCTTCCGCATCGATTCCCACGCATCGTGATCGCGGAAAAAGCCGGTGACGTGGATGAGCAGGTCATCGTTCAGCGCCGTCAGTTCGCTGGGGCTCTGGCGCAGGAGCCTGGCGTAATCGCCCATGTCGGTGATGCGGGTGAGCCCCATGCGGCGCCGGATGCGGCGCAACAGCGTCGCCTTCCTGTAGCCGGAGAATTCGGCCTGCGTGCGCGTGCGCAAGATGGCGAGGATGTCCCGGAGCTGGTCGCCATCGCGCTGGAGCTGGTCCAGCGTGTCCTTGCGGTCCTCCTTCGTGTAGGGGTGGCCGACGTACTGGAGCAGCACCTCCGCCATGTCGGCGGGGGGAAGGATGTAGTCGGCGTATCCCTGGTCGATCAGGTGCCGCGGCATGGAAGGGAACTGCGCCGTCTCCGGGTCCTGCGCGATAACCAATCCGCCCACCGCCTTGACCGCCTGCGCCCCGGCCGAGCCGTTGGAGCCCATCCCGCTCATCACGATGCAGATCGCACGCTGGCGCTGCTCCTCGGCCAGCGAGCGGAAGAAATCATCGACCGGGCGATTGGCGGACTTCTTCCCGAGCTGCGCCCCCAAGTGGAAGACCCCATCCTTCATCGTCAGCACGTGCCCCGGGCGGATGACGTAGAAGTGATCCGGCTGGATCCGCATCCCCTCATCCACCTGGAGCACGGTCAGCTCTGTCTTGCGGGCGAGGATCTCTGCCATCATGCTCTCGCGCTCGGGCGGCAGGTGCTGGATGAACACGTACGCGATGCCGCCCCCCTCCGCGCCCTTCCGCAGCGCCTGGACAAACGCCGTCACCGCCTCCAGTCCCCCGGCCGATGCCCCGATGCCGACGACCGGGAAGGGCAGCTTGGGCGGGTTCTCCCCATCAATCCCCAGCGCCTGCCGATCCGGCTGATGATCCGGCTGGCGATGCTCGCGATCCGCCTGCGCCCCGAGCTCCACCGCCTCCGGCGACCGCGACGGCTCGGGCGTGGTCTCCGATTGCGGAGCGGGGGCGGTGGGGGGGGCGGGGTTGGGATCGGGACGTTCAGCCATGGCGCCTCGGGAACAATTGGAGCTTGGCCGATTCTACGCGAACGGGAGGCAAACGTCTGGAGGAGAATGGGAATCAGGAATGCGGAATGCTGAATGATGAACAGAATGCGGAAGAGCACGGCGGACGTGCTTTTACTGATCATCTGGGGATCTGATCATCTGGCCATTAAAGGAACCTCTTCAATGGGGTTTTCGCCGTCGGGGCTGCCGACAGCTCGGAGGACCTGCTGTTATCAACGGAATCGCCGTTGCCCGAACAAGCCACGGGGGTGTCATACGATTGGATTGAGGCATGACGCAGGTTGGGTTTCGGATGGTTCGTCTCATGCGGTTGGCGGTATCATGCGGCTATGCGGAACAGACTCTTCGAATCGCGCGAATCCCGCCGGCTCTGTACGGCTACGATCGTCTCCGATTCCTACGCCGCGCAGAAGCGACATGGGCCCGGCGGCAGCGAGCTGGTGACGAGCGTCGCCAGAACCAAAACGGTGTAGCGGAAGAAACAAAGGTGTCATTCCTGAATTTCAGAATCAGGACCCTTTTCCGTCTTCGGTTCGACATGGCGAAACGCGCCCAAGCCCCTGGCAGAAGCTCGCGGGGGGTCTTGCGGCTTCATCGGGCGCGGTTAGGGTTGCCGCACTCGATGCAACCGGCGTCGACCCCGGGCACGGAGAGAAACGATGAGTGGGCGAGCCATTTTGAGATTCCTGCTGTTGGCCGTCGCCACCACGACGATTGGCTGCGATCAGGTGTCCAAGCACCTGGCGACGGCCCACCTTGCCGGCGCACCTCCGCGAACGTTTCTAGGCGACTCGATCCGGCTCGAGTACGCGCGGAACACCGGGGCGTTTCTCAGCCTGGGCGCGGATCTGCCCGTGGGATTG
>DASVUC010000005.1:0-13031 GCA_036387255.1 Tepidisphaeraceae bacterium | reverse complement strand
ATTGTCGATGGCGCGGTGATCGTGGTGGAGAATTGTTTGCGGAAGCTGGCGGGGAGGCAGCATGAGCTGGGGCGGAAGCTGACGACGCCGGAGCGGCTGAGTGAAGTGCTGACGGCGTCAAGGGAGATGGTTCGGCCGTCGGTGTTTGGGCAAGCGATCATCATCACGGTGTACTTGCCAATCCTGGCGCTGACTGGGGTGGAGGGGAAGATGTTTCGGCCGATGGCGCTGACGGTAATCTTTGCGTTGGTGGCGGCGCTGGTGTTGTCGGTGACGGTGGTTCCGGCGCTGGTGAGCATTACGATTCGGGGACGGGTGAAGGAGGGTGAGAACTGGCTGGTGCGGTGGGCGAAGCGGGCGTATGAGCCGGTGGTGCGATGGTCGGTGCGGCGGGGTTGGGTGGTGGCGCCGGCGGCGGTGGTGATGTTTGCGGGGTCGGTGGTTTTGTTTCTGCGGCTGGGGCAGGAGTTTGTGCCGACGCTGGACGAGCATGACATCGCGATGCATGCGATGCGGATCCCGAGCACGAGCCTGACGCAGTCGTCGACGATGCAGTTTGAGGTGGAGCGGGCGCTGTCGGGGATGCCGGAGGTGGCGTTTGTGTTTTCCAAGACGGGGACGGCGGAGGTGGCGGCGGACCCAATGCCGCCGAATGTTTCCGATACATTTATCGTGCTGAAGGATCGGCGGCATTGGCGAAGCGAAGGGGAGCTGGATGAGCAGATTGCGCGGCGGGAGAAGGAGCTGGGGGCGCTGGCTCCGGATGGGGAGGACGCGGCGCACGGGCACGGCGAGGAGGCGCACCACGATGAGCCGGAGATGAAGCTGAGCGGGCAGAAGGCAAAGCTGATGCGGCTGATGCAGATCGAGGTGAGCGCGCTGCCGGGGAACAATTATGAGTGGACTCAGCCGATCCAAATGCGGTTCAACGAGCTGATTGCGGGGGTGCGCGGTGATGTGGCGGTGAAGGTGTATGGGGATAATTACGAGCAGATGCAGAAGACGGCGCAGCAGATCGTGGCGGCGCTGAGCGAGGTTCCGGGGGCGGCGGACGTGAAGGCGGAGCAGACGGAGGGGCTGCCGGTGATGAACGTGACGATTGACCGGAGCGCGATCGCCCGGCGCGGGTTGAGTATGGCGGACGTGCAGGAGGTGATTTCAATCGCGGTGGGAGGGCGCGAGGCGGGGCAGGTGTTTGAAGGAGATCGACGGTTTGATGTGGTGGTGCGGTTGCCGGAGGACGTGAGGCGGGACATCGCGGCGCTGGAGAACTTGCCAATTCCGCTGCCGCAAGGCGCGAAGGAAAGCGGGGGGGAGAAGGTGGCGTCGGCGGGGGTGGTGTTGCCGACGGTGGCGGGGGACCGGGCGGGATTCATTCCGCTCTCGTCGGTGGCGAAGATCGAGGTGAGCGAGGGGCCAAACCTGATCAGTCGGGAAAATGGGAAGCGGCGGATCGTCGTGCAGGCGAATGTGCGGGGGCGGGATATCGGCTCGTTCGTCGCGGATGCGCAGAAGCGCATCGGCAGCAACGTGAAGGTAGCGGCGGGAAACTGGCTGGATTGGGGAGGGCAGTTTGAGAATCTCGTCGCGGCCCGGCGGAGGCTGAGCGTGGTGGTGCCGATCTGCTTTGTGCTGATCTTTATGCTGCTGCTGGCGGCGCTGGGTTCGGCGAAGCAGGCGCTGCTTGTGTTCAGCGGTGTGCCGCTGGCGCTGACGGGAGGCGTGGTGGCGCTGTGGCTGCGGGAGATGCCGTTTTCGATCTCGGCGGCGGTGGGGTTCATTGCCCTGTCGGGTGTAGCGGTGCTGAATGGGCTGGTGATGATCACGTTTATCAACCAGCTTCGCAGTGCGGGGCAGACACTGGATGCCGCGATTGTGAACGGATCGCTGACGCGGCTGCGGCCCGTGCTGATGACGGCACTGGTGGCTTCGCTGGGGTTTGTGCCGATGGCGCTGGCGAATGGGACGGGCGCCGAGGTGCAGAAGCCATTGGCGACGGTGGTGATTGGGGGGATCGCGTCGTCCACGATCCTGACGCTGGTTGTGCTTCCGGCGCTGTATCGGATGTGGCATCGGCGGGAAGACCGGAGAATCGTCGATCGGTGACCGCTGGAGCCGTGGAGGCTCGTGCATCCTTTCGCATATCGAATGGAGGGCTTAACATGGCGGCATAAGGAGACTAATCGATGAACGTACGGGCGAGATTCTTGTCTGGGTCGGTTGTGTTGGCCGGGATGATGTTGCTGGTGGGGTTAGCGACGGCCGCGTCGGGGTGCAAGGATTCGGAGACGAAGTCGGCATCATCGAATTCGGCGACGACGCAGGCGTCTTCCGGCGCTGCTTCGGGCAAGAAGCTGGTGCTGGGCTTTTCGCAGATCGGCGCCGAGAGCGCGTGGCGCATCGCCAACACTGAATCGATCAAGGCGGAAGCAACCAAGCGCGGAATCGACCTGAAGTTCGCCGATGCGCAGCAGAAGCAGGAGAACCAGATCCGCGCTCTGCGGTCGTTCATCAGCCAGAACGTGAATGTGATTGCGTTCTCCCCGGTGGTGACGACGGGGTGGGAGCCGGTGCTTCGGGAGATCAAGGACGCGGGGATCCCGGTGATCCTGACCGACCGCGCGGTCGAGGTGAGCGATCCGAATTTGTACACGTGCTTTATCGGAGCGGACTTCGTCGAAGAAGGGCGGCGGGCGGGGCGCTGGCTGGCGGAAGCGACGGGCGGGAAGGCGAACATCGCGGAGCTGCAAGGCACGCCTGGCTCGGCGCCGGCAATCGATCGCAAGAAAGGTTTTGAGGAGATCCTCGCGCAGCATCCGGGGATGAAGATCGTCAAATCACAGACCGGCGACTTCACGCGGGCGAAGGGACGCGAAGTCATGGAGGCGTTTCTGAAGAGCGCCGATGGGGCGCAGATCAATGCGCTCTACGCGCACAACGATGACATGGCGATGGGCGCAATACAGGCCATCGAGGCCGCCGGTCGCAAGCCCGGGTCGGACATCAAGATCGTCTCCATCGACGGGATCAAGGATGCGTTTCAGGCGATGGTGGATGGGAAGCTGAACTGCACCGTCGAGTGCAACCCGCTGCTGGGGCCGCAGCTCTTCGACACGGCGGCGAAGATCTCGCAGGGGCAGCAGGTGCCGAAGCGCATCGTCGTGGAAGAAGGCGTGTTCCCGCAGGAGAAGGCGAAGGAAGCGCTGCCGACACGGCAGTATTAAGGGCCATTGCGCTGGAGTAATGGGCGCGAGCTTTCAGATACTAATGCTCGCGTCGACAGCTCTTATGGGCAGGAAACCGTGATCAAAGCGACGTCGCAAGATGCAGGGAGTTCCGCGGAAGTTTCGCGGCCGATTCGCGTGGTGGTCGCGGATGATCATCCCGTGGTGCGCAACGGTGTAGCGGCCATTCTGGGGGCGCAGCCGGACATCAAGGTGGTTGCCGAAGCGCCGGATGGCGCCAGCGCGATTGAGCTGTATATCAAGCACCGGCCGGACGTCATGCTGGTCGATCTGAAGATGCCGGATCTGGACGGGCTGGATGTGATCGCACGGATTTGCGAATCGTTCCCGGATGCGTCGCTGGTGGTGCTGACAACGTACGACACCGAAGACGACATCGACCGCGGGATTCGGGCCGGGGCGCGCGGGTTCATGCTGAAGGATGCGACGCCGCAGCAATTGGTGACTTGTGTTCGCGAGGTGCACGCGGGGCGGATGTCGATTGCGCCGGCGGTGGCGGCGCGGCTTGCAAACCGGCTGACGCGCGCCACGCTCACGCCCCGCGAAGGCGAGGTGCTTCATTTGCTGGCCGATGGCAAGAGCAACAAAGAGATCGCCGCGGCGCTGTCCATCACGGAAGGTACGGTCAAGCTGCACGTGAACAACCTCTTTCAGAAGCTTGGCGTGCAGAGCCGGACGGAAGCGATGAAGGCGGCGATTCAGCGAGGTTTGATTCGGATCTGAGGCAGGGCGATTGTCGGTATGGGTTTTGAAGTCGATTGTATGATCGATCCCCTTGTTCCAATCGGAAACGCGCAAACGGATCAGGCGGCGGTTGCGGAGCTTGCGAAAGCCAACGAGGTTCTGCGCCGAAGCGTGGATCGGCTCTCAAGCGCAACGCAGGTGTCTGAGATCCTGGGCGCGTTCGTGGCAGAAGCGGTGGAAGCTTCGGGGGCGGCGGCGGGGGCGATCCTTCGGCGGGTGGGGAAGACGACGTTCGAACTCGCTGTGATCTACAAGGACGGGCAGGTTGTCGACCCGGCCATCTGGTCGAATGATGCGATGGCTCGGAGACTGCCCGAGATCAGCGCTGAGGATCCGGTTGGCTTCTGGGCGGGACTCGCGGAGGGAAAGAGCGCCTGGTGCGACATCCGCGGGACCTACTCGGGATGGTTCGACGAGAACGTGACGTTTCACGAGCGGATGGGGCATCAGTCGCTGTGGGATTTTCCATTCAAGGTGCAGGGCGAGGTAGCGGGGATGCTGGGGCTGGCGTTCAGGCACAGGCAGCAGCCGAGCAATCTGGTTCAGGAGACGGTGCGGACGGTCGCCAACACAGCGGCGCTGGCGCTTCAGATGACGCGGCTCGGTGAGCAGGCGCGGGATACCGCGGTGGCGAGGGAACGTGAAGCAGCCGCCCGGGCGCACGCGCAGGCGGTAGAGCGGCTGGTGCGCGTGGGCCGGGGCACGTTGCAGAGCCTTGCCGAGAAACCGGATCTGGAAGCTTTTCTGGGACAGGTGCTGCGGGCATGCGCCAGCGAGTTGGGTGCGATGGGCGGTGGCATCTGGCGGATGACGCCCGGCAAAGGCGCGACGCTGATCATGAGCCTGGAGAACGGCGAGATTCACCGGATGGCGACGTCGAAGCATCCGGGCTTCCGCCGGTTCGACACAAACCTGGACCCCCGGGAAGGCGGCGTGATTCGCGGGAAGGTGAACATGCGCAACTGGTCGTTCATCCAGAGCAGCCCGTGGTTCGACCAGTACCGGGAATACTACAAGGCGCAAGGAATCCGTGCCGCAATGAACGTCCCGGTTTACCTCGGCAGCGAATATCGCGCAGCACTGACGCTTCGCTTCTCCACCGATCGCACGCTCACACCAGATGAAGAGCAGCTGGCGCTTGCGCTGGCGAACCAGATCGCACTGGCGCTGGAACTGACGCGGCTGACGGATGAGGCGAGGAAAGTCGCGGTTGCGGATGAACGCAACCGCCTGGCGCGGGAGATTCACGACACGCTTGCGCAGGGATTCACCGGGGTTCTGATGCAACTGGGCGCGGCGGAGAGTAAGACCACCGCCGAGGCGTGGGCGCAGGCGCGAGAGCACCTTGAGGCGGCAAGGGATCTGGCCAAGCATTCGCTGGCCGAGGCGCGGCGTTCGGTCGCGGCGCTGCGCCCGGCAGGAGCGGAGCGGGAGAATCACGAGCTGGATCTCGTCACCGGCATGCGCGAGCTGGTGACGCGCCTTGGCAAGATGCACCCGCATCCAATCGGGCTTGAGATTGTGGGAGAGCCGCAGAAAGTCGAGCAGGTCGTTGCGGGGGAATTGCTTCGGATCGCGCAGGAGGCGATCCATAACGCCGTAATCCATGCCCATGCACAGAACGTGCGGGTGACGGTTGCGTACACTGAGGCGTGCGGTATTTCGATGACGGTTTCAGACGACGGACGCGGTTTTTCGGCTGGCGAATCTCCGGCGCGCGGATTTGGATTGACGAGCATGGCGGATCGTGCCGCTGCAATTGATGCGAAGTTGCACATCGACTCGACGCCGCAGCGCGGAACAACCGTGCAGGTGACCTGGCAGGCGACGGAGTAGTACCATGGCGATGGCGAAAGCAGTTTGCCTGCTGAGTGGCGGGCTCGATTCCGCCACGACGCTGGCAATCGCGCAGAGGCAAGGCTTTGAGACCTACGCGCTTTCGTTCAAGTACGGCCAGCGCCACGCATTTGAGCTCGACTGTGCCCGCCAGGTTGCCAGCCGGTTCAACGTTGTCCGGCACGTGATCGCGGAGATCGACCTGCGTCTGTTCGGCGGATCAGCACTGACGGATGACTCGCTCGAGGTGCCCAAAGATCGGGCGGTGCAGGCGATGGGCGAAGGGATCCCCATCACCTACGTTCCCGCGCGGAACACGATTTTTCTGTCGTTTGCGCTGGCGTGGGCAGAGACGCTTGCGTCGCAGGACATTTTCATCGGCGTGAACGCGCTGGACTATTCGGGGTATCCTGATTGCCGGCCGGAGTATATTCACGCATACGAGCGGATGGCGAACCTCGCGACGAAGGCGGGTGTGGAGGGGAAGCTGAAGCTCACGATCCACACGCCGCTGATTCAACTGAGCAAGGCGCAGATTATCCGCATGGGATTGGATCTGGGCGTCGACTACTCGATCACCAGCACGTGCTACGATCCTGCGGCAGACGGCGCCGCCTGCGGCAAGTGCGATGCCTGCCAGCTTCGGCTGAAGGGGTTCGCGGAGAATGGTATCGCCGACCCGGCACGTTACGTCTGGAGAGAGGGATGAGGCGCGCAGAGTTGGGTGACAACGAACAACAATCTGCCGCCCAGCCTTGGGGTGCTTCATCGTGAGAGGATTCTGCGGTACAACATCTGCCTATTGCTGCGGATTTCGCGGCAGGATGAGGAGTCGAAGTGCAGCCCAGGATTGCAGGATTAGCTCAGCGAGTGCTCGGGGGCGAGTTGCTTTCGCGCGAGGACGCCATCGAATTGACGCGCGTCAGCGGCGAGGACATCTATGACCTGTTCTACTGGGCGAACAAGATTCGCACCCGCTTCATGGGTCCGGACGTGAAGTTCTGCGCCATCGTGGCGGCCAAGGTAGGGGGGTGTAGTGAGGACTGCGCCTTCTGCGCGCAATCCGCTCATCATGAAGGCCCTGCGAAGGAGCAGGCGCAGCTCACCGACGAGCAGGTTCTGCAAAGCGCCTGGCACGCCGGCGAAGTGGGCGCGGATTCCTTCGGCATCGTGAACAGCGGGCGCGGCCCGACTCGGCGAGAGCTGGAAGATTGGCTCAAGCCGATCATGATGAAGATCGCGAAGGAAGGGAAAACGCGTGCGTGCGCGACTTTGGGCGCGCTGACGCCGGAGACGGCGAAGTTCCTGTATGACTGCGGCATCCGCCGGATCAACCACAACATCGAAACATCGGAGCGGCACTACCCGAACATCGTCACCACGCACCCGTTCTCCGAGCGCGTCAACACGCTGAAGATCGCCAAGGAGGCGGGGCTATCGCTGTGCTCAGGCGGAATCTTCGGCATGGGCGAGGACTGGGCGGATCGGCTGGACATGATGTTCACGCTGCGCGACCTGGGCGTGGACGTGATGCCGATCAACTTCCTCAACGCGATCCACGGCACGCCGCTGGCGGACCAGCCGAAGCTGCCGCCGATGGAATGCTTGAAGATCATCTCGATTGCTCGCTTTGTCCTCCCTACCGCAGAGTTGAAAGTCGCCGGTGGGCGCGAAGTATGCCTGCGCGATCTGCAGAGCTGGATCTTCTTCGCGGGCGCGGACAGCACGATGATTGGGAACTACCTGACGACCTACGGACGCAAGCCGGAAACGGATCATCAGATGGTGATGGACCTTGGGCTGATGTGGCGGACGTATGACGGTGGGGGGGTCGCGGCGAGCGAGGAGGATCCAAAGTTGTCGCGCGTGTCGCATACCGGAAAGCATCGGATTCCGATCCTGTACGAGCGCGAAGCAATCGTCGCCGGCGTAAGCGGTTCGGTGGGCTGATCAAAACATGTCGGGATGTGCCCGCGGCGGCAATCATGCGTTTGGGATGTGCCATCAGGGGAATTGGACTGGTGACGCCGCTGGGTGTGGGGGCGCATGCAACCTGGAACGCGCTGCTGGACGGCCAGTACATCACGACGCATGCCCGCGTGCCAATCGAGCGAGATCGCGCCGTAGCACGCGTTGATCAACTCGCACTGCTCGCGGCGCGCGAGGCGCTAGCGGCCATTCCACCTGATCCTCAAATGTCGCTGATCGTCGGGACCAGCAAGGGCTCCGTTGTCGACTGGATCACCCCCCTATCACACATGCAGGAATCAGCATATGTAGCAGGGGGGTCGGGGGGCGCATTTGGGTTGGCGTCGACTGCTGATTTTCTCGCTCGGGAGCTGCGTCTGGGTAACGGGGCAAGATTGACGTTATCGGCCGCTTGCGGGAGCGGCTTAGCGGCGCTGGCTCGCGGTGTGATGTTGATCCGATCAGGCGAGTCTTCCCGTGTGCTGGTCGTCGCATCAGAGGCGTCGCTCCACCCGCTGTTTCTGGGATGTTTTGATCGGCTCGGCGTGCTTCCGCGGGAAGAGATTGGATGCCGGCCCTTCGACGAATCTCGGGACGGGTTTCTGGTCAGCGAAGCCGCGGCGGCGGTTGTGCTGTCGCGTGTTGATGATTGGTCAAAGGAACGCTGGGCGCGGATCGATCGTGTTGCTCTTGGTGGTGATGCAACGCATCTCACGGGCTCTGATCCGAACGGCGCGACACTCCGCAGGATGATCCGAAACGTCGTGGCCGGTGATCCGGTTGATCTCGTTCACGCTCACGCGACGGGAACCGTTGCTAACGATCCGATCGAGCTGGCCGCTTATGAAGCGGAATGTGGCGGCGCGAAGCATGCGCCGGCGATCTACTCGCACAAGGGCGCCCTGGGTCATAGTCTTGGCGCGGCCGGGCTTGTGTCGGTTGTCCTGAACTGCATTGCCCAGCGCGAAGGCGTCGTGCCGGGGAATGTGCGAACAACTGAACCGTTGCCGGCGCAGCGGATCATCATATCGAACGAGCCGTTGAAGAAGCGCATCCGCAGGAGCGTTGCGGTGGCCGCGGGTTTTGGCGGGGCTATGGCTGCAATCTCGCTGGAAACCCCGTGATTTCCCGGCAGAACCTTCAACTTAACATAACATAGATTATGGGACGTAGGGGGGTAGCAGACCTTATGAAACAGGTGGCTTCGCTTGCGGGTCAGGCGTCTGCGCTTGGTCACTGTGACGGTGATGCTTGCGGTGTCGATGAGCCGAACGCTTCTTCTGGAACGGGAGGCCGTATCGTCGGATCAGCATGGTGAGGCCCCACCACAGCGCGAGGAACAGGAGCACCCACCAAAGGACCTGCCACTCGCTCGAGATGCTTGGTGCGACGTCGTCCATGGCCTGATTTGCTGATGAACCATACGAGCGCCCCGGCGGGGGGACAAACTTCTCGACGGACCGGTTGATTGCGGCATCCCTATCCTGCCCCACGTGCGACGGACATGCGGGTTATTTCGCCAGCGCCTGCCCGGCGGCGAGCTGCTCGAGTCGCTCGTCGATGGATCGGCAGGCAGAAATCGGATCGTAGCGGTGAAGTATTTCCGATAATTCCTGCTTGTAACCCTGCGGCGGATCGAGGTGCCAGATGTCCTGTAATCGCGCGGCCAGATCTTCCGGAGAGCCGTCGTAAAGCGTTGCACCGTGGATCGACTCCGGGAGCAATTCTGGATAGACCCCATTGGCGGGAACCGCTGGCCAGCAGCCCGCGGCGAGAGCGCGAATCGCGCGATGATCGCAAGGGCAGTTGGGCTTGGTGGAGACCATGATCCCGCACGTGTACATCGCCTTGATCGCGGCAATTTCGTCGGCCTCGGGAAGGGTGGTCCGGGCGAACTCGTTGGACAACTCCTCTACCGGCCCTACCGTGATCAGCTCGAATTTTTCGCCGCGCTTCTTGAGCATTCCCAGTGCGGCGTTCAGGAGTGAAACGTCCGCATCGCGTGTGTCGACGAACAGCGCCCGCTTCTTCCGTGGCACGGGCGTCTGGCCGATCTCGTTGACGAGTCCGAAATCCACGGGTGGGAACATGAGCTGCGTCTTATCGGCCAGCACGGGAATAGGATTGTGAGCCGCGAGCTCCGTGTGCCGAAGGACCAGGCTCGAAGCGCGCTGGAGAAAATCCTGCAAGTGGTAGATCGAGTTGAACCAGGTTTCGTGCGCGGCGGCGGCGGTGTTCAGGTTCACCAGATCGAGCGGGTTCGAGCTGGTGTCCGTGGTTTCCGGCAACTGGTTGGCGTGGAAGTAAACCACCGACGGCTTCTTCAGAAGCTGCGGCATGAGCCGGTAGAAATCGGCGAGGTTAAGCGCTTCGGAAGTGAAGAGGATATCCACCCGCCCTACCCAATGACGAGAAAGTTGTTCGGCAAACCAGTGGGCGGCCGCGGTCAATCTTCGCTCAATGCGGCGCGGCGGAAGCTTCAGCAGCGTCCAACGGTGCCTGCTGAGCCGAATGACCGTCTCGAGCATGTCTCGACGGCCGCCTCCATAGAAAGGCTCGAGTGCGAGAATGTCGAGTTGTGAAGACATCGTCAGAACTGCCCAAACGCCTTCGTACACCAGCGCAGAACAGAAGCGCTTGAGGGATCATCATAAACCTGATGACGCGGTTGCACCAGCGACAGGTGCCCGAGGTGAGGCCGCTCCAGGCGGAGCATAAAAGGGCCCTCACCCCCCTGCCGCCGCAGACGTTTTCGCTATTTAGACGGGGCGTGACAGTACATCTTGCCGCCATTTTTGTAACGCAACCAATCATTCATCGCGAAGCTGTCGGTCCCGGTTACGGCACGTGGCACCAGTCTCCAGGCCCTGCGGCAGATCTTGGCGCGTTCACGGATTCAACCGCTGGCTCAAATAATTCTTCACCTGCTCGATCGAGATCCGCTCCTGCTTCAGCGAATCCCGCTCACGCAACGTCACCGTCTGGTCCTTCAGCGTATCGCCGTCGATGGTCACACAGTAAGGCGTGCCGATTTCGTCCATGCGGGCGTAGCGCTTGCCGATGGATTGCTTAGGGTCGTACTCGCACATGAACTTCGTGCGCAGGTCCATGTACAGCTTCTCCGCGACCTCGGGCATTCCGTCCTTGTTCACCAGCGGGAAGATGCCGCATTTCACCGGCGCCATCTTGGGATCGAACTTCATGTAGATCGGGCTGGGTCGCGATGCATCTTCAGCATATGCCTCGCAGAGCAGGAGCAGCACGGCTCGCGTCAAACCGCTAGCCGGCTCGATCACATTGGGGATGTAGCGGCTCTTGGCTTTGATTTCTTCAGGTGAAGCCCCCTGCTCTTTCAGCTTGAGTTGGAGTTCCTGATCGAAGTAATCGAGCTTCTGGCCGGAGTGGGTCTGGTGCTGCGTTAGATCAAAGCACCCGCGATGGGCAATCCCCTCGAGTTCGCCGTAGTCCGGTGCGGTGAAGGGATACTTGTACTCGATGTCGACGGTCATCTTGGAATAGTGCGAAAGCTCGTCCTTCTCGTGCTCGCGCAGGCGGAGATTTTCCTTGCTCACCCCGATTGATTGCCACCAGCGCATGCGCTCCTGGGTCCAGAACTCGTACCAAGTTCGCGCTTCATCCGGATGACAGAAGAACTCCATCTCCATCTGCTCAAACTCGCGGGAGCGGAAGATGAAGTTGCGCGGCGTCACTTCGTTGCGGAAGGATTTGCCGATCTGGGCGACGCCAAAGGGCATCTTCACGCGGGTTGTATCGACCACGTTTTTGTAATTCAGGAAGATGCCTTGCGCGGTTTCGGGGCGGAGATAGCTCTTGGAATCTTCATCCTGAATCGCGCCGACGTAGGTGACGAACATCAGGTTGAACGCGCGCGGCTCGGTGAGCGTCCCGGGCGTCTTGGTTGCGGGGGCGACGATGTTGCCGAACTGGTCCAGCGGAAGTTTCGTCAGGGGGACGACTTCGTAGTCAGCGGGGTTTTTGCGCGCTTCGCGCTTGATCTTCTTCTCGGCAGCTTCTCCATCGCCAGGGAGAAACGCGAAAGCATTTCCCTGCCCGTCCTTGGGCACATACACCATCACGTGGTCCGCGCGGTAGCGCTGTTTGCTCTCGCGGTCGTCGACCATCGGATCACTGAACCCCCCTACGTGACCGGAGGCGACCCACGCCTTGGGATTCTGGATGATCGCGGTGTCGATGCCGACCATGTCGATCGGGTGACCATCCGGTCCGATCGGCGGGCACTCGACCATCGCGCGCCACCAGGAGTCGCGGATGTTGTTCTTGAGCAGCACACCAAGAGGCCCATAATCCCAGAAGCCGTTCAAGCCGCCGTAGATCTCGGACGCGGGATAGACAAACCCGCGCCGTTTGCAGAGTGAAACGATCTTTTCCATGACGGTGGCTTCGGACATGACAGGCTCCTGATTTCCCTGAAGTATGAGGCAAAAAAAAGCGGCCCGGATAAGGGCCGCAGTTGATCATCAAATTGTGGCGGCCAGTGGTTTAAGATTTCCCAGTGGTACCGGCGCCGGCCTTGGCCTTGGCGGCGTTCATGCGCTTGGTGAGCCGGCTGCGCTTGCGGGCGGCGGCGTTCTTGTGAATTGTTCCCTTACCGGCAACGCGATCGAGCACGCGCGTCACCTTCTTCAGCTCCTCGCCCGCCTTGGCAAAGTCGCCGTGCGTGACGGCCGAGAGGAACGTCTTCACCTCGTCCTTGATCGTTTCCTTGCGAGCGCGATTGCGCGCCCGGCGCTTGGCAGTCTGACGAACGCGCTTCTTGGCTGATAGCGAATGGGCCACTTCATTTCTCCTGAATCAAGACGCCTCGCAACCTTGTGCGAGGGGTTCAGTAGCATAGTAATGTCGAACCAATTGTCCAGCGTCCGCACGGGGGATCGACGTTAGCGGCCCCGCTTTTGGCACGCTGTGATTGCAAGAACCTACACCGCATCCCCCCCACCGGCGGGCTTGGGCGCTGCAATACCGCGCAGCTTCTTAATGCGCTGCTGCACGTCGCCGTAGTTGAAATTCCACTGTGCCACCTGGCTGTACGCCTTGAGCGCCCCAGCCGTATCCCCCTGCTGCTCAAGCGTTCGGCCGTAGTAGTAATACATCTCGATGCTCTTGGCGTCGCCCTTGAGCTGATACGCGTTGATCAGCTCGCGCAGCGTGTCGGCCGCCTCGTCGACGTACCCGGCGCCGAGGAATGCGCGGGCCAGG
>DASVUC010000004.1:0-12020 GCA_036387255.1 Tepidisphaeraceae bacterium | reverse complement strand
GGCGTATCAGCCGATCGCGCTGCTGAATCCGAACAGCTGGAGCTTTGTGGACGGCGGGTTGTCGCCGCAGGTTTCGTACAGCTATCGCGTGGTGGCGATTGGGAGCGCGGCGCAGTCGGAGTATTCGAATTTAGCGGCGGGCGCGACGCTTGCTGTGACGCCGCCTGCGATCCTGGTGGCGCTGCCGTCGAAGATCAACGCGATCGCGCTGTCGTGGAGCGATGCGGATCCGCAGTACGTGGATCATTACAACATTTATCGCAGCACGTCGCGGGCAATTCCGCTGGATGTGGCGCATCGGGTGGGATCGACGGGTGCGCTTGCGTTTGAAGATGAGACGGTTGAGCCGGGGGTGCGGTACTTCTATCGCGTGACGGCGGTGAACGCGGCAGGGTCGGAGTCGACGGCTTCGAACCTGGACGGGACGAACACGATTCCGACGACGCCGTTTGAGGTGGTGGCATCGGTGTCGGGGCCGAGCGATCTGGACATCACGTTCTATATGGATGATGGGTCGGCGGTGGATCATTACGACTTCTACCGCGGGGCCACAGCAAATTTCGCGAACGCGGTGCTGCGGGGATCAAACAACCGGGCGTTTTTCTCGGATCATGTGGAGGATCCGGCGGCGACGTATTACTATTTTGTGAAAGCGGTGAACGTGGCGGGGATTGCATCGGCGGCGTCGGCCGCGGGGAAGGGAACGGTGATGCCGGCGGGGGTGACGGGGCTAAATGCGTGGACGACGGGGGGAACGGTTCACATCGGGTGGAGCTACGATGCGCCGTGGCTGATCGATCATTACAACGTGTACCGGAGCGATGCGCCGGTGTTCGCGATGGATGCGGCGCACCGGATAGGGGAGACGGCGGGGTTGGAGTTTCTGGATGCGGGGGTGGACAACCGCACGTGGTATTACCGCGTGACGGCGGTGAACGCGGTGGGGGTGGAGTCGGCGGCTTCGGCGGTGACAGCGGGGAAGATCGACACGAGCTTCGCGGCGCTTGATGGCTCTGGGACGCTGGTGGTGACGGGACGGGGCGCGAGCGACCTGGTGTCGCTGTGGCAGAGTGGAGAGGTGCTCTATGCGGCGCTGAATGGGACGGTGGTGAGTTATTCGGCAAGCGCGGTGTCTCGGATCCATGTGCAGTCGATGAGCGGGAATGACACGCTTTATGTGAACGATGTGGGGGAGATTCCGGTGACGTTTGAGAGCGGGCCGGGGTTGAACACGCTTTACGTGGCGGGGGGAACGCTGCACGTGGAGGGTGATCTGGGGGCGGGGACGGCGCGCGTGGGTGTGGAAGTGGGGAGCGGGGCGGCGGTGGTCTTTGAAGGGAGTGAGCGACTGGAGTTTCTGCACGTGGCGGCGAATGGGCGCGTGGCGATGTCCGGGCCGGTGCAGTCTTATCTGATGACGAAAGACCTGGGGATCAAAGCGGGGGGTGTGATGGATATTGGGGTGAGCGATCTAATTTTGGATTTTGGGCCCGGGGTGAATCCGCTGGCGGCGGTGCAGGATTGGGTGATCAGCGGATTTGGGTTTTCGGTGCCGTTGACGGGGATCACTTCGAGCTCGATACGGGCGCGGGAGGGGACGGCGTTTTTGACGCTGTTCGATCCAAGTGCGCTGGGGCTGGAGGAGTGGGATGGGATGGGGATCGATGCGACCACGATCGTCGGCAAGTACACGATTTTTGGGGATGCGGATCTGGATGGCACGGTGACGGGCCAGGATCGGGAGATCGTGATGGCGAAGATGGGGAAGGAGGGGCATGCGTTCTGGGAAGGGGACATGAACCTCGACGGCGTGGTGACGACGGAGGATTTGCTGGCGGTGGATTCGAATATGGGGTTGTCGGTTTATGATGCGCCGGTCGCGCGGCAGCGGGTGGTGGGGGTGGAGGACGAGGTCGATGGGGTGAGTGCGGAGAGGCGGCCTGCGGCGCCGGTGGCGGTGACGAGCGGGGTGGGGACGGGGTCGCGGAAGCCAAAAGCGCCGGAGAGGGTGGCGGCAGGGGTGTTGGTTTAGGGGGCGCCGGGTCGAGTTTCTACTGCTGGTCAGCTCTTCAATCCGGTCATGGCAACGCTTTCGACGAAGTAGCGTTGGGCGGCGAAGAAGAGAACAATGCAGGGGAGCATGGTGACGACGCTGGCGGCCATGAGGAGGTGGACATCGCTGATGCCGTACTCGCCGCGGAAGGCGTTGAGGGCGAGGGCGAGGGTGCGGTTTTCGGGGGAGTTGAGGTAGATGAGGGGGCCGAGAAAGTCGTTCCACGCGGCGAGGAAAGTGTAGATGGCGACGATGGCGATGACCGGCGTGGAGAGGGGGAGCATGAGCTGCCAGTAGACGCGCCAGTTGCTGGCGCCGTCGATGCGGGCGGCTTCGAGTAGCTCTTCCGGGATCTGGGCGAAGAACTGGCGGAACATGAAGACATAGAAGGGGGATGCGAGCCACATCGGGATGATCAGGGGCCAGAAGGTGTCGATCATGCCGAGAGTTCGGAAGAGGATGAAGACGGGGATCATCACGACCTGGGCGGGGAGCATCATGGTGGAGAGCATGATCATGAAGAGGAGTCCGCGCCCGCGGAAGCGGAAGCGTGCGAAGCCGAAGCCGACGAGGCTGCACGAGACGACCTGACCGATGACGCAGAGGGTGGTGATGACGACGGTGTTGGAGAGGGCGGGCCAGAAGTCCATCTTGTCGGGCGCGAGTGAGCGCGGGTAGTTGCCGACGTGCACCTCGGAAGCCTTGGCGGGGGGGCGGATGAAATCGCCGGCGTTGACTTGCGCTTCGGTTTTGAAAGAGGCGTTGATGACGAAGTAGAAGGGGATCAGGAAGATGAGCGAGCCGACGATGAGCAGGGTGTAGGCGGTGATTTTTTCGAGGCGCGAGGTCTGCTCCATGGAGCGGTACTTGGGCCGCCGGGGATCTGTCTGCGCGGGAATCACGGGGCGTGGGCTCTGGCCCATGCCGGTTGATCCTGCGGGTGGTGTTTGGACGATCGTCACGCCTTTAATCCTTCGTAATACACGAGATTCTTTGAGCCGCGGAAGACCAGAACGGTGAGGCCGAGGAGGATGAGGAAGAGGACCCAGGCCATGGCGGAGGCGTAGCCCATGTTGTGGAAGACGAACGCCTGGCGGTAGAGCTGAAGGACGTAGAAGAGCGTGAAGTCATTGGGTCCGCCGTCGGTCATGACCATGGCCTGGACGAAGACCTGGAAGCTGCCGATGATGCCCATGACGACGTTGTAGAAGATGAGCGGGGAGAGCATGGGGAGGGTGACGTTCCAGAACTGGCGCGTCCGTCCGGCGCCGTCGATGGTAGCGGCTTCGTAGAGGGAGACGGGGATGCCTTTGAGGCCGGCGAGGTAGAGGATCATCGCGCCGCCGACACCCCAGACGCTCATGAGGACGAAGGCGGGGATGGCCCAGTAGCGGGCGTCGCGGCCGAGCCAGTCGGGGGGTGTTGTGCCGAAGGGGTGGAGCAGGGGGCGGAGCAGGGCGTTCACCATGCCGTACTCGTTGTTGTACATCTGGCGCCACATGACGGCGCCGACGACGCTGGCGACGATGAGGGAGGGGATGAAGAAGACGGTGCGGTAGACGGCGATACCGCGCACGCGCACGTTCATGAGCATGGCCACGGCGATGGCGGTGATCTGCGCCAAGGGCACCGCGAGGGCGACGTAACAGATGGTGACCTTGAGGGATTGGTAGAACTTGGGATCGCGCGCGACGAGCTCGCGGTAGTTGGCGCCGCCGACGCTGAGCGCTTCGCCCATAGGGGCCATGCCGCTCCACTTGGAGAAGCTGAGCAGGAGCGAGACGACCATGGGCCCGAGGCTGAGGGCGATGAAGCCGATGAGCCACGGGAGGATGAAGAGGTAGCCGGTGCGTTCGGTGGCGCGATCGAGTGGGCCGAGCTTTTCACGGCGGGCGCGGATCCAGAGGAGGGTCACCAGTGCAGCCAGCACTGCGATGGTGGTGAAGACAACAAGGTCCCAGCGCATGGGCTTGAACTCATCCTTGCGGAGTGGGGAGTTGAGCTCGTTGAGCCAGAGCTGCTCGATGTCCTTGGCGTTCTGCATCGTGGTGACTTCATTCAGAGCGAGCGCCTGCTTGCTTTTGTCATCAACGAGACGGGTCCAGAACTCGGCATCGCGCGGGAGTTGCTGAAGACGGATCGAGGGGATCTGGTCGAGGAAAGTCTTTGCGTGATACCTGGGGATCCCGGGCGGCTCGAGGAAGTCGGGGCTGAACGCGATGCTCTTGAGCGGCGGGATTTCCAGTCCGAGGCGCGACTGATCCACCGCCCCGGGTCCGGCGCACAGGAACTTGATGAGCTTGAAGGACTCGTCGGGGTGGCGGGTTTTCGCGCTCATGGTCCACGCGGTGTAGAACATCAAGCTGGCGCGGTCCTGCTTGCGCTTGTAGGGGACGGGGACGACATCCCAGCGGAAGTTGCTGATGCTGGCGTAGCGCGGGGTCATCCAGCGGCCGTAGGGGCCGATGCAGCCGATGTTTCCGGTGTAGAACTCCTGCTTGCCCTCGGTGGAGACGCCGGTGTTGTTGTAGACGGTCTTGTCGACGAAGCGGAGGCGGCGGATGAATTCCATTGCTTCCTGGGCGCCGGGCTCGTCGAGGGTGACGTCGCGGAAGCCGCCGGGGCCGAAGTAGTCGCCGCCGAAGCTCCAGAGGACCTGGCGGAGGGTGTCGGGCCAGAAGTCGAAGCTGGCGCCGTAGATGCGGCGGCCGACGTACTGGGGCGTCTGACTGAGGGCGGCGATCTTCCTGCACGCGACTTCAAAGTCGTCCCAGGTCCAGCCGTCATAGGGAACATTCACGCCGGCTTGCTGGAAGAGATCGAGGTTGACGTACATGACCGCGGTCGTGAAGCCCTTGGGCAGGCCGTACAGCGGTCCGGTGCCCACTTTTCCGGTGGCTGCATCGTAGCGGTACGCGTCCATCACGATCGGGAAGAAGTCGTCGTACAGCGCCTTGGTCTTTGCGCCGCCGGCATCGATGTCCTTCTTGATGTAATCATCGAGCGGATGGACGAGCTTGAGGCTGGCGAGCTCGGGGAAGGAATCGGGGGGAAGGTAGAAGACGTCCGGCGGCGTTCCCGCGGCGAGCATGGTCTTGAGCTTGGAGCGGAAATCCGTGGCGCCGGGATTGATGCGGTTGATCTGGACGTGGGGGTTTTCCCGCTGATAGCGCTGGACGAGGGCGTCGACGATGGAATCTTCGGCTTGCTCGCCCCAGTGGACGACGGTGAGCTGGATGGGGCGCTCGTGTTTGCTGGACCAGCGGACGACGACGCGGCGGCCGACGTCGAAGAAGGCCCAGACGACGATGAGCAGCGCGGCCAGCGCGAGGAGTTTTCGGACGGCGCTGGCGATGGTCATGGCTGAGTGCTCCGGGAACTGAGGAACATCACGCCGTAGGGGGGCAGATCCACTGTGCAGCTTCCGTTTTCGGCGTGGATGACCGTGGCGTTCTCCTTGAGCTTCAGGGCTGTGCGGGACTGCGGATCTTGCGACGGAGCGAGAAGATCCGTCGAGGCGGGATCGAGGTAGTCGACGAAGCCGGTTCCCTGGACGTGAAGTGTCACGTGGCGTTTTTCGTTGCTGCGATTGAGGACGACGTAGACGCGCTGATCGCCGAGCTCGCGCTCGAAGGCGAAGATGGCGCTTTTGTCGTCGGTAAGGATGGGGGTGAAGAAGCCTAGCTGAAGCGCGGGGAGGAGCTGGCGCGCAGCGATGCCCCGGCGATACGTTTCAAAGACCTGGGGATTGAACTTGACCTGTGGATCTTCGTACGGCTCAAGATCGCGCCAGATCATCGGCTGGCGGTTGCTGGGATCGTCAGGGCCGCACATGCCGACTTCATCGCCGTAGTAGATCATCGGCGCGCCGACGTAGGCCATCTGGAACTTCGCCGCCTGCTGCATGCGCTTGAAGTGGAGCGGCGTGGGCTTGGCGGGGTTGTACTTCGGGTTGTTGTCCTGGATGCGGTTGGAGGTGTCGAAGCCGAGATCGGGGTTCACGAACATCGACGCGAAGCGGTCGGTGTCGTGGCTGTCGAAGAGGTTCATCTGCGCCAGCGAAACCTGGAAGGGATAGTTGTAGGCCACTTCAAGCATGCGCTGCGCGAAGGTGCTGGGGGAGATGGCGGTCTTCTGATTGACGAAGAACTGCTGGACGGGCTCAGTGAAGCGGTAGTTCATGACGGCGTCGAACTGATCGCCCTGGAGCCAGGGCTGCGACCAGGTCCAGATTTCGCCGGAGATGTAGGCATCGGGATGAGCTTCTTTGACGATCTTGCGCCACTCGATCCAGAAGGGGTGGGGAATGTCGCCGGGGACGTCGAGGCGCCAGCCGTCGACACCTTGGGAGGGATCGCCGTCGGGGGCGAGCCAGCGCTTGGTGATCGCGAAGATGTGCTCGCGCGGGCCGTGGACGAGACCGAGCTGCGGATCTTTCTTGAAGACGGGGAGCGCGCCGTCGTCGGTGGCGTCGGCGCCTTTGTCCCAGGAGATGTACTTGATGGGCGGGTTCCAGTCGCGGACGTCGAACCAGTCGGCGTACTTGCTGCTTTTGCCGTTTTTCAGCACGTCCTGGAAGGCGTAGTGGCTGCGGCCGACGTGGTTGAAGACGCCGTCGATGATGACCTTGAAGCCCTGCTTGTGGGCTTCGGCGACGAAGTCGAGGAACAGCTTATCGCTCTTGGACCACTTCCAGGTGGAGGGATCTTCGGTTTCGCCTTGCAGTTCGGCGAGGTCGCCTTTGACGCCGAAGTTGTCGTCGATGTGGCGGTAGTCGGATGCATCGTACTTGTGCATCGAATCGGCTTCGAAGATGGGGTTGAGGTAGATGGCGTTGATACCGACTTCGCGCATGTAGGGGAGCGCCCACTTCAGGCCCTGGATGTCGCCGCCGTAGCGGCGTTTCCAGACGTTCCCGACGCCCTTGTAGAAGTTTTCGTCGCCGGGGGCTTCGCCTTGTTGGGCTTTCCACCAGTTGGTGGTCCACTTGATTTTGCGTTCGTAGTCTTTGTCGCCAGGGTCGTTGGAGGGATCGCCGTTGCGGAAGCGCTCGGGGAAGATCTGGTACCAGACGGCGTGTTTGGCCCAGTCGGGGGTGACGAACTTCGGCGTCATTTGGACGGACTGCTTCTCGACGGTTTGCTTTGCGGAGCCGTCGATCAGTTCAAAGGAGTAGTCGACGGTGTCGGCATCGGTTTGGATTAAGCCGCCGAAGCGATCGAAGCCGTATTGGGAGGAGGTTTTGGCGAGGGGGTAGTCGCGGGATTCGGAAGCGTTTTTACCGGTGATGTGGGCGATGACTTGCTGGACGTCGTTGGCTTGTGTGCGGATGCCGAGGAGCAGGAGGTTTTTGGAGACGACGTTGCGGTCGCGGAGATCGCTTACGTCGTGATGCACGGCTTCCATGCGGATGGCGTTGGGTTCGGCTTTGGGGAGCTTTCGGCCGTCGGGGCCGGCGAAGATGCCGCTGTTTACACCGCCGTGGTTGTCGGGTTCGTTGAGAGAAGGGTCGGCGTTGGGATCGGGGGTCCAGTTGTCGTTGTCGACGACGAACTTGTAGTGGTGGATGCCTTCGCTCATGGGAACGGTGGCGCGCCAGGCGCCGTCATCGGCGCGGGTGAGCGGGGTGGCGGATTTGTCCCAGTTGTTGAAGTCACCGGCGACGTTGACGCTGGTGGGGGAGCCCGGGGGTTTGAATTCAAAGCTGACGGCGTAGTTGCCGTCGGGCAGGCGCTCGCCGGGCTTTTGCGCCGCGGCGAAGGAGCAGCAGAGGGAGAGGAGCAGTAGGTTCGTCAGGCCGAACAACCGTGCGCGGCGTCGCAGATTGCGGTGGGTCATAGGGGTTGAAGATTGGAGATTTGAGATTTGAGATTTCAAGAGTCGAGATTTTAGATTTCAGATTTCAGATTCAGATTTCAGATCACGTCGGTGTTTAGTTGGTGCTGGATGCCGGTTCGGTGGCGGAGACTGTTTTGGCCAAGCCTGTGGATTCTCGCATGACCAGGTGCGTGGGCAAGGTTTCGGCGATCTTGTCGACATTGCCGTGGACGCGCTCGATCAGCTTTTCGCAGGCGAGTGCGCCGACTTCGTAGAGCGGCAGGTGAACGGTGGTCAGCGACGGCGTGATGAAGCTGGCGTGCTTCAGATCGTCAAAGCCGATGACGGAGATGTCCTGCGGCACGCGGATGCCCTGGCGAGTGAGGTGATGTAAGGCGCCAAGGGCCATCTTGTCATTTCCGGCGAACAGCGCGGTGACATCAGGATGTTTGGCGAGAATCGCTTCGGCGGCGGCTGCGCCGCCTTCCTCGGTAAACTTGCCATCGTGCATCAACGTCTCGGGAGGTGTGACGCCGAGCGCCTGGAGCTTGGCTTGATAGACGTCACGGACTTCGCGGGCGGTGCGGATCTCGGGGGCGGCGTTGATGAGACCGATTTGGCGATGGCCGAGCTGGAGCAGGTAGTTCATGACCTGGTCCGCGCCGGAGCGATAGTCGCAGACAACGTAATCGAGCTTCCACTGCGAGAAGACGTTGTCGACCACGACCAGCGGGTAGCGGCCGTCGGAGAAGTCTTTGAGGAAGTGGTGGCGGTCGTTGCAGCCGAGGGCGAGGATGCCGTCGACGTAACGGCGCTCGAAGATTTCGATGTGCTGGCGGCCTTTAACGAACTCAGGCTTGGCCTGCTCGAGAATGACCTTGTAACCCATCTTACCGGCGCGGTCGCAGACGCCGCTGATCAATTCGCCGAAGTAGGCATCGGCGAAGGCGTGGCGAAGAGCGGGCAGAAGGATTGCGAGAACCTGCGTGTATTTGCTTGAGAGGCTCTGGGCGAGGCGGTTGGGGCGGTACCCGAGGCGGTCGATCAGGCGCTGCACCTTCATGTGGGTGGCGCGGCTGATGCGGGGGTTGTCGTTGATGACCATCGAGACGGTAGCGACGGAAACGCCGGCCATTTTGGCGACATCGCGCAGGTTCACCGGTTTAGACGTTTTGGCATCCGCCGTTGCGCGTGGGGTGCGACTCTTACGTGGTCGCGGCGCGGCGTCGAGGGAGGGGGTTACGCCGGTGGAAAGATCGCTGCTCATGCAGTCCCCGTAAAGGGTATAACTCGTTTGTTGAACCAGTTTAACGCCGTGATAAACAAAAGCAACAGTAAATGTGTTGTCCGCTGTGGAGCGAACTTCTGCGGGTGAGTTTGCGTAAGGTTTGTGAATTCCGTCGGTTTTTCTTGACATTGTGCCGCTGGAATGTATTTTTTACAGGACGTCTCCACCCATTTCTGCACGCATCGTTCATTTCAGCGGTAGAAGTGTGATGGATTGGTAAAGCGTTTAACACCGGGAGGGCACCTCGGGTCGCTTTACTGACCGCTGTGGAAGCCATTTCGGGAGAGTGTAATGCGTTTTTGGAACAAAAGCCTTGCGGTGGCCGTGGTCGCCGTGCTGAGCACAGCCGCTTCCGGCGGACTGATCAGCAGTCAGACCGACGCCACGTTTGGCACGAGCACGTTCGCGGATGACGGTATCATCACCGCAGGTGAGTACAGCACCAGCTACACCGGCGGTGGGTCCGGCTTCGGCGGCACCCTCGGCGCCGGAATTCTTTACGTCGATTCTGATGCGACCAACCTGTATCTCGGTTTTCAACCGGGTGGTTCTCTGAACGACAACGTCGTGATTCACCTGGACACCAAGTTGGGTGGCTTCACCGACGCGCAGATGAACGACACGTCTGATCCCGGGCGCAATTTGCTGACGAATCTCACGCGGGACGTGGATGATTCATTCCCGGTGCTGCCTGATTACGGCATCGTCATCGGATCGTTCGGCACCGTCTCGTTCGAACTTACGAGCGGCACGCTGAACTTCATGAATTTCCAAGGGGACCAGACGAGCAACAGCAGCACGCTGGCCCGGGAGTTTGCCATCCCGCTGTCGAGCATCGGCAATCCCAAGACCGTGAACTTCTTCCTCAGCTACGGCTCGGACACGAACTACATGTCGAATGAGTCGCTGCCAAGTGAGGCGTTCAACTCGGGCCCGAACCTGGGCTTTGACAACAACGGTTCGTTCCAGACGGTTGCGCACTCGAACTACAATCAGTTCGTGGTGCCGGAACCTGCCTCGCTGGGCCTGCTGGGACTGGCGTCGGTGGCGGGCATCCGCCGTCGTCGGCGGTAAAGCGGTTAACGGCGAGCCTTCCTGAGAAGGCTGAGCTTTTCTCAATCTAAATTTGCCTACGTTCTTGCGGGCGGCGATGGATGGTCCATCGTCGCCCGCTTGATTTGGCAAAGCACGATGAAATTTTTGGCTTGCGTTTCTTCCGCTATGTGGTTAAACGGTTAAGCATCCTGGTCGCCGCAGCAGATCTGAGCCAAACCGATGGCCGCTCAACAACGTAATCTTCGAATGCCGCAACGATGTTTCCGGGCTGGAGTTCGCGCTGTTTGTGCAGCCGCCGCGATGGCGGTGTCATCCTTGGCGCAGGCTCAGAATGTTTCGGCTCCGGCGCTTCTTCAATGGTTTGATGGTTCGTACAAGACCATGGAGTACCGCATGGCGGACTACTTCATGGCGGGGTACGGGGGTCTCTGGACGCCGCCGCCGGGGCGCGCGGATTCGAGCAATGGGTCGGTGGGCTACGACGTCTACAACCGCTTTGATCTGGGGTCGGCGGGAAATCCGACGCAGTACGGGACGGAGACGGGCCTGAAGAAGATGATCTCGGAGATCCACAAGGCCAACGGACGCGCCTACCTGGATCTGATTTGGAATCACAACGGCTTCACCGAGTGGTCGAACTCGGACAATGGGCATCCATTCGCGACTGACGGGGGCGGGTATCCCGGCTTCTACATGGGGACGGGGAACGGGAACTGGGGCGACTTCCATGATCCCAGCGCCAGCGGCGACGAAAACATGCAGTTGTCGAACCTGATTGACATCAATCAGTCGGCGAACAATCAGTTTATTCGGAATCCGGTCAACGCGGGGGATTCGCAGAATCTGCCGGCGGGAACTTACCCCGTTTACGGGCGGCAGGCGAATGTTCCAACGAGCGCCAATCGCCGGTTCTATCCGGATCGCTCGCAGCCGGGTGTGACGGCGAAGGACCCGTACACCGGCGATTCAATCATTTACGACTTTGGGCCGACGAGCGCCACCAATGGCACACCTGTGGCCGAAAGTTCGACCGGTTACCTGATGCGCAATGCGCGGTGGCTGATTCAGGAGGTGGGCGCGGATGGGTTCCGGCTGGATGCGACGAAGAACTATCCGTCCTGGATGCTGAACTACCTGGACAAGGCGGTTTACAAGGCGATCAAGACACCGCTGCTGGACGGGAAGACGCGGCAGCAGGTGTGGAGCTTTGGCGAGAACTTCGACAGCAACTGGTCGAACCTTGCAACCCGGGTTCGGCAGGACATCAACCAGCAGCCGTTGGATACGGTGGGGGGCAATCGCGACACGCTAGACTTCGCGCTGTTTTACGCGATGCAATACAACCTGTCGGGGAACGGGTTGCAGAACGACTGGCGGAACGTCAAGGAATCGAGCTTTGATGGCCAGGACGGTTTTGCCAATGACGGATCGCAGGGCGTGGCGTTTGTGCAGAGCCATGATTCAGCGGGCTCGCCGCCTTACCTGAGCAACGTGGCGCATGCATACACGCTGCTGCGGCCGGGGAATGCGATTGTCTACTACAACGGCAATGAGTTTGGCACGCGCGGGGACAACTTTCCGCAGCAAGGGCGCGGCGATGCGCTGGGCGGGCCGAACGCCAACAACAAGTACATCACGACGCTGGTCGACATTCGCAACCGCTACGGCACCGGCAATTACACGCCTCGGAACGTGACCTCGGGCACGACGACTGACAAGGAAGCGCTTGTTTATGAGCGCGATCGCAGCGTGGTCGTGGCGCTGAGCAATCGAATGGACAACGGGTTTGACGCGGTGAGCGTGCCA
>DASVUC010000003.1:0-45745 GCA_036387255.1 Tepidisphaeraceae bacterium | reverse complement strand
CAAGGAAGCGTCGTAAGGGATTGCACATAGAGCACTTAGAGCGTCGCGCGCTGATGGCGGCGGTGGCGAGCGTGTCGCCAAATAATCTGGGGATTGGGGTGGGGGTGAACACGCACGTGGGGGTGACTTTCGCCAGCAGCATGCAGCAGGCGTCGCTGACGAGTTCAACGCTTCAGCTTCTGGACAACAACACGCCGGTTGCCTCGCGGATCAGCTACAATGCCAATAGTTTCACGGCGACGATCGACTCAAACTCGCCGCTGGCGTATGGACATACGTACAACGTGAAGGTGGTAGGCGGGGCGTCGGGGGTGCTGGATTCGTCGAGCGGCACGCTGGCGAGCAACTACACATTCAGCTTCACGACCGCCCCCGATCCCAACTCGGGCCCCGGCGGGCCGATCCTGGTCATCACGCGGAGCGCAAACCCGTACACGAACTACTACGCCGAGATCCTGCGGGCGGAGGGTCTGAACGAGTTTGCGACGGCGCGGCTGTCGACGGTGACGGCGGCGACGCTTCAGAACTACAAGGCCGTGATCCTGGGCGAGGGGACCCTGACAGCAGCGCAGGCGACGATGCTGACGGATTGGGTGACCAACGACGGCGGGAAGCTGATCGCAATGCGCCCCGATGCGCAGCTCGCTAGCTTACTGGGGTTGACGGCGACGGGGGCGACGATCAACGACACGTATGTGTCGGTGGACACGTCGACGACCATTGGCGGCGGGATCACTTCCGACTCCATGCAGTACCACGGGACCGCCGACCGCTACACGCTCAATGGCGCGACAAAGCTGGCGGACTTGTTCTCGAACTCGACGACGGCGATTGGAAATCCGGCGATCAGCATCCGCAATGTGGGATCCAACGGCGGGCAAGCGGCGGCGTTTACGTACGATCTAGCCAAGAGCATCATTCAGACGCGCCAGGGGAACCCGGCGTGGTCAGGGCAGGAGCGCGATGGGCAGACACCGATCCGTTCCGACGATCTGTTCTATGGCGGGACCCCTTCAACCGACTGGGTGGATCTGACGAAGGTGCAGATTCCGCAGGCGGATGAGCAGCAGCGCTTGCTGGCGAACATGATCAACCAGATGACGGCGACGACCATGCCGCTGCCGCGCTTCTGGTACTTCCCCAACGGGAAGAAGTCGATGGTGATCATGACGGGGGATGATCACAACTACGGCGGGACGGCGTTTCGGTGGAGCGATTACCTTTCGAGCGGGAATGCGGACGGGCTGCCGATCCGCGGCTCATCTTACATGTACCCTGGGGTGGGTTCGATCACCGATTTGACCGCGGCGTTCTACCAGGCGCTGGGGTTTGACCCGGCGGTTCACATTGAAGTGGCGGACGCGAACGATCAGCCGCGGAACTGGACCGATTACAACGACCTGGACGCGGTATACACGAGCGAGATCAACGCGTTCAACGCGAAGTACACGAGCATTCCAACCCCGAGCACGAACCGGACGCACGCGATTGTTTGGAGCGATTACGATTCGCAGCCGCAGGTTGAGTTCGCGCACCGGATGCGGCTGGATACGACGTATTACTACTGGCCGTCGAGCTGGGTGGCGAACCGTCCGGGCATGTTCACGGGGTCCGGCCTGCCGATGCGGTTTGCGAAGATGGACGGCACGCTGATTGACGTTTACCAGGCGACGACGCAGATCACCGACGAGAACGGCGGGACGGAGCCTTACCACATCAACACGCTGCTGGATAATGCCACGGGCAGCAAGGGTTACTACGGCGCGTTCACGATCAACGCGCACACGGATTTGCCGAACAGCACGCTTTCGGATTACGTGATCGCGTCGGCCAAGGCGCACGACATCCCGGTCATCACGGCGCCAGCGCTGATGAACTGGACGGACGGGCGCAACGGCTCATCGTTCAGCAACCATGCGTGGAACGCGGGGACCGGCGCGCTGACGTTCAACATCACCATGGCGGTGGGCGCCACCGGCTTGCAGGCGATGGTGCCGCTGGTGGGCGGGAACAACAAGAATGTCTCGGCGATCTCGGTGAACGGGTCGGCGGTGAGCTACACGGTGCAGAAGATCAAGGGGGTGGACTACGCGTTCTTCGCGGCATCGGCTGGAGCGGTGTCAGTCTCTTATGCGGGCGATATGACAGCGCCGACGGTGACGGACAAGTCGCCGGGCGCCACCGCAACGAATATATCCATTACAGCAAAGCCGACCGTTACTTTCTCTGAGGATGTCAATCCGGCGACGGCGACGTTCACGCTCAGCGATGCGTTGAGCCAGACGGTAGCGGGCGCGGTGACTTACAGCGCCGGGACGCGGACTTTTACGTTCGCGCCTTCGTCTCCGCTGAACGTGGGCGCCACTTACACGCTGAAGATGACCGGCGCGCAGGATCTCGCGGGGAACGCGATGGCGGGGACAACGACCTGGACGTTCACGACGGCCGGCAATGGGCCGTTCACCATCTGGGACAACAACGTCTCGCCGCAGTTCGTACACGTGACGGACAGCCCGATCGTGGTGGGGATGAAGTTCAAGGCGGATTACGACGGTTACATCAGCGGCGTGCGGTTCTGGAAGGATGCGCAGAATACCGGATCGCATGAAGGTGTGCTGTATACGAGCACGGGGTCGGTGCTGGCGATTGGGACGTTCCAGAACGAGACGGCGTCGGGTTGGCAGACGCTGACGTTCTCGTCGCCGATCGCGATCACGGCGGGGACAACCTATGTGGCGGGGTATCGCACGGACACGGGTTATTCGGCGGATCCATCGTACTTTGATCGACAATACGACAGCCGGTATCTGCACGTGCTGGCGGATGTGGCTTCGGGCGGGAACGGGCTGTATCGCTACACAAACGTGATGCTGTTCCCCAACCAGTCGTTCCACGCGACGAACTATTGGGTGGATGTGATTTACAACGTCGGTGCCGTCGACACAACGCCGCCGACGGTTGCGCCGACGTCACCGGCGAGCGCCGCGACGAATGTCGCCGTGAACAGCAACATCACCGCCACGTTCAACGAGGCGGTTCAGCAGGGGACGATCAACTTCACGCTGAAGGACGCGGCGAACAACAACGTGCCGGGAACGGTGAGCTACAACAGCTCCACGAACGTGGCAACGTTTACGCCGGCGAGCGCGCTGAGCGGCTCGACGACGTACACCGCGACGATCACGGGCGCGAAGGACCTGTCGGGCAACACGATGGCGGGGTCGACGAGCTGGTCGTTCAGCACGGCGGCGGTGGATACGACGCCGCCTGCGGTGACGGGAACTTCGCCGGTCAACGGCGCGACCAACGTCTCGCCGTCGAGTGTGATGACGGCCACATTCAGCGAGGCGGTGCAGCAAAACACCATCTCGTTCGTGGTGAAAGATGGGGCGAACAACAGCGTCGCAGGGACGATCACGTACGATGCGGGAACGAAGACCGCGACCTTTACGCCAACAAATCCGCTGAACCAGTCGACCACGTACACGGCGACGGTTAGCGGGGCGAAGGATGTCGCGGGCAACACAATGAGCGCGGCGACGAACTGGTCGTTCACGACCGCCGATCTAACGCCGCCGACGGTGACCGCGAGGACGCCGGCGAATGGTGCGAACAATGTGGCGGTGGGATCAACCGTTACCGCTACCTTCAGCGAGGCGGTGCAGCAGAACACGATTGCCTTCGTGCTGAAAGACGCGGGGAACAATGTTGTGGCGGGCACCGTCGCCTACGATGCCCTCACCAAAACTGCGACTTTTACGCCTTCGGCTGCGCTGAGCGAGTTAGCGAGCTACACGGCGACCGTGAGCGGGGCGCAGGACCTTTCCGGCAACGCGATGACCGCGGGCGCGACGTGGTCGTTCAGCACGGGGGATTTCACAGCACCCACCGTGACCGTAAGAGCGCCGTCCAGCGGGGCTGGGAATGTGCCCGTGGGCTCGACCATCACCGCTACATTCAGTGAATCGGTCCAGCAGAATTCGATCCTGTTCGTGCTCAAAGATGCCGGCAATAACGCGGTGCCGGGGACGATCGCGTACGATGCGGGAACCAAGACGGCGACGTTTACGCCTTCGGCGCCGCTCAGTGAGTCTACGACCTACACAGCGACCGTTAGCGGCGCGCAAGATGCGGCGGGGAACGCGATGGGCGCGGCTTCAACCTGGTCGTTCACCACCGGCGACTTTACGGCGCCCACGGTGACTGGGACTTCCCCGGCGAGCGGTGCTGCAACCGTGGCGCTGGGGGCGACGATCAGCGCAACGTTTAGTGAAGCGGTGCAGCAGAACACGATTTCGCTTGTTGTGAAGGATGCGGGGAACAACACGATTGCCGGCAGCGTCGCGTATGACGTGAACACGAAGACGGTGACGTTTACACCGACTGCGGCGCTGAGCGGGAGCACGACGTACACCGTGACCATCTCCGGCGCGGCGGACCTGGCGGGAAATACGATCGTCGCTCCGTACAACTGGTCGTTCACGACGGCGGATGTCACGGCGCCGACGGTGACCGCGACGACGCCGCTGAATGGCGCGAGCAATGTGAGCGTGGGGAGCGTGATCACCGCGACGTTCAGCGAAGCGGTGCAGGTGAACACGATCGTGTTCACGCTGAAGGATTCGCAGAACAACACGGTTGCGGGGAGCGGCGTGTATGACGCGGCGACGCGGACGTACACGTTCACACCGGCGAATCCGCTGGGTGAGATCGAAACGTACACGGCGTCGATCGGCGCGCAGGATCTTGCCGGCAACGCGATGGCGGCAGCGCAAGCTTGGTCATTCGCCACAGCGGATGCCACCGCCCCGCTGCCGAGCGGCGGGAGCGAGACACCGAATGCGGGAGCGAGCTCGTTTGACTTCACCGTGACGTACACGGATGCGGGATCGGGCGTCGACGCTTCCACGTTTGACAACAATGACATCACCGTCACCGGCCCGAGTGGATTCAGCGCAAATGCGACGTTCATTTCCGCGGACGTGGCGGGCAATGGCGCAACCCGCGTCGTGACGTATCGCATCAGCGCTCCGGGCGGGACGTGGAATGTGGCGGACAGCGGCGCCTACACGATCTCGCTGAATGCGGGGCAGGTGAAAGACGTGGCGGGGAACGGAATCGCGGCGGGCGCGGTGCGAACGCTGTCGCCTGTTATCCCCTTCGCATATCAGAGCGGAAGCACCGTCTTTGTCGAGTTTTATGGTTCAATTCCGGGCGTCACGCTCAGCGCTGGCGCGGGCGACCTGGCGGCGAGCGATGGAGCCACGACGCTGTCGTTCACGGGCGTGACATCGGTGCAGGTGATGGGGACGGCGAACAATGATGTGCTGAACCTGAACGGGCCGATCACACCGGCGGTGTCGTTCGCGCTGGGCGCCGGCAGCAATACCGTCAACTTCAACGGCGGCGCGTACACGCTGAACGCGGACGCGGGCCTGAGCAACACTAACCTGACGATCAACCTCAATGCGGGGACGCTCACGTTTAATGCCAGCCAGCACGTGGCAGCGCTAAACATCGCGGACAACGCGACAGCGGTCTTCTCAGCCGATGGCAACCGCAGCCTGCGGACGGGGACGCTGAGCATCTCCAATCTGGGGACGCTGGATCTGAACGACAATGACTTTGTCGTCAGCAACGGGAACTTCCAGCAGATCTTCAACTGGCTGTTCCAGGGGTATCGGGTGGAGCCGGAGGAGAACCTCCATGGGATCGTATCAACTGTGGGCCAGCACACCGGCGGCGCGACGATTCACGCGCTGTTTGATAACGGGTTGGTCGGCGCGACGGATTTCCCGTTCGCGTCAGGGCAGACGATTCCGGCTGGGGCAATCTGCGGGAAGTATACGTTCCTGGGTGATGCGGATCTGAACGGCGCGGTGACGCCGGATGACTACTTGTCGATCGACTCGAACCTGGGGCAGAACGTCGCGCCGGGTGATGGGTGGTTCAAGGGCGACTACAACTTTGACGGGACCATTACCCCGGACGATTACATTGCGATCGACTCGAACCTGGGGCGTGGGGAGAACAATCCGCTGGCGGCGACGGAGCCTGGGCCGATCGTGGTGCAAATGCCGCTTTCGCAGTTGATGATGCAGGGGCGGGTGGCGGAAGAGTTGGGGTTGTAGGTTTGCTCGGGGGAGCACCGCGATGTTTCGAGCGATCTGCGTCCGATAACCCTGGGCGTGCAGTGGGTTTGTCTGAACAACTGGCTTGTTTTCCCCTGCTTCTCATCGCGCAGGGCGGCGAATGTTGCGCGTTCATTTGCCCCCTTGGCCAATTTGCCGCTCGTCGTTTAGAATTTGCCGCACTTTAACAGTGGCAATAGAGCATCGTCGGCTAACGGCACAAGGGAGATCGTTAAATGGATTTGATTAAGAAGTGGCGTCGGGCGCTTTGCGCCGTCGTCGCCTTAGGTGCAGTGTCTTTGAGCGCTGCGCCCGCGTGGGCTTCTGAAGCGGACCTGATTCTTCCCGATCTTCGTGCTGTCTCATTTCATGGGATCAGCGGCCGCAACCTTCTGCTTGCAGGGTTCCTGGTCTGTGTTGCAGGCCTGGTGTTTGGGATGATGATTTATCGTCACCTCAAGGCGCTGCCGGTGCACCGTTCGATGCTCGAGGTGTCAGAGCTGATCTACGCGACGTGCAAAACTTATCTCCAGACGCAGGGAAAGTTCATCCTGCTGCTGTGGGCGTTCATCGCGGTGATCATGGTGGCGTACTTCGGGTTCCTGCAAGGGAGCCCGGAAGCACCGGGGGCGACGGCGGCGGAAGTACAGCACTATTCGACGCCGGTTCGCGTAATTGTGATCCTGTTCTTCTCGCTGGTGGGGATTGCGGGATCTTACTCTGTGGCCGCGTTTGGGATTCGTATTAACACGTTTGCCAATTCACGGACGGCGCTGGCGTCGCTCGCGGGACGTCCCTATCCCGTTTACTCAATCCCGCTGAAAGCGGGGATGTCGATCGGGATGGTGCTGATCAGCGTCGAGTTGCTGCTGATGCTGATGATCCTGCTGTTTGTGCCAGCCAGTCTCGCGGGCTCCTGCTTCATCGGGTTCGCCATTGGTGAATCGCTCGGCGCCGCTGCCCTCCGCGTGGCGGGCGGCATCTTTACCAAGATCGCCGACATTGGTGCGGACCTGATGAAGATCGTCTTCAACGTGAAGGAAGACGACGCGCGCAATCCGGGCGTGATCGCGGACTGCACGGGCGACAATGCCGGCGACTCGGTTGGGCCGACGGCGGATGGCTTTGAGACGTATGGCGTGACGGGTGTGGCGCTGATTACCTTTATCCTCCTCGCGATCACGCCTTCGCTTTATCTGCCCGCGGGTGTGACCTCACAGACCGCAAGCGCTCAGCAGTACGCCGCCGCTCAAGGCGCAGCCTCCACCGTGCAGGTGAAACTCCTCGTCTGGATCTTCGCGATGCGGCTGGTGATGGTGGTCTGCTCGGGGCTGGCGTACTGGATTAACGAGTCCATTGCCAAGGCGCGCTATGGCAACGTTCGCGACATGAACTTCGAACGCCCGCTGACGAGCCTTGTGTGGCTGGCGTCAGCGATTTCCATCGTCGCAACGTACGTGACGAGCTACTTCCTGATCCCGGAAATTGGCGATGGGACGCTGTGGTGGAAGCTGGCGAGCATCATCTCGTGCGGCACCCTCGCGGGCGCCGTGATTCCCGAGGTAACGACGTTCTTCACCAGCACGCACTCGCGGCACGTGAAGGAAGTGGTGAAAACCAGCCGCGAAGGCGGAGCTTCGCTGAACGTGCTGTCGGGTTTAACGGCCGGAAACTTCTCTGCGTTCTGGATTGGCTCGGTCGTGATTGTCGGGCTGATGGCGGCGGCTTATGGTTTCTCGACGATGGGCCTGGCGATGCTGATGCAGGCGGAGGCGGTGTTCGCCTTCGGGCTGGTCGCGTTCGGGTTCCTTGGGATGGGGCCGGTGACCATCGCCGTCGACAGCTACGGGCCGGTGACGGATAACGCCCAATCGGTTTATGAGCTTTCACTGATCGAGACGATTCCAAATATCGAGCAGGAACTGAAGCGCGACTTTGCGATCGATGTCGACTTCGCGCGTGCCAAGCACCTGCTGGAAGAGAACGATGGCGCGGGCAACACCTTCAAGGCAACGGCCAAGCCGGTGCTCATCGGCACGGCGGTCGTGGGCGCGACGACGATGATCTTCTCGATCATCATGGTGCTGACAGACGGGCTGCGCGACGTGGCGAGCCTGCGGTTGCTGTCGATCATGCACGCGCCGTTCTTCCTCGGGTTGCTGGCGGGCGGCGGCGTGATCTACTGGTTCACGGGCGCCAGCACGCAGGCGGTCATCACCGGCGCGTATCGCGCGGTCGCTTACATCAAGCGGCACATGAAGCTGGACGGCGCGCAGAAGGCGTCGATCGAAGACTCGCAGAAGGTCGTCGAAATCTGCACGAAGTACGCGCAGTCGGGCATGTTCAATATCTTCCTCACGGTTTTCTTCATCACGCTGGCGGCGGCGTTCGCTGAGCCGTTCTTCTTCATCGCTTACCTGATCGGGCTGGCAATCTTCGGCTTATTCCAGGCGATCTTCATGGCCAATGCCGGCGGGGCCTGGGACAACGCCAAGAAGATTGTGGAAGTGGAGCTGCGCGAAAAAGGCACAGCTCTGCACGCGGCGACCGTCGTGGGCGACACGGTGGGCGATCCGTTCAAGGACACCAGCTCGGTGGCGCTGAACCCGATCATCAAGTTCGCGACGCTCTTCGGCCTGCTCGCGGTGGAGCTTTCGCACGCGATGACGCAGCAGGGGCACCGCAACACGAGCGTGATCCTCGCGTTCTGCTTCCTTGGTGCGGGACTGTTCTTCGTCTACCGCTCGTTCTACGGGATGCGGATTCAGTCGACGGCGGAAGAAGAAGCGACGCAGCAAGCCGTGGTGCACCAGGCGGCTTGATTTGTTTGAACATATTTGATGCAACGCAGGGGCAACACGTGAGTGTTGCCCCTCTTGTTTTAGCGACTACCCGTGCGCTGCTTCTGGAGAGGTAGAGGCGAAGTCGTAAAACCATGATGTCGCCCGCACGGGCACGATGCCCGTGTCACAGGGGCGGCATCCACGTCACAGGGCTGGGTTCAGCGGCGCGCGCGGGAATCAGCCCGGGCGGGCGCAAAAAGTTCCCCGGCAGCCTGGGCCGCCGGGGAACTCCTCAATCCAACTAACTGATACTGGGCGAGGCGGGTTTACTGACCACTGCCACCGCTGCCGCCCGAGGCGCCGGAGCCGCTGCCACCGCTGCCTGCGGCGGAACCGCCGCCCGAGCCTGCGGAGCTGCCACCGCCGCCGGAAACCGAGCCACTGCTACCGGCCGCTCCACCGGAGGAGCCACCGGTGCCGGAAGAGGTTCCGCTGCTGCTACCACCGCTGGTGCCGCCACTGGTGCCGCTTCCACCGACGCTACCGGCGGCGGGCTGGGCGCTGCCGCCGATCCCGCTGGTGCTACCGCTGGTTCCGGAGCCAGTGATGGAACCGCTGTTCCCGGTGCCGGTGATCGAACCGCTGCCGGTGGAGGACCCGGTGATGCCACCCGAGCCGGTGCCGGACGAGCCGCTGGTGACCGAGCCGGAGCCGCCGGTACCGGAGGTGGTTCCGGGATTGGAGTTGGCGCTGGTACCGGTGGAGTTGATACCGCCTGAGGAGCCGGTGCCGCTGGCGCCGGTCAATCCACTGCCGATCGATCCGGTGCCGCTGGACCCGCCGCTGATCCCGGCCGATCCGGTGCCGCTCGCACCGCTGGTTCCGACGCTGGCGCCACTGGTTCCGACACCTGTGCCGGTTCCGACGCCTGTTGAGCCGGCGGCGCCGGCGGTGTCAGTCCCGGTGGACCCGATGGTGCCGCTCGCGCCGGTCGAGCCGATGCTGCCCGAAGCGCCGGTGGCGCCTGTCCCGACGGAGCCGGAGGTTCCGGCACCGGAGCCGGTGGTTGCACCGATGGTGCCTGCGCCGCTACCGGTGGAGCCGATGGAGGTCGAGCTCCCGGCGCCCGTGGTATTGGTTCCGGTTGCGCCGATGGTTCCGCTGGCGGTTCCGCCGGAGGTGTTGGTTCCGCTGATGTCGGCGCTACCGCCGCTGCTGGCGCCCGTGGCTGACCCGGTACCGACGGCGGTACCGCTTTGTGCCGCAGCGCTATTGCCGGGCTGGTTGGTGCCGGCGGCGGAGTTGTTACCGGTGCTGGTCGAGCCGCTTTGCAGGCCGACTGCGCCGGTGGTGTTCCCGGTACCGACGGACGGGTTTCCGCTACCGATGCCGGGTGCGACGCCAGGGAGGGTGCTGGTGGAGGTTCCAGTGCCCGCAGAACCCGTACCGGTTGCGTCAGTGGCGCCGGTGCCGACCGATCCCGCTCCAACCGTGCCGGTTCCGGTGGTGCCTGAGAGACCGGTGCCTGTTGTGCCGGACGTTCCAGTTCCGGTCGTGCCCGATAAGCCGGTGCCCGTTGTGCCGGAGGTCCCGGTTCCGGTCGTACCACTCAAGCCGCTGGTGGATGTACCGGAGGTCCCGGTTCCGGTGGTTCCGCTCACGCCGGTGCCGGTTGCGCCGGAGGTTCCGGTGCCGACGGACCCGGTGCCGCTGGATCCGACAGAGCCGGCGGTACCGCTGGTGCCAGCGGCGCCTGAGCTGGCGGAGCCGTCGCTGGCGCCACCTGCGCCTGGCGTTCCTGCCGGTGCGCCGGGGCCGCCGGGTGTTGCGACGGGAGCGCCGGCGGAGCTATTGGTGCCGCTGTTCCCGATGACCGATCCAGTGGAGCTCGATGTATTACCGGTGGTGTCGCTGGCCGTACCGGTTCCGCCGCTAGCAGAAGAGCTCGTTCCAGCTGATCCACTGCTTTGGCCGTAAACTGTGCTGGTCGTGGTCCAGATGCCGATGGTGCTTGCCGCTACGGCGGCCGCCAAGACTTTCCATTGTTTCTTCATGACAAATCCTCCGGGGGTTATGTTCCTGATTCCCTGCGCGACCCCATCACGTGGTGGCCGCGAGCAGTGTCGTCCGCAAGCGACGTTCCATGAGCTGGGCAAAATTCCGAGCAGGCGATTGCATCAGCGCCAGGCGCCACGGCTCAGGACGCTGGCGTAAATGCTCATTCACGCAACGGTTGCGGCTTACCGTGCTTTTGCGCCCGCACCGCGGGAACTGCGGTCTGTGCGCGTTTTGCTGACCGTGCGATTACCGTCTCGCCCCTGTTTCAAGAGCTTGTCACCGTGCCGCTTCGTCGGCTCACCCTGCATTTCGTGCGCGGGTTCGAGTGGAGCGGGCCCTTTGCGCTTCATCATCGCGATTTCCTTTCCGTAGTGAGATGAGGCGCATTTGTCCGCAACAGTCGTACCGCGTTTAGGCAATCGACCTGAGCAGCGATTTGGAAATTCGTGACTCGGTGGTTATGGGACCACGGCGGCAGAAATTTTCCGCCAAATACGGGCCGCCAGTCTTAACACGCGTAGCGGAAAGTCCGATTGCCACAAAAGAAGCGATAGCGTTTGTATTTAACCGACCGCTGTCGCACCCGACATGAGAAACGACAAGACCCCTACAGCTTCATCCGCAACGGCTGCCCCGACATCGCGAGCAGAATCTTCCTCCGAAGGGATAAGCGCTGTCGTCATGCGCCGACTGATCCCGGCGGCGCTGCTGGTTCCCGCAATCTGCACTGCCGCGCTAATGTCCGCCGCACAGCGACACCTGATCGGCTCGAGCCAGGCGATGATGTTGTCGGGCGGCGCCAGCGCGCTGCTGATGATGTTTCTCATTTGGCGCTGCTCGGGGCAAGTCCGGAAGGTGGATGCCGATCGCAGGAGCGTTGAGGACGTGCTCCGCACCAGCCGCGATGAAGCGCAGGTGGCGAATCGGGTGAAGGGCGCTTTTCTGGCGTCGATGAGTCACGAGATCCGCACGCCGCTCACGGCCATCGTCGGCTTCGCGGATCTGCTGCTTACCCGCGCCCGCACGCCGGAAGAAGCGGAAGAGTTTATCAAGACGATTAAACGCAACGGTGAGCATCTTCTCACCATAACCAACGACATCCTGGACCTGTCCAAGATCGAAGCCGGCAAGATGCGGGTCGAGAGCCTCGTCACCAGCCCGACGGAAATCATCGCGGAGGTCTGCTCTATGCTTCGAGCACCCGCGATCGAGAAGGGACTGGACCTGGAGGTGGTGTACGACGGCCCGATGCCGCAGCACATTCACACAGATCCGACCCGCCTGCGCCAGGCGCTGATCAACCTTGTTGGCAATGCAATCAAGTTCACCAGCGCCGGCGGCGTACGCATGACGGCGAACCTGGAGACAGATGCGGCGGCGAAGAAGTCGAAGCTGAAGATCGCCGTCACCGACACGGGCATCGGCCTCACCGCGGAGCAGATGAACAACCTGTTCGTGCCGTTCCTCCAGGCGGACGTGGAAACCACCCGGAAGTTTGGCGGGACCGGATTGGGTTTGTCGATCACGAAGCACCTGGCGAATCTGCTGGGCGGCGACGTGAGTGTGACGAGCGAATACGGCAAGGGATCAACGTTCACGATGAGCATCGAAACCGGGCCGCTTGAGGGCGTGCCGCTGATCGTGAAGCCGGCGGAGGCCGGCGTGCAGGGCGCGCAGCCGCTGCCGGAGAAGTTCTCGCTCAAGGGGCGAATCCTGCTGGCGGAAGACGGGACGTCGAATCAAAAAGTGATCGGCACCTACCTGCGCGAAGCAGGCTGCTCGGTCGACATCGCGCCGAACGGCCAGCAGGCGGTCGAGAAGGCGATGGTCAATTGGCGCGGCGGGTTGCCTTATGACCTGGTGCTGATGGACATGCTGATGCCGGTGATGGATGGATACCAGGCGACGATGCAGCTTCGCCAGCAGGGCTACACGCGGCCCATCGTGGCGCTGACCGCCAACGCGCTGGCGGGCGATCGGAACAAGTGCATGAACGCGGGCTGCAATGAGTTCATGACCAAGCCGATCGACCCGATGAAATTCATGAAGCTGGTCGAGAAGCAGCTCAAGCTCGCACAGTCAAGTCCCGTGACTCGGCCGGCGGCGGCATAACAAGCCATTCAACTTTACGAGAGAAGGCCGGGTCATCGCTGACCCGGCCTTCTTCATTTCGTCGGAATCTGAAATTCAAATTCTCAAATTCTCAATTCTCAAATTCTCAAATCTCAAATCTCAAATCTCAAATCTCAAAGTTCTGTCTCATCATGCCTTGGCGGCCTCTTTGCGCGTTCGGCGGTTCAGGCCGAGGATCGCGCCGATCGCCAGGAGCGAGAGCGTCCCGGGTTCGGGGATACCGAAGCCGTTACGCGAGTTGGCGATGGCGGTGTAGGGCACGTGCTGCGCCGCAACCTGCCAGCCACGCTTCGCGCCCGGTCCCATCAGGGCATATTCCACCATGAGGTGCGAGCCCGCGCCCACGGTGAAGTCTTTCTCCTGAAGGGCGTAGTTGCCGATCTTGTTCGGGAGCGAGATGGTCTGGCTGGCGTCGGCCATGTTGCTGATCAGAATGTCGAGCTTTCCGAGATCCAGGCTGTACACGCCGCTGAACAGCGCGCCCGCCTGCTCGATCGACTTCTTCTGACCGTTGACGATGACCGAGGCGGCGTCGTCGAAATTGCCGCCCTTGAAGTAGGCGCCGTTGTCGTTCTCGTCGCCGATGAGAAGCTGGTGATCGGCTTGGCTGAAGATCTGGCCCATGCTGCCGACGCCGGCCCATCCAACCGCCGCGTCATCTTCCATCTGCGCGTTGGTGGACGTGCTCAAACCTGATTCAAGAAGATTCAGCGAATCGGCGCCGCGCATCCGCATGTGCGTGACCATCGTGGCGAAGTCGCGCCGTGAGAGAAGCTGGTCCTGCGTCTGGGCTGCGCTGACGGCCGGATACGACTTGCCGTTGACAGTCTTGGCGAGCATCGGCTCACCCGGCGTGAAGCGGTAGCCGTTGGCAGGATTGCGGTCGTTGTCCAGGCCAATATTGCCCCAGTTGTTGAAGTTCGCCGTCCAGGGGATGTTGGGCGCGGCGGTCATGCCCATCGACTGGTTGTTGCTCGTGACCTGGCCGACGCGCCAGATGGGGAGCGTGAACAGGGACGATCGAATATTCGGCGCTTTGCCGCCGGCAGAAGCGTTGTCGCCGTTGGCGTTGTTGCGGAAGCTCGGGCTGCCCGGATACGCCTCGGCGTTGCCCATGTTCAGATCAGCAAAGTCGTAGTTCACCAGACCAAAGCCGGAGAAGCTGTGCTGGTTCTGGAAGCGGGCGTAGTCTGCCGGCGCCTGGAGGTTGTGGTTGACCGCGGAGAAGCCGAAGTTGCCAATGTACGCGTTGCGCGACTGCGTGGGCTGACGAACGTTGCCGTTGACGTAGCGCACTTGGGCGGCCAGATCCGCGGCATCAAAGCTCGAGGTTCCGCCTTCAAGGTCGCCGAAGACGTAGCTGACGTGGTAGTTGGCGTTGTTGAAGATCATGCTCGCGGTCGAGCTGTTGACTGGATTGAGCACCTTGACCGCGCGAACCGCGCCAGGCGCCAGGCTCTTGAAGTAGGCATCCACCGCGCCGGCATTTCCGTTGGAGAGGAACGGTGCGGCGATGTAAGCAGGATTGGCTGGCGCAGGGGTTCCCGTCTGGAACCACGAGAACAGCTTTCCATTGGCAGATGCCGCCGCGGGGGCGGTGACTGCGGCGGGCGGCGCCGGCGCTTTGGGCTTGGCATCAGCCGAATCAACTAGCCCACCCAGCAGCACACCGGCTGCACCCATAGACGCACAAATCTTGAGGCGCGAATCGCACAACATGAAAACCCTCCGGGGTCTAACGAATGAGTTCCGAGGACACATGAACCCGCGTCGAAACGTTAGCACTCAAGTTTCTCTAAGAGAACTAGGAAAGTGAAAAAATTATTCAAGATTTTCCGAACAACTTCCCACCTTTGGTCGTTTGCGGCCAACGAAAAGGGCCGGATCTTTCGATCCAGCCCTTGTTCAAGTCTTGGTTGTGCAATCGCTTAGGCTTTGGCCGCGTCCTTACGCGTGCGGCGGTTCAGGCCGAGGATCGCGCCAACGGCCAGCAGCGAGAGCGTCCCGGGTTCGGGGATACCGAAACCGTTTCGGCTGTTGGCGATGGCGGTGTAAGGCACATGCTGGGCCGCAACCTGCCAGCCCTTCTTCGCGCCGGGACCCATCAGCGAGTACTCGACCATCAGGTGGGAGCCGCCGCCGACGGTGAAGTCTTTTTCCGCCAAGGCGTAGTTCCCAATTTTGTCCGGCAGCGTGATCGTGCGGCTCTGATCGTCCATGTTGCTGATGAGCACATCGAGCTTGCCGAGGCTCAGGCTGTAGGCGCCGCTGAAGAGCGCGCCGGCCTGGTCGATGTTCATCTTCTTGCCGTCCACGATGATGGTGGAATTGTCGCCGTAGCGGCCGCCCTGCACGTAAGGACCGTTGTCTTTCTGACCGTCGATAAGCAGTTCGTGATCCGCCTGGCTGAAGATCTGGCCGAGGTTCATCTCACCGTTCCAGCCGGCGCGGGCATCGGATTCCATATCCGAATTGCTGGCGGTGCTCAGACCTGATTCGAGCAGGTTGATCGAGTCCGCGCCGCGCATCCGCATGTGCGTGACCATCGTGGCGAAGTCACGCCGCGAGAGGAGCTGATCGGCGGTCTGCGCCGCAGTCATGGCCGGGTAGCTCACGCCGTTGACGGTCTTGGCGACCATCGCCTTGCCCGGTTCGAACTTGTAACCGTTGGACGCATCGCGGTCGTTGTCGAGAGCGAGGTTGCCCCAGTTGTTGAAGTTGGCCGTCCAGGGGATGTTCTGGTGATTGTCGATCTTCATCGCGGCGGCGTCGCTGGTGGTTTCACTGACGCGCCAGATCGGGAGCGTGAAGAGCGACGTGCGGATGTTCTTGTATGACCCGCCGCCGGAGGGAGCGTCGCCGCCCGCCTTGTTGCGGAAGCTCGGGCTGCCGGGGTACGCCTCGATGTTGCTCATCGAGAGTCCGGCGGCGCTGTACTGCGCGTAGTTGTATCCGGAGAAGCTGTGCTGGCCCTGGTTGGCGTAGTTGTTGGGCTTCTGGAGATTGACGGCCAAAGCGCCGAACCCGAAGTTGCCGATGTACGCCTTGCTGGACTGATTCGGATTGCTCGAGGCGCCGCGAACTTGCGACGCAAGCTGAGCGGCATTGGTGGCAGCGCTAGCGCCTTCGAGATCGCCGAAGACGTAGCTGACGTGATAGTTGGGGTTGTTGAAGATCAAGCTCGCGGTGGAGCCGCTGATCGGGTTGAGCACTTTGACCGCGCGGACGTCGTTAGCGCCGAGCGTCTTGAAGTAGGCGTCGACTGCGCCGGCATTGCCGTCGGAGAGGAACGGGGCGCCGACGTATTGCGCCGGAGCGGGCGAGCCGGTCTGGAACCAGGAGAACAGTTGACCGTTCGCCGGCGTAGGAGCCGGGATTGCCGGGGGAGGAGGCGGCGGAGGCGGGGCGACAGGCTTTGCAGCCATCACCGCGCTCGGAATCGCGCCCATAAAAACAACCGCAGCGGCCAAACCTGAACCGCGCACCATGCCTGCCAAACGCGAAGACATTCAACCCTCCAGGGTGGTAAAGACGGTGGGATGTGAGCGTGAGGATTCCCTTCAGCCCATAAAACCCGCACCGGCGATACTAGCTCTTTTACAGCCCTTGAGCCAGCACCAAATTGGAAATCGCTGAGAACCCGGGATAACTCCTAACCCACTCCCGGGCACCTCCCGCGAAAACGCATCAAAACAAACGATGCGTCCGCTGAGGTCTGTGGATCATACCTCCCGTTCCGACAATTTCAAGCAATCTTTGCGCAGGCAGCCATAAAAAGAAGAGGCCAGATCAAGTGATCTGGCCTCTCGTTCGTTGTTGCTGTGTTAAACCGGCAAAACTTTATCGGACGCTTCGCTTATTGGGCGATGCGCTTCCGGCGGTTCAGGCCAAACACACCTGCCACCGCGAGCAAGGAGAGCGTACCGGGTTCCGGGATACCGAAACCGTTTCGGCTGTTGCTGATGGCGGTGAAGGGGACGTGCTGGGCGGCAACCTGCCACTTGCTGGTGCTGCCGGACTTGACCAGCGAGAACTCGACGAGCTTGTGGTCGCCACCGGAGACGGCGAAGTCCTTGGTCGCCAAGGCGTAGCCACCGATCGTCGCCGGGAGCGTGATCGTGTGCGAACCGTCGTCCATATTCGAGATCAGCACGTCGAGCTTCTTCAGGGTCAGGCTGTAAGCACCCGAGAAGATCGCTCCGGCCTGGTCGACGTTCTTGTTGACGCCATCGACGGTGACGTAGGAGCCACCCGAGTAGTTGGACTGACCACCGTACCCGTAGGCGTTCTCGGTACCGATGAGGAGCTTGCGGTCAGCCTCTGCGAAGATGCTGTTGACGCTGGCTTCGCCGAGCCAACCGGTGGCCGCATCCTGTTCCATCTGCGTGTTGCTCACGCCGACGATACCGGATTCGAGCAGGTGGAAGGAATCGGCACCGCGGAGACGCATGTGCGTCATCATGGTGGCGAAGTCACGCTGGCTCATCATCTGGTTCTGCGTCTGGGCGGCGGTCATGGCCGGGTAGGCCTTGCCGTTGACGGTCTTGGCAACCATCGGAGCATTCGGGTTAAACGTGTAGCCGTTGCTCGCATCGCGATCGTTGTCGAGCGCGAGGTTGCCCCAGTTGTTGAAGTTCGCGGTCCAGGGGACGTTCTGGTGCCCGGTCATACCGTCCGTCTGCACGCGGTCGGTGACGTTACCGACGCGCCACAGCGGCAGCACGAAGAGCTGGCCACGGATGTTGCTGTAGGTACCGGAGCCTTGCGGCGTATCGCTGGCGGCCTTGCTGCGGAAGCTCGGGCTGCCGGGGTAAACTTCCTCATTGCTCATGTTCAGGCCAGCGCCCTTCCATGCGCTGTAGCCGTAGTCGGAGTAGCTGTGCTGACCGGTGTAGGCGTATGAGCTGGGCTTCTGGAGGTTGGAGCCCTGGGCGGAAAAACCAAAGTTCCCGATGAAGGCGTTGAAGGACTTATTCTGGCCGGCGGCTGTCGAGGGGTTGACGTACTTCACCTGCTTGACGAGCGTCGCCGCGTTGGCGGCCGCGTTGGCGCCTTCGAGGTCGCCGAACACGTAGCTGACGTTGTACGAGGCGTTGTTGAAGATCATCTGAGCCGTGCCGTTGCTGATCGGGCTCAAGACTTTGACGGAGCGAACCGCTCCGGCGGGCAGGCTGGAGAGATACGTGTTCACCGCTGACGCGTTGGCGTCAGAGAGGAACGGCGTACCGACGTAGGTGCCCGTGGTGGTGCTGGTCGGCGTGCCGGTGTTTGATCCGGCCGGGATGACCGGCGTGGCGGGGTAGGCGGTGGTGGTGGTCTGGAACCACGAGAAGAACTGGGAGTTGCTCACCTTCACAGCCGAGGGCGGCGGGGGTGGCGCGGTTGGGGGCGGCGGCGGGGGCGGCGGCGCGGGTTTTGCAGCCATGACAGCCGCGGGGGCAGCCATCAGTGCGACGGCAGCCGTCTTCCATGCGCCACGAAATGCTCTGGCAGACTTAGACATGTCTCTCTCTCCGAACATCAGACCCTCCAACGCCCCCAAACTCTTACCCTGGATCTCTACTGGCCCTTTAGCCCGTGTTGTACGACCTACAGAACCGATTCAAGCTATAGAAATGAACCTGGTGCCCTTCCGGTACAGCCCGTTATCACACAAAGTACCTGAAGTCCCATAACCGGTCAAGCTGTCTGCAATATTCTGAACCAGTGGGCCGTAGCCCGCTGCGCAGCTATTGCGTTTCCAGCTTGGATTCAACGCCTTTATGTGACCTTCTCAAACTACTCCCCTAACCACAACAAAGCAAACAAATTCGCTCACTGCGACAGATTTTTTTGCTTTCTTGTTATTTTCTGAGAGTAGGCTGAGCACCTGCTAAACTTTCAGGTCCGCCGATGCGCCCAAGTCTTTCTGGTATCGCAACCTAACAGGCTTGACGATCTGCTCTACAAACTCATTGACTTGAATTGCTGCTCGGCCGATGTAACGGCTTGCATCCATCACATCTCGCAGCACTACGCGACTGAACGCGGGATCGTTCTGTAATCTTTCCAAGAGGTCGTTTTTCTGTCCGTGGAGCTTGACCTGCTCGGCGGCGGCCTGCGAATGGCGTCGGATGGCTTCATGCAATTCCTGCCGATCCCCCCCTGCCTGCACCCCAGCCATGAGAACCTCCTCCGTCACCATGAACGGGAGCTCTGACAGAACGGCGGACTCGATCGTCTTCGGGTAAACCACCAACCCGCGCGCGACGTTAATGACAATGAGCAGGCAGCCATCGATGGCGAGGAACGCCTCGGCAACGCTCATCCGCTTGTTGGATGAATCGTCGAGCGTGCGCTCAAACCATTGTTCGGCCGCGGTTTGCAGCGCGTTTTGAACCATCGTGATGGCGAAACGCGCCAAGCCCGTGGCCCGCTCGCAGCGCATGGGGTTGCGCTTGTACGCCATGGCGCTGGAGCCGACCTGTTCGGCCTCGAACGGCTCTTCGAGCTGCTTCATGCCGGCCAGCAAGCGGATGTCGTTGCAAAATTTGTGGACGCTGGCGCCGACACCGGCGAGGGTGGAGAGCACTTGTGCGTCGACTTTGCGCGGGTAGGTCTGGCCGGTGACGGGGAACGATTCAAAAAATCCAAATTTTTTTGTGACGAGCTCATCGAGCTGTTTGACCTTCTCGTGGTCGCCGTTGAAGAGCGAGAGGAAGGAGGCTTGGGTGCCGGTCGTTCCTTTCACCCCGCGGAAGCGCAGGGTGGCGATACGGTTCTCGAGCTCTTCGAGGTCGAGGACGAGATCCTGGGCCCAGAGGGTGGCGCGTTTGCCGACGGTGGTGAGCTGGGCGGGCTGGAAATGGGTGTAGCCGAGGGTGGGCAGGTCTTTCCATTTGTCGGCGAAGGTGGCGAGGGCATCGATGGCGTTGGCGAGGCGCGAGCAGAGGAGCTGCATCCCCTGGCGCATGATGATCAGGTCTGCGTTGTCGACGACATATTGGCTGGTGGCGCCAAGGTGAATGATTCCCTTGGCGGCGGGGGCGGCTTCTTCGAAAGCATGCACATGGGCCATCACGTCGTGGCGAAGGCGTTTTTCCCAGGCGGCGGCAGAGGCGAAATCGATGTTGTCCAGACTGGCCTCCATTTGGCGGATCGCTTCATCGCTGATGCGGTCGAGGCCCAGCTCCCGCTCCGCCCGGGCGAGTTCCACCCAGAGCCTGCGCCAGAGGCCGAACTTGTGCTTCGGTGAGAACAGGCGAAGCATCTCAGGGCTGGCGTTGCGCGTGGCGAGCGGGGATTCGTAGGTGTCGTGCGACATGCCGGGGATTCTAGGGATCGGGCGCTAGCGCACCACCCAGGCGAGGATCCAGGCGGCGATGAGGACAGCCTCGGCTGCTGCGTCAAGGAGGTAGATGGGCGGGATGACCTTGCGGAGGACGTAGTTGATGTCGACGCCTGCAAGTGCGACGGCGCTTCCGACGGCGAGGAACTTCATGGCGAGGGGGAAGTTTGTTTCATAGGCGCCGATGCCAATGGCCACGCCGATGACGGTGATCAGGACGCCGACGGTTTTTACGAGCCAGAGGTCGTGTTTCGGTCCGGTGACGGCGAGGAAGCTGGGCATGTGGAGGAGAGGCCAGACGCCGGTGAGGACAAAGTAGGCGCTTTGGATGAAAGCGATGATCCGCTCGAGCTGAGACATGCCGATGCACGTGCGAAGGGTGCGCCAGCGGGCACGGGCGTTGCAATGCATCAAGCTGGTTCCATCAAGGAGTTTCTGATGCCTCGCAAAGCGCACAAGCGGGAACTGATCGATACCGGCAACGACAAGCGTTTCGTGCGGCGGGATGACAAGGGACGGTTCAAGGACGTGGTGGATGTGGGACGATCGCTGGCGGCGGATCGGCGCAGTCATTCGAAGACGAAAGCCAAGCCGGGCCAGGGCGATCGAGGAGATCGATAGTGCGTGATGGAAATGCATGGGCGAGACGCCCATGCCACGCTGGAAGCCGAAGCCGTCTATAAATGTTCGGCGCCGAGACCGGGCGCGCTATGATGGGGGCATGGAGCAGCGTGCTACGGAAGTCGCCATCGTTGGCGCGGGGCCGATCGGGATTGAACTGGCGGTGGCGCTGAAGAAGGCGGGAGTTGAGTATCTGCACTTTGACGCGAAGCAGATCGGGTACACGATCAGCTGGTTCGCGCCGCAGACGAAATTTTTTAGTTCGAACGAGCGCATTGCGATTGCGGGGGTTCCGCTGTCGACGCCGGACCAGACGAAGGCGACGCGCGAGCAGTACCTGGCGTATCTGCGGATGGTGGTGCAGTTTTTCGATTTGAAGATCAACACGTATGAGCCGATCGTTGGGATCGACAAGCTTGCGGGCGAGTTCGTGTTGACGACGCAGCATCGGCAGGGGAAGCGGACGTATCGCGCGCGGCGGGTCGTGCTGTGCACGGGCGGGACGGATCGGCCGCGGCGTTTGAACATTCCGGGGGAGGATCTGCCGCACGTGCATTATTATTTCCAGGATCCGCACACGTACTTCGGGCAGAAGATCTTGATCATCGGCGGGAAGAACAGCGCGGTGGAGGCGGCGCTGCGGTCGCATCACGCAGGGGCGCGGGTTTCGATCAGCTATCGGCGGAACGAGCTACCGGCGAGCAGCATCAAGTACTGGCTGATGCCGGAGATTACGGGGCTGTTTAAGAACGGGTGCATCGCGACCTACTTCAACAGCGTGGCGGCGGAGATCACCTCTTCGCACGTGAAGCTTCGGCACGACGATGGACGCTTGAGCGAGGTGGCGGCTGATTTTGTGCTGCCACTGATCGGTTACGAGCAGGACAATCGGCTGCTGGCGATGGCGGGGGTGGAGCTGACGGAAGAGAATTTCGCGCCGGCATTTGACGACCGGACGATGGAGACGAATGTGCCCGGCATTTATGTGGCGGGGACGGCTGTGGGAGGGACACAGAACCGGTACACAGTGTTCATCGAGAACTGTCACGTGCATGTGGAGCGGATCATGGCGGACTTGCTGCATCAGGCGCCGCCACCGACGCCGGCGCCGCTGGCTCAACCGGAGTCCTAAAGGTTGCTGGGTTTGCGTGTGGTGCGGGCCTAGGATGACGTGATGAACCTGTCCGGTCTGTTCAACTTCCGCGCGCAGATTCCGGTGGATCTCCACCAGAAGAACGAGCGTATCGTCATCCAGAAGGTGCTGCACCGCGTGCTGGCGTTTACGGAGCTGACGATCGACGACGTGGTGAATTCGCCCGTCGCGAAGCGCAAGGTGGCGGGGTATTACAAGCTGCACAACTGGGTGAAGCGGGAATCAGAAGTCTCCGATCTCGAGCGGCAGTGGAACCGGGCGAAGATCTGAGTGTTTTGACTATTGATTCGCCGGCTGGGTCGCGGCGACGCCGCCGATCATTTTGGTGGGACCGCCTTCGAGCTCGTCCTTTAGTTTCACGTCAGCGGTTTTTCCGGCGAGGGATTCTTCCACCCACTGCCGGATCGTGCCATCTTCGATGTAGCGGTAGAAGTCTTTTCCGGGGCAGGTGGTTTGGCCTTTGGCGCGGTCCTTGTGGCCACCGATTTCTTCGGGCTTGAGCTTGTACTCGTCGCACAGCCACGCGACGAGCTTCACGAGGCTGCTGAGCTGCGCTTCGTTGACGCGCTCGACCTCGAAGCTGCCCATGAGTTCCACGCCGACGTGGCCGGGAAGGTCGTACTTGGTGTTGGACTGCGGGGCGTATTCGAGCGGGCGGGCTTCGAAGATGCGGCCGTCCGGGGCGATCATGAAATGATACGGAAGGTCGGGCCAGTTGCGCTCGCGCTGGCCCCAGCCTTGGACAGCCTTGACGAACTTGGCCGGATCGGCGCCGTCTTTCCACGGCGTGCCGGCGTGGTGGATGGTGATGATCTTCGGCGTGTGCTTCTGGTCATCGGGGATGGGCTGGGGATCGGAGCCCCACTGCTCGCGTGTGACGGTTTCGGGCTTGGAGATTTTGACGGTGGAGGTCGTCGTCGACTCAGTTGCGGCGAGCAGCATGAGGGAGAGACCGAGGGCCAGGATTCGCATCATGATTTTTACTCCAGAACGCGCTTGGCGAAGATAAAGGAATCATCCCGCTTTTTCTCGTGCTTGTCGCTGGCGGCGTCGAGGGAAGAGATTTTGACGCCTCCGTCGCCGGCTTCGATGAACTCATCGTTGCCGAGGTAGATGGCGGTGTGGGAGATGGTGCCGCGTCGGCTGAGGAAGTACATCAAGTCGCCGCGGCGCATAGATGAGCGGTGCCAGCGGACGGCGGTCAGGCGGCCGACAAGCGACTGCTGATCGGCGTCGCGCGGGAGGAGGATGCCCGCGCGGCGGAAGGCGCGTTGGACAAGGCCGGAGCAGTCGACGCCTTCGTTGGATAAGCCGCCCCAGACGTATTTCACGCCGAGGAGTTCTTTGGCGGCAGAGATCACTTGCTCAACCCTTGCATCCACTGAATTGACGTTGATTGTCGAGTCGAGTTGGTCGCCGGTGACGGGGTGGATGTTTCCGGCGTCGATCCAGCCGACGTAGCCGCCCGGGCCGTGACAGAGGATGCGGGCTTGCGCAGAATCTTTCAGAAGCCAGACCAATTCGCCTTTGAAGGCTTCCGTGAGGTTTTCGCTCTTGCCGCTGGGACGGTCGTAAAGGAAGCAGTGCTCGGCGGTGACGGTGGCAAAGGCTTTGTCGCCAAGATCTTTGGTGGGAAGAAGCTCGATGCGCTGCTCGACGTTTTCGAGCTTGAGGTACTTGAGGAAGTCGGCGAGGGATTTCTGGTGCTCGATCGTCTCGACGTAGCCGGTGACGGTGGAGCCTTCGGCGGTGAGAGAGACGGCAAAGGCGCGCGGATCTCGGACGAACTCGCGGCGGTAGAACTCGAGGTATGCGGGGAGGCGCCGAATGTCGCCGACGCCGTCGGGTTCGACTTTTCTGGCGATGGCTTCGTAGGTTTTGCGGGCGCGCTCTTCGGGTGTGCCGGACATTTCCACGCCGCGACGGATTTCGTCGGATGGGGCCGTGGTGGGGTCGGCGGCGTGAACGAAGCCTGGAAGGAAGAAGAAGAAGAAGACCAAGAGCAGCAGGGTCTTTTGCGTGGCATGGGCGTCTCGCCCATGCGGGTGATGAAGCATGGGCGAGACGCCCATGCCACGCTTAATCCGAGAACGGTAATCACATCTCAAAACAAATCCCTCCGGGCGAAGAGGCCAAATATTCCGCCGGTGTGAATGAATACAGGTATCGCGCCGGCGCGGGCGCCGCCTTTCTGGATCGTTTCGACACAGCCGACGAGCGCCTTGGAAGTGTAGGTGGGGTCGAGGCAAATGCCTTCGGTGCGGGCGACGGTGCGGATCATTTCGATGGCGGATGGGAAGGGAATGGCGTACCCCTCGCCGATGTATCCGTCGATGAACTCCAGAGGCGTGTCGCGCTCCGTGATGTTGAGGTTGAACTGCTCGCTGGTCCTGTTGATCAAGTCGCGGACGTCTTTCTGGAAATAGTCGACGGTGTCGCTGACAAGGATTCCGATCATCCGCCAACTCTCGAGCTTGAACAGCGCCTTGGCGAGGACGATGCCGGCGTAGGTGCCGCTCGAGCTGACGGGGGCGAAGAGATCGACGCTGGCGTCGCGGCCGAGCTGCTCGATGAGCTCATGGACGCAGCGAATGTAGCCCCAGCAGCCGAGAGGGACGCTTGCGCCGACGGGGAAGAAGTAGGGTTTGCGGCCCTTTCGCCGCTGCTCGTCCATGGCGGCGTCCATCAGCTGTTTGCGGTTGCTGTTGTAGTCGGATGGGGAGTGGTGGGAGATCTCCGCGCCAAAGAGGTTGTCGAGAAAAAGGTTTCCTTCGCGATCGGGGCTGTCGGACGGGCTTCGGAGGACTAGGCGGACGTGCAAGCCCAGCTTGGCGCCGATGGCGGCGGTGGCGCGGCAGTGGTTGGATTGGAAGCCGCCGTGGGTGACGAGCGTGTCGGCGCCTTGGGCGAGGGCGTCGGCGATGACGTACTCGAGCTTGCGGATTTTGTTGCCACTGGTTTCCAGGCCAGTCAGGTCATCGCGCTTGAGCAGGAGCTTGGGGATGTTGAAATGCTGGGCGAGGCGCTTGGCTTCCACGATGGGCGTGGGCAACTGGGCCAGTTGAACGCGCGGTGGTTCTGTCGCGTGCATGGCAGTTGTCTTACTCGCAGCGGTGAGATTTGTCACTGCGGGTGGATTCGGCTGCGGCGGTATCATCTCAATCCACATGAAAATCCTGCAACTGCTGTTGATGGTGGTGATGGTTCCGCTTTGGGCGCGGGCGGCGGCGAAGCCGAACGTGATCGTCGTGTTGCTGGACGATGTGGGTTATGGGGATTTCGCTTGTCATGGGAACCCGATCATCAAGACGCCCAACATCGATCGGCTGCATGGGCAGTCGGTTCGGCTGACGGATTTTCATGTGGCGCCCATGTGCACGCCGACGCGCAGCCAGCTGTTCACCGGGCGCGACGCGCTGGACAACGGGGCGATGAACGTGAGCTCCGGGCGGACGTTCATGCGGCGGAAGATTCCGACGCTGGCGGGAATCTTCAAAGACAACGGTTACCGCACCGCGAGCATCGGCAAGTGGCATTTGGGGGATAACTTTCCGCATCGGCCGCAGGACCGGGGATTCGAGCAGACGCTGTGGTTTCCGTCATCGCATATTTCCTCTGCGCCGGACTACTTCGACAACGACTACTTCAACCCGCACCTGCGCGATGAGACGGGGCAGGCGAAACAGTACGAGGGGTATTGCACGGATGTGTTCTTCGATCAGTCGATGCGATGGATGAAGGAGCGGGCGGCAAAGGATGAGCCGTTCTTTCTGTACCTGCCGCTCAACGCGGCACACGGGCCGCTGTTTTGTCCGGAGAAGTATCGTGAGCCATACAAGAAGCTGGATCGGCCGCTGGCGAGCTTTTACGGGATGATCGCGAACGTCGACGAAAATATCGGGAAGCTCGACGAGTTCCTGACGGAGTCAAAGCTTGCCGACAACACGATCCTGATCTTCTTCACCGATAACGGCGGGACGGTTGGGGTGAAAACGTTCAACGCCGGAATGAAGGGCAGCAAGGTGACGTTGTGGGAGGGCGGGCATCGGGTGCCTTGCTTTATTCGCCCGGCGGGATCGAGCGTTGGGCGGAGTGTGGGTGTCGACGTCGGCGCGCTCACGCAGGTGCAGGATTTGTTTCCGACGCTGGTCGACCTGTGCGCGCTGAAAACGCCGGCGGAGCTGGAGCTGGCGGGGACATCGCTGGCGCCTTTGCTGAGCGATGCGAAGGCGCAGCTTCGGGATCGAATGCTGGTGGTGCAGTTCAGCCGGATGAATCAGCCGGTGCCGGAAAGGGGCGATGCGGTGGTGCTGTGGAACAAGTGGCGGCTGCTGGTGAAGCGCGGCGAGCTTTACGATGTAGCGGGCGATCTGGCGCAGGAACACAACGTGGCGGAGGATCATGCGGAGATCGTGCGGAAGATGCGGGAGCATTATGACCGGTGGTGGTCGCGAATCGAGCCTCGGGTGAATGTCCTTTCGAGCATCACGATCGGGTCGGAACAGGAGCCGGAGTCGCTGCTTTCGCCGGCGGATTGGCAGAACGTCTTTCTGGATCAGCAGCTCCAGGTGCGGGATGGGACTCCGCGCAGCGGCGCCTGGGGGTTGGATGTGGCGCGGGAGGGGACGTATGTGTTCGAGCTGAGGCGCTGGCCGCGGGAGGCGAAGCTTCCACTGACCAGCAGCGCTCCGGAGGGAAAATTTGTCGATGGCAAATATCCGGACGGGAAGGCGCTGCCGATCGTGTCGGCGAAACTCAAGGTCGGGAAGAGTGAAAGGACGGGGCCGGTGAAGCAGGATGACGCGAGCGTGACCTTTGAGTTGCCGCTGGTCGCCGGGCCGACGCAGGCACAGACCTGGTTCTTCGACGCAAACGGGAAAGAACTGTGCGGGGCGTTTTACGTGTATGTGAGGCGGAAGTAGACCACCTGCCCCCAGGCAAGTGATGTCATACGAATTTCGCCCCGACGTCGAACATTCCATCCTCGCGCGGGCGCGATGAAACGATCTGCAACTTCGCCTTGAGATGCAGCGGGCCGGTGCCAATGCGCATCGCGTACTGAGTCCCGGGACGGAACGCGACGGGACTGCCGAAACCAACGCCGCCGGTGCAGACGTCAAAGACGTTGACCTGGAGGTGGCCGCGGAATTCAGCGTCCACGTCTTCGCTCAATATGCCAATCACTTCCAGCGTCTGGCGGTTGTTCCGCCGGCGCTCGATGTACTCGGCAGAGCGGGGTCCTGCTTGCGGGGGAGGTATCGCGGGATTGGCGGACATCCGCAGCTCTTATCGGCCAAGTCGCTTCGCGACTTTTGTGCCCCCCGGGCGACCGATATACTCCGGCGGCTGACGCGATTTTATCGGAGCTTCCATGCCGCAGCGCACCATTCAAAGTTACAAGGTCCTGGTCGGGCTCGAGATCCACGTCCAGCTTGCGACGGCGACGAAGATGTTCACCGGCTGCGCCAACGCGGCAACGAATTTCGGCGCTGCGCCCAACACGCTGGTGGACGAGCAGATTCTGGGTTTGCCGGGCGTGCTGCCGGTGATGAACAGGAAGGCGGTGGATTACTCGATCAAGGTGGGGCTGGCGCTGGGGTGCCAGATCTCGCGTCACACCAAGTGGGATCGCAAGAGCTATTACTATCCCGACTTGCCGAAGAACTATCAGATCAGCCAGTACGATCTGCCGCTGTGCTATGAGGGAACCTTCGAGCTGACGCTGGAGGATGGAACGACGCGCACCATCCGCATTCGACGGGCGCACCTGGAAGAAGATGCGGGGAAGTTGCTGCACGAGGCGCCGGGGGGATTTGCGATCGATCACTCCATTGTCGACCTCAATCGCGCTGGCACCCCCCTGCTGGAGATCGTGACAGAGCCAGATTTTTCGACGCCTCGGGAGGTGACGCTCTTTGCGCAGGAGCTTCAAAAGCTCGTGCAGCACCTGGGCGTTTCTGAAGGGCAGATGCAGATGGGGCACATACGCTTCGAGCCGAACATCAACGTGCACATCACGGACGGCGACGGCGCGGTGCACAAGACGGCGATCACGGAGATCAAGAACCTCAACAGCTTCAACGTGCTGGAGAAGGCGACCGAGTACGAGATCAACCGCCAGCTCCACCAGTGGCAGGAGACCGGATCGCTGGGGAAGAAGTCGACTTACGGCTGGGATGCTTCGCGCGAGCAGACGTTCCTTCAGCGCGAGAAGGAAGAAGCGCACGACTACCGCTACTTTCCCGACCCTGACCTGGTGCCGGTGGAAGTGGACGAGGGGTGGCTGAATGAGCTGAAGGCGGAGATCGGGGAACTGCCGGCGGCGCGGCGGAAGCGGTATGTCGAGGCGGTGGGACTTTCATCGGCGGATGCGACGATCCTGGCGTCGGACCGTGAGACGGGGAACCTGCTGGATGAGACGATCGCTGCGGGCGCGGATGCAAAGCGGGTGGCGAACCTGCTGCTCTCGCACGGGCGCCGGATCGCCAACGAGCGGCAAGTGCCGCTGGGTCAGCTCAAGATCAAGCCGCAGCGCCTCGCAGAGCTTGCGAAGCTGATCGACCAGAGCAAGCTTGCCGCCGCCGAACCCGCGGGGAAGGTGTTGGAAAAGCTGCTGGATCAGGACGCGCCGGCGGAACAAGTCGCACAGGATCTCGGCCTGCTCCAATCCTCCGACACCGGCGCCGTCGACGCTGCCATCGATACTTTGATCGCAAAAAACCCCCAGCCTCTCCAGGACTACAAAGCGGGCAAGCAAGCGGCGATGGGCGCGCTGGTGGGCATGGTCATGAAATCGACTAAGGGCCTGAATCCAAAAATTGTTCAGGAGCGGTTACGTGAACGTCTCAGCTAGCAGCTGCTCGATCAGCAACATTATCGGACGTGACAAAAACGCAAAAATAGAACGGCGGAAAGTTCCGAGAGCCTCGTTATAAGAGGGCTTATGGCAATCAGCGGCCGACGACCCTGGCGACCGGATGGCAAAGTTTACCGCGGCATGCGCCGCACCCGGGTGTCGGCGCGCACGATGCTGGAAGGACAACCGCCCCGGCGCCGGTCGATCGTGAAGATCTTCACGGGGGCGGTGAAAGATCTTGTTTCGATGCTCCGGAAATCGCGCGGCGCCTCGGATGCGCCGCGGGTAGAATAGCGGCCGGTGAATGCCGCCGGCGAAGAACCTCGCCCAACCCTTTCCTACGGCACCGATGCGCATCTTTGCCACGCGCGTAGCGAGCGGCTTGTCGAGTGCGTGATCCTGTCGATGTTCTCACTGAGCTGTTCCGTCATCGCGGGTATCGCGCTGGTCGCGACGGTCGGCTGCTTCGACCCGCCCATGATTATCTTTGTCTTCCCGCTCGGACTGATCTGCGCCGTCGCCGGGAAGAACCTGGCGAAGAGTGCGTGCAGTTGCATGTCCACCAGTCACACCCCCGCAACGATCGCGCGCGTGTGGAACCAGCTCACCATGGTTGGCTACGGGATCCTCGTGGGCGCGGCGGTGCTGTCGCTGTTCGGGCTTGCGGTCTGACCGTCACCCGGGGGGCCAGGTAAACGCCCGTCCCGCGAGAACGTGCAGATGAAGATGAAACACACTCTGCTGCGCGCCCGCCCCGCAGTTGAATACCGTGCGGTAATCCTTGTGGCCCAGGTCGTTCATCAGCTTCTTTGCGACGAGAAACAGCCCCCCCACCAGCTCGCGATCGCCTTCCGACAGATCATTCAGCGTGGGAATTTCCTTCTTGGGGATCACCAGCAGATGCACCGGCGCGGCCGGCTGGATGTCATAGATCGCGATATACTTCTCGTCCTCGTACGCGATCCTGGCGGGGATTTCCTTGCGGATGATCTTGGCGAAGAGGGTGTCGGGCATAGGATGTTGGTTGTGTGCGGTTTGTTGGTCGTTGTCAACGGCTTCACAACAATCAACACGCGCCAAACTACATACTGACAGATGTTCACCTTCCTGATCGAAACCTTCCTGCTGGGCCTGAAGAACCTTCGGCTGCACAAGCTGCGGAGCCTGCTGACGGCGCTGGGCATTATCTTCGGTGTGGCCGCGGTGATCATCATGGTTGCCATCGGGGAAGGCAGCAAGCAGCGCGCGCTGGAGCAGCTCAAGCAGCTGGGCGCGAAGAACATCCTGGTGCAGTCGAAGAAACCGCCGGAGACATCGGATGCGTCAAGCCGGGCGCAGCGCGTGCTCGATTACGGCTTGGAGCGGACGGACCTGGTTCGTCTGCGTGAAGTCCCGGGCCTGGCCAAGGTCGTGGCGCTGCGCGATACGGAGCAGAAGGTGATCCGCGGATCGGTGCAGCTCCCGCAGGGAAATGCGATTGGGACGGAGCCAGAGCTGTTCGGCATCATGAACCTGCACATCGAGCGAGGCCACACTTTCGATCAGCTTCAGTACGATCGCGCCGATGCGGTTTGCGTGCTGGGGGCGCTCGCGGCCAAGCAACTTTTCCCGCACGAGGAGCCGCTGGGCGAATCCATTCAGATCGGCACCAAGGCGATGGGATCGGTGATGGTCACCGTCATCGGTGTGCTGGAGCCGACGGGTCTGCGCGCCGGTTCCGATGCGGCATCCATCGTTCACCTTGATCCAGATCAAGGAATCTATTTCCCGCTGAGTCTCGCCAAGGCGATCTGGCACGACACCGTCATCAAGCGCCAGGCCGGCACATTCGAGCGCAAAGAGATCGAGCTTTCCGAGATCTGGCTGCAAGCGAAAGAGACGGAAGATGTCGAGCGACTCGCATCGATCGCTCAAAACGTGATCGAATCCTCCCATGGTGATCGAGGGGATTTTGAGATCAAAGCGCCGATCCAGATTTTGCGGGCCGCGGAACAGACGCAGCGCATGTTCAACTTCATCATGGTGGGCATCGCGAGCTTCGCGCTCGTCGTCGGCGGCATTGGGATCATGAACATTATGCTCGCGAGCGTGACGGAGCGGACGAAAGAGATCGGGATTCGCCGAGCTCTCGGCGCAAAGCGCCGGCATATCACGCTCCAGTTCCTGATCGAGACCACGGTGATCTCGCTGACGGGCGGGGTGATTGGGATCTTGATCGGCGCGGGGGCGGCGCGGGCGCTGCCCTGGATTGCGATGAAGTTCTCGGCACAAAGCTACCCCACCAGCATCGCCCAGTGGTCAGTCATCGGCTCCTTCATGGTCAGCGGTCTGATCGGAATCGGTTTCGGGATGTACCCCGCGATCATGGCGGCGCGAATGAACCCCATCGAAGCACTGCGTCACGAATAATTGAACACCCATGCCGACCACGACAACCGCATCGTCGCAAACGACCCTCCCCGGCTCATCCCGCCTCATTTTCGTTGCATCCGAAAAATACCCGCGCTACTCCGAAGCCGACGTCATCCAGCTAAACGACAACCGCCTGCTCGTCGCACTCGGCCGCAAGCAAGGCGCTGAGGACATGTCCCGCGGCACGATCATCGGCTCCTACTCCGTCGACGGCGGCTTGAGCTGGGACGATGAGCCTCACGTCATTCTTGAGCCTTGGGGCGACAAGACCGACATCTACTCCACCAGCTTCCTCCGCTCCGGTGCCGCCATCCACCTCTTCTTCATGGCCCGCGGGAAGGATCCCAAGCATGACACCGCCGTCTACCAGATCACCTCCACCGATGAAGCCAAAACCTGGTCGCAGCCGCTGCGCGTTTCCCCACGGGAAGGCTACCACGTCCTCAACAACGCCCGCGTGGTTCGCACGAGCAAAGGCCGAATCATCGTCCCGACCGCGTACATCGAGGGGTTCATCGACAAAGAGTTCAACAAGCAGCGGATCTACTGCACGTACTCCGACGATGACGGCAAAACGTGGCAGCAGTCGAACGATCTTTCGCTGGAAAACCAGCCGCTCATGGAGCCCGGCATTGCCGAGTGCGCCGACGGCTCGCTCTTCATGATCATCCGCACCGCCATGGGAAAGAACTGGCAGGCGCGCTCGACCGATGATGGAAAGACCTGGATGGATCTAAGTGAGACCAGGCTCACATCCCCCGCCGCTCCGTCGACCGTCGTTCGCGCGCCCAGGGGCGATGACCTCTGGCTCTTCTGGTGCAACCGCGGGAAGACCAACTGGAAGGGTCGCACCAACATCTCCTTCGCGAAGTCGAGCGACAACGGCAAGACGTGGTCGTCGCCGCGCGCGATCGAAGAAGATCACAAACGCGGCTTTGGTTACTTGAGCTTTCTGATCGTGAACGATCACGCGCTGGTGACCTACTACGACTGGCGCGATGAGGGGCAGCCCAACTTCAAGAACACGAACCTGCGCCAGCGCCTGATTCCGCTCGCCTGGTTTGACGGAAAGCGCACGCCGCCCGTGTTCCGCAAAGCTTCTGAGCCGGTGGTGAAACCGGATCGGCCGGAGGAGGGGGACCTAGTTTCGATGAACTCCGGCCTGCTCGCGGATCGCATGCCCTGGAGGTTGTACTACAATGCGGGGGCGCTGGGGCCGACAGGTGAGACGCTCGTAACGCGATACGCGGAATCGAATGATCTCGGCGTCACGTGGACGAAGCCCGAGCAAAACCTCGTGCTGCCGAAGAGTGCAGACGACAGAGCCAACTACTACCACGCGTCGGTTCATCCCAGCGGCGAAGGCCTCATCGCGTACGTCTGGTCGTATTCAAAGAAGGCCGATGACAGCGCGCTCTATCGCTACGTCTCACCGGACCGCAAAACGTTCACGCGCGAGCCAGAAACCCCCATGTTTGCATCGCGTTGGACGAACGCCACGCTGAAAGAAGCCGCGGGCGGCGAAGGAAAAATCAGCAACGATGCGTTCGACGTCGTGCAGAACGCCGATGGCACGTGGAGCTACTACGCCGCGGTGCTCGAGAAGGCGGCGGACAAGCGGGCGGTGTTCAAGGAGGACAACCTCCCTGGTCTCGTCCGCATCCTGGGGCGTGCGACAAGCTCCGACGGCGCGGGCTTCGGACCTATCGAAGTCGTCCTTCGCCCCGACTACGACCAGCGCCAGGAGTTCGATCAGCAGTTCTATGGGATGACCGTCTTCACGTACCGAAAATTTTACCTCGGCCTACTGCACACCTTTTATCTCGACAGCCAGATCATCCAGCCGGAATGGTGCTGGAGTCACGACGGCGCGAGTTGGGCGCGAACCCGCACGCCCGCGATCCCGCTCGGCGATGAAGGGAAATTTGATTCGCGGATGATCGTCTTTGGCTCGCTCAAGATGATCGCCGGCGAGCTGGTTTACCTGTACTCCGGCAACAGCTGGCGCCACAACGCGTTTAAGAGGGGCAGGGTGAAAAGCGCCATCGGGCGAGCAACAATCGCGCTGAGCGAGCTCGACGCCTGGCTGGAAACGCTGCCGCAGCCGTGATTGCTTCCACGTTGCATGGGCATCCTGCCCATGCAGGGATGCGACGAGCGTGACTACAACTTAATTTGTGACATTAAATCGATACGTCCCGGATCCAACTTCAAACACGGCCGCCCCCTGCTCCATCTGCGGCTTCGCGGTCAGATCTGTCTGCACCTTTCCCGCCTCGCTCGCCGGCAGCGCAATGGTCGCCGTGGTGTTCGGCGGAATCACGATGTTGTACTCCGTGGCACCGTCGGTCTTCTTCCACTCGCTGGTGATCTCTCCGTTGATCGACTTGTAGCTCGCCTTGGCGAATTCCAGCTTGCCGCCCGGGTGCGGCGCGATGCGGATCTTCTTGTATCCGGGCGCGGCCGGCTCAATGCCTGCGCACGTCTCGTACAGCCACTGCCCGACGCTTCCAAAGGCGTAGTGATTGAACGAGTTCATCCCCGGGTCCTGGAATCCTTTGTCGGGGCGCCAACCGTCCCAGCGCTCCCACATCGTCGTCGCGCCGTTCTTCACCTGGTAGAGCCAGGAAGGGAAATCTTCGTTGAGCAGCAGACGGTACGCGACATCCGGCTTGCCCGCATCCGTCAGCGCGGGAAGCAATCGTGGGGTCCCGATGAACCCCGTCGCCAGGTGCCAGTTCTTCCGCTCGATGGTCTGAACAAAACTCTTCGCCGCCTGCTCCTGGAGGTCCTTCGGAATGAGGCCCATCGTGAACGCGAGCGCGTACCCGGTCTGGCTCGCCTCCTTGATTGAGCCGTCGGTGTTCATGAAGTTCTTGCGGAAGGCGTTCTTGATGTTCTTCGTAAGCTCCGCGTAAGCGGTGGCATCCTCCTGCCGGCCGATCGCGCGGGCCATTTCGGTCATGATCTCGGCCACATGGGCGTAGTATGCCGTGCCGATCACTTCAGATTTGGTACCGTCCTGGAGGTTGAGCCAGTCACCGAACGGCTTGTCGTTACGAATAAAGCGCTCTTCCGTCTTGGCCGCTTCCTTCGCCTTGTCGGCGGGGTTGGTTGAAGGAGGACGCGCCGCCGCGGTGTCGTGCAGGTACTCCATGTAGCGCTGGAGCGAAACGTAGTGCTGCTCGATGATGCGCGTGTCGCCGTAGGCTTGCCACATCGTCCACGTGCAGATCGGCGCCGCATCCTGCCACGCGGTCCCGCCGCCGTCGTCGTAGCTCATGGCGGGAGCGACGTGCGTGTACCCGCCGTTTTTCATCTGCGAATCCTGCACCAGGTCTACAAGCCACTTCGTGAAGAACGGCGCCACGTTGAAGTTGTAGCTCGCGGTTCGAACGAAGAAGTTCGCATCGCCTGTCCACCCGAGGCGCTCATCACGCTGCGGGCAATCCGTCGGCACCTCCAGGTAATTCCCCTTCTGGCCCCAGATGATGTTGTGGAAGAGCTGGTTCACCATTTCGTTCGAGCAGGAGAACTCGCCGGTGCGCTCGATGGCGCTGTGGACGACGACGCCTGTGACTGTATCAAGGCTCGGTTTCTCCGTGAGCCCCGTGATCTCGACATAGCGGAAGCCGTGGAAGGTGAACTGCGGTTCCCATGTGACTGCGCCTTCTTTGCTTGCAATATACGTATCGGTCGCACGCGCCGCGCGAAGCGCGACGGTGTAGGGCGTGCCGTCCGGATTGAGCATCTCCGCGTAGCGGAAGACGAGCTTCTGGTTCGGCTTCACGTTGAGCTGGTACCGGCACCAGCCGACCATGTTCTGCCCGAGGTCAAACACGTACACGCCCGGCCTCGGCTCCATCACCTTCTTCGACGGGAGCTGATCGATGCGCTTCACGGGATTGCCCGGATGCGCCTGCACCAGGATCGAATGGCGATCCGCGGTGACGGGTTGCCACTTGGAATCATCGAAGTCCGCGGTGTCCCAGCCCGGCAACTCGCGGGTCGCGTCATACGTGCAGCCCATGAGCAGATCCGCCTCGCGCAGCGGCCCGTAGCTGGCGCGCCAGGAGGGGTCGGTGATGACCGTTTGCGTGGTGCCGTCATCCATTTCCATCACGAGCTGCGCCCGCAGGCGGGCGTTCCCGCCGTAGTTGCGGCGCTTGAAGTGATACCCCAGGTAACCTTCGTACCACCCATCCCCCAGTGCCGTCGCGATGGTGTTCTTTCCCTGCTTGACCAGATCGGTCACGTCGATCGTGTTGTAGTAGACGCGCTTGTGAAAGTCCGTCCAACCGGGCGACAACTCTAGATCGCCGGCCTTTTTGCCGTTGATGTGAATGTCGTAGAGCCCCAGCGCCGTCGCGTACAAGGTTGCACGTTTCACCGCTTTGTCCGCAGTAAAGGTCTTCCGCAGATACGGCGCCGGCGGCAGGACAAGTTCCTTGCGCTGCGGCGTGCCAAAGGGCGGCTCGCCCACCGTGACCAGCTCCACTGACTTCTGCCACTTCGCATCGTCCGCCCCGACGTCTTTCCAATCCTTCGGCGCCTGACGATTCACCGTCCACGATGAATCCGTCTGCACGATGTCGCCGCTGCCGTCGGTGTAATCGACACGGAACCGGCAAACCAATCCGGCAGGGCCGCCGGAGTTGGTCACCTTCGCCGCCACCACATTCTTCCCCGGCTTCACCTGGTTCGTCAGGAACGTCGCGAACGCTTGACCGAGGTTGTTCCCGCTGCTCGCCTTCTCGCCGTTCACATACAGCTCAAAGCTGTTATCCGCGGTGGCCATCAGCGTGACGGCGCGAATCTGCTTGTTTCTGGCGACTTCGAACGTCTTTCGGAAATACGCCTCGTCCTTCTCTTCCTTTTTGAACTTCCGCTTCTCGGTGGCGTCGAGCGCTTCGATCCAGATCCACTTGCAGTTGTCGAGGTTCACCGTCGGGTCGCCGTGAATTCGCCCCGTATCCGTTGGATCGTTCTCGTCAAAGCCGATCCACTGCGCCTGCCAGTCGTTAGGATTCAGCAGCCCCATCGTCCACATCGCCGGCTCGCTGAACTGCGAAGCTGCGCCGGCCGCGTTCCACGTGCGCACCGTCCAGTAGCAGCGCTGCGCTGTCTTCAGCGGCTGGCCGTTATACGCAATCTGGTTGGTGCTGTCGGAAAGCACCTTCCCCGTATCCCAAAGATCCGCCTGTCCGGGCTGAAGCTTCTCTTTCGCGCTGGCGACGAGGATCTGATACGCCGACTGCGATTGATTGCGCGCCTCCGCCTTCTCCGACTGAAGCAGCCAGGAAAGTCGCGGACGCGTGGCGTCAATCCCCAGGGGATCCCTGTGATATTCGCAGCGAAGATCGGCCGGCTTCAGCACCGGCGCATCCTCCGCCCCCGCAGACGTGGAGATTGCCAAGAGACCAACAAGGGTGCAGACGATTGCAGCATTCAAACCCATGCGCGCACCTTTCCGGTGAAGTAGAAGTACCGGTTTTACCCGCAGGGGCTTTTTTTGTTGAGCCTAGAGAGCGCCCATCGACGACGCGACCGTCGCCGTTGCACTCGCCTGATCATCCGCCAGCGTGCGCCGGCAGAGTTCCCCATTGGTGATGCAGGGAGCCAGGTGCAGCACCTCGCTCATCAGCTTGAACGCGTACTCCAGCCGATCCCACTGGGCATGCTCGGTGATTTCCCACGAGTGGCCCCAAAGGTGAAAGACCCCCTGCTGCCGCAGCGTCAGCTTCAGCAGCGACCGCACATTCCTGGCCCAGTGCGGCGAGCGTGCGTACATGATCCAGTTCCACAAGTTCCGCATCGCAAATCGCTTCGCAAAATTGCGAAGGTAAACCGCCGAATCATGCGGACACGCCTGAAGCGTCGTCGGCATCATCAGCAGCCCGTCCACGTGCCGCGGATGATCCACGGACATAAACTCCACCGTCCGCAGCCCAGTGAATCCCGCGATCTTGATCAGCTTCAGGTGATGCCGATGGAACTTCCCCGCCGGCGGACAAAACAGCGGGCAAAACCGCCCGGTCACGTCCTCCACCCACTTCTTGGATCCCGAGATCTGCTCGTCAGCGCGAATGTCTTCCACATCCGGCAGGAACACGTGATCGATCGTGTGCGCCCCGATCTCAAAGCTGCTGCCGAGGTCGCGCACGTGCGCCTCTGGCATCGTCCCCGTCGGCGCGAACTTTGGAATGTAAAATGTCCCCGTCAGCTTGTACTTGCTCAGCAATTCCGCCACGCGGAAGTCGTGCGGATGCCCGTCGTCCCAGCTCGTGGTGATGCATGCCCGCTGCTGGCTCATGACGTCACCTGCGGCGTAAGCATCGGCTGTGGCATCGTCTTGCGCGAGGCGATCGCCCGGTTGTAAATCTCCATAAGCTGCTGATACGCGCGCTCGCTGGTGTACTTCGCTTCAAACTCCCGCCGCGCTTCGATGCGCATCTTCGCCAGCTTCTGCGGATCGTTCAGCAGCGCGTGCACGTTCAGCGCCAGATCCGCCGCATCTCCTGGCTTAAACAGCAGCCCCGTGCGGTTCTGATCCACCACATCCGCGGGCGCGCCATGATTCGACGCAATGACCGGCGTCCCCTTCGCAAACGCCTCGATCGCCACGCGCCCAAACGTCTCGTAGCACTCCGACGGAAAGATCAGCATCGTCGCCCGGCCGATGTGCTCATACACCTCGTGCAGCGGACGGCGCCCCAGCCACTCGATGTTCGTGCCGCGCCCGATCGACGCCTTCACCTGCTCCGCCAGCGGACCATCGCCAATGATCTTCAGCGGGATCGGAATGTTGTACTTCTCCCAAGCCTCCAGCACCGGCCGGGTTCCCTTCTCGTCCGTCAGCCGAGCGACGAAGATCGCATAGTTCCCATCGCCCGGCCCCAGATCGGGATTGGGGTGCAGGAAGTTCGGCTTCACCGTGATCTTCTCCGCGGGCAGGCCGTTGTGAACGAACTTGTCCCGCGCAAAGTGCGTCGTCGCGATCAGCGCATCGACATCCCGCGCCCAGGTGTTGCGCAGCCGGTGAATCGTCAGCGTCGCCGCCACCACGCCGGTTGCCATCAGGTTGCCGCGATAGCACTTGTGCACCACCGCCGGCCAGGGCACCAGCTTTCCCGCGCAGTCTTCGCAAGGCTTCCCCTCGCGGAAGAACAGCGCATTGGCGCAGATCAGGCGGAAGTTGTGCAGCGTCTGCACCACCGCCGCCCCCTCAGCATGCGCCGCGGAATATCCCGCCGGCGAGATCAGCGGAAACGTATTGTGGAAGTGCACCAGCTCGATCCGGTCCCGCCGAATCACCTCGCGCAGCTCCGCCGCCATCTTCTTATTCCAGATCGTCGCGCGCAAGAGCTGGAACCTCGTCATGTCATCGCAAGCATCGTTGTGCACCGTGAACTGGCGCACGTCGTGCCCGTAGCTCTTGAGCAGCTCATATTCCGTGCGGAAGACTTCGTCCTCGCCGCCGGCTAATTGATAGAAGTTGTGTGCGAGCAGAATACGCATGAGCGCTCAACGTCTATATCGGTCAGCGGGAGCGGGCCAAGGAGGCATGCACCGGCCCGATATCTTCCACATCATCGGTGCTGAGGGCGTCATCAAGCAGCACTTCCGGGTGGTTCTGATAAATCCAAAGCGCCCCCAGGCCCACGCCATACACGCACCAGAACCACACCCCGCCCATCGGCCCTTCGAGATAAACGTCGAACGACGCGTTGATCAACAGCGCAATCCCGAACGCGCCGATAAACGAAAACGTTGCCTCCCACTCAACATCCCCATCGCGCTTCGCTCGAAGGTACGCTCGCAGGATGGAATACCCCCACGTCACCGGCACGAGAAGCCACAGCACCAGCCCCGGCACACCTCCGCGCGCCAGGAACGTGATGTGAGCGCTGTGCGGACTGCGCAGCCGGCTGTCCTGGAAGAGCTGGTAGCCGTCATCGTCCGCCAGGTTCACGCCATACCCCTTGCCCATCCAGAAGTACGGGCCCTTGAACGTGTAGTCGACGACGTCCGTCCACCAGTTTAGTCGCCAGTCGCGGTTCGAGTCGGTTCCCGCATCACCCGAGTCGGCGCCCAGCATGGAGTACAAATTCACCTTTACTTGCCGGAACGAAATATCGCGCCCTTTGCCGCCGGGGATCTCAATCGCAACGCTGCTCAGCCAGAGCATGAACACCGCGAGACATGCGATGGTGATGAGTCGCCAGGCGGCAGAGTGCCTCGGTTTGATCAGCAGGCACAGCGTCATCACCGCCAGGTACGCCAGCATCCCCGCGCGGTCGACCACACCCACCGTCGCCACGCAGAAGGCCATCAGCAGAAACCACCCCCACGACACCTTCTTCTCAAATCCCGAAACCCAAAATGCCAGTACCGCCCCCAGCAGCACCATCAGGTCGCCTTCCTTGACGTAGATCAGGCTCACCCCGTTCGCCCACGGATAGTACGGGAGCACCCCACGGAAGAAGCGGAACAGGATGAACACGATCGGGACGCCGATCAGGAAGATGCGCCAGTACTTTCGGTACCACGTCAGCAGCACCGCCAGCCGGGTCGGATCGGCCACCAGCAGCAGCGCCAGCACCACGCCGAAGGCGCTGTATCCATAAACCGTCCCATCCCTCAGCGCATCGATGCCGTATGATCCCACATAAGGAATCGTGCGAAACAATCCCCACCCCACCAGTGGGATCACCGCCAGCAGCGGCTTGATCTCAAACAAGCGCTGCCAGTGCCTGGACGATAGCGCCACCACCGCCCCAAACGCCAGCATGATCTCCGCTACGAAGAGCGGCGGAAAGCCGAGATAAGCAAACCCCTTGTTGAACAGCGCATACCCCAGCAGCACCACCGCGATACAGCGGAGGAACACATCGCCCATCGCCTCGTCGGCGGCGGGTGCGTATCGCTCGGCATGCAACGTCATCCGCGCGGCTCCGAACTCAGTCCAAGCGCATTCAGATACGCCTTGGCCATCGCTTCGGTCGTAAACTTTGAAAGGAATGCGGCACGCGCTTTTCGCCCCAGCGCCAGCCGATGCGCTTGATCCGTCAGCACCGGACTCAGCACCGCCATCGAACGATCCAGATCATTCGGATCCAGTGCCAGATCGACGCCCGTCTCCCGCTGAAGCTCCGGGATTCCGCCCGCGGCCACTGCCGCGAACGCGAGGCCCGCTCGTGCACATTCCAGCAAAACAACCGGGCAGTTCTCCAGCTTCGCGTAATGCAGGTAAAGATCCGAAAGCGCCAGAAGCTCCGCCACGTCGGAACGTGACCCCAGCAGCTTCACCTTGCCGCCCAAATTCTTCTTCCCGATCTTCGCTTCGATCTCGCTGCGCTGATGCCCCGCGCCCACCAGCACCAGTTTTGCCTTCTCGTGCTTCGCCGCGATCTTCTCGAAAAGGTCGATCAAGCCGATCTGGTTCTTCCGCGGCTCCAGCGTCCCCACATTGATCAGCACCAGGTCCTGCGGCGAAAGCCCCAGTTCCTGTCGCGTCACCGATTGGCGCTCCGTCAGCTCGGGGATCCCATTGTGGATCACGTTCCCCAGCCGCGGGTGGATGTTTCGCTCCTGCTCGACGATCTGCCGCGCCCAATCCGAAACGTAAATCACCTGGTCCACATCGTGCAGCACGGCCGCCTCGTACTCGAGCATGCGCTGGTACGCCTTCTCGCTCGGCAGGTCGCCGCTCTTGCGGTACTCCTCAGCTTCACTGTGATTGAAGTGACACACCAGCGTGATCTTGAAGTTCAAACCAAGCTTCTCGCGCACGTGCAGCGCCGCATGCGCTGTCACCGGACACTGCGCCAGCACGACGTCGGCTGGATTGTTCTGAAGATGCGCGGTCAACGCTCGCCGCAGCGCCACTTCGTGCCAATGCCGGTACCAGACAATCCCCGCCGTTCGGCTTACCCGCCCCACCACCAGCGGGCGCAGCGCGAAGACCCCCTCCCACAGCAGCCGCGATTGATCGAACGGGCTGATTACCGCGCAGCCGCAGCCGAGCGTTTTCAGCCCGTGCTCCAGCGCGTGCGTGTGCGTGTGAACGCCGGTGATCCCCCGATGACGATTGAGACTCGCAACGACAAGCGAACCCGCGGCACGATACAACCGGGCGGCGGGCGTTCTCGCAGGCTTGCTGCTCGACGGAGCGGCGGTTAGTTCGGCAGGGCTCATACCAGCGCTACCTCCTTGGCGCTCGGCGACAGTCGCCGCAGCACCCGGCGGTACCACGTTAGCATCTCATCGTTCGGATCGTAACCCTCTTCGATCAGACGGGCGAGCATATCCACCAGGTACACCACCTGAAGCGCCCGCGCCTGTTGCGCGGTGAAGCCCAGCGGCGCGCTGGCCGCGACATCCGCCAGCTCTCGTGCGGCGTGCTCATCGCTCCAGTGATGCAGCAGGTAACCCACCTGTAGACGGAAATGCGTCTCGTCGATCAGCGGCAGTCCGTCGAGCTGCGCGTATTCCCAATCGAATGCAGAAATCCGTCCGCCGCTCTGTCGGAGGTTCCACGGTGCAAAGTCGCCGTGCACGATCGTCCACGGGACCTTCGTCGCCTCGAGGGTCGGGGTGATCTCTTCGAGAATGCTCTGGAGCCGGTCACCAATCACCGGAAGCAGCGGAACGCGCTGCGTCAGCGAGCGCATCATCGCCGTATACGCCGCCGGCTTGTGGCTGCCGCGGTGCAGCGTCTCCAGGAAATATTGATGCGCCGGTGTCCAATGCGCGGGAGCGGGACCGCCGGCCAGCGCGCTCTGCACCATCAGGTGATGACCGTCCACGTCCCCCGTGAACAAGAGCTTGGGCGCCTGGAACTTTGCTTCAGGAAGATCCGCCAGCGCTTTCAGCACCAGCGCCTCGTGTGTCGTGATCTGTCGCGCCAGTGCGGAGATGCCGATCTTGCCGACGCCGATGATGCTCCCCTGCGGGTTCAGGACGGCAAACGACGGCTTGCGGTTGCGCGCCGGTTCCGGCGCGCCCGCCGACAGCGCCAGTCGCACCGTCGTATCCGAAAAAATGGACGCAACAACCTTCTCCACCGGTGGAAGCTCGCGCGATGCAATCGTGAGGTGATCCCGGTACCACAGCGGCAGCCGCGTTCGCGCCAGCGCCTTCGCCGCCACCTGCTTGACCCGCGCGCTGGTGCGCGCCGGGGTGTACAAGCTGAACGCGCCGCTGGCCACCGCGCCCGAATCCAGCGGGATGAACCACCGCGCCCGCTTCAGGTTCGGCATCGCCGCAAAGCGACGAATGTACGTGAACCCCTGCTTCTCCAGTTCCGTGCGGGAAACTTTCCCGTTGATAATCACCTGCGCCGCAAGATCGCCGCGATCGCCGCCCGTCGGTGTGCCCCAGCTCAGGCGCACGCGCTGCGACTGCTTCTCGTAAGGCCCCAGCATCTGGAGAAACCAGACCGGCGCCGAATCACAAAGCAGCGAAGACCCCTGCGGCAGCAGGCACGTCCACGTCAATGCGGGAGGAACGCTCACGAGCGCCCCCCGAGCCCGTAGCGCCGGCTCATTCGGCTGCGCATGAAGGCGACAATGTGATCGTTCACGTCCTCAACCGTTTTGCCCAGCGTCTGCGACGCATCCACGATGTGCGCATCAGGCACGTTGAGCACCAGGGCGCGGAAGTCCCTGCGCTGGCGATCCGTTTCCTCCAGCGGCACCTCTTGCTTGCGCTTCTGGATCACTTCCGTCGGCGCATCCATCAGGAAGATCAGGTCAGGCTTGGGCGCGACAAAGCGGATCGCCTTCAAGAGCCAGATCGGGCCGGAATAGCGGTAACGCTTTGGATCAACAATCGCATCGAGCAGATACCGGTGACACAGCACGATCCCCGCGCGCCCGCGAACAGTCTGCACGGTGAAGAGGTAGCCCACGGTGTAGCACACCAGCCACCACGCCGCCTTCAGCAGCGACGGGAAGTATCCGCGCGGCGGAAGCTCGTGCGGTAGTTTCTTCTCGGGCTGAAACTTCTTCGGCAGGATCGACGGCGCAAACGTCTGGTACCCCATCCCCATGAACGCCGGCGCAATCTCCTTCGCCACGACATCGATCACGGTGCTCTTCCCCACGCCGTCGGGCCCAAGGAAGACAATGTGCATCCCATAGCTCGGACGCAGGAATCGATACGCCCGGCGCAGGCCCTGCATCACGCCCGAGAACGCCCAGCTCAGAGGCTGCCGAACGAACCGGCGCAGCAGCAGCTCCGCCCGAAGCCGCGGCAGAAGATTCCGCAGGCAATCCCAGTCCTGCTGCTCGATGCAGCGCACCATGTCCTGCGCATCATGCCCGCCCCAGAAGCGGCTGACCTCTGCATGGCAGGCCGCGCGGTCCTGGTTATACAGCTCAACCAGGTCGCGCTGATGCTTCTCGGCGAAGTTTCCTTTGATGACGCGATTGATCAGCACGAACGCAAACTCGTGCTTGATCGCCGGCACCCAGAAGTTGTTGTAGCGGCGGCGCGCGTCGAAAATCTCTTCAGCCTTATAGAATGTCAGGTGATTGAACTTGAAGCCGCTGGTGACATGAAGCTGGAGCCAGTTGGCGCGGCCATCGCTGCCCTTCTTGCTCAGCACCATCATCGGCGATTCATCCGCCAGGTACTGCACAACCTGCGCGCCAACGTGGCCGCGGTAAGCATGCAGCAGCGGCGGTAACCCCCCGCGCGCCGCCCACGCGGGCACCAGGCAATCCACGTCTGATGAAATGTGCTCCGGGTAGCTGCGGTACCCGTGCAGCAGGCAATACGGAACCTGCTTCCACTCCAGCACCTTCAGCACGTTAATGAGGATTTCTCCCGCGCCCGGAATGGTTTCCGGCTGCGGCGCCTGGAATTCCACCTTGGTCTCGACTTCCTTCTCCGCAACCGAACTTGCGCGCTCCGTCGCGATCTCCCGCTTATACACCAGCCAGCACATCGTGTTCACAATCACCGCCGTAAGAATCATGCACAAGATCGCGCCGTCCACGCCCAGCAGGCGGATGATCGGCCAGCTCACGCAGAAGGCAATCACGCCCCCGTACACGTAGCCGCGGAAGATCACCTTCGTGCGATGCGTTGCCGTCAGCGCCGCCGCCACGAACATCTCCACGTAATTGAACAGCGCGGAGATCGAATACAGCGCCAGCAGCAGCGCGCTTCCCGCGAACGCGTGACCATAAAGAATCTTCAGCAGCGGCTGGCCGAACACCGCCACGAACAGGCAGTAGCTGGCCATCAGCGGCAGGATCATCTTCGCGGTCGTCTTAAACTGCTGGTGCAGCTGCTTGTTGCCGCCGCTGTGATGCATTTTGGAAAATCGGATCGGCAAAACCGAACCGAGGAAGAACGCGAACACGCGGGCGGGGCCATAAAGAATCTGCGCGCTCTTCAGTTCACCACTCGCCTGCGTGCCAAGGATGATTGCCGCGATGTACAGGTACATGTGCAGCGACGAGCACCACCCCAGCAGCTCCGCCCCCATGAGCCATTTGCCAAAGTGCCAGTTTTCGCTCAGCACGAACAGGTCCAGGTGCTTCGTCAGGCTGTGGCGAAGCTGCCAGACGCCGAACGCCACCGCCAGGCAAGAGGTCGCCGTCAGCGCGTAAAACGCCGTCGGCCCCGTCAGCCGCCACGTCGCATACAGCCACAGCACGACCAGCCCCTGCCCGCCATAGCTGATCAAGTCATTGAAGAATGCAGCCGAAAGCCGTCCCTCGGTATACAGCACGCGGCGCACAAATTCCTGAAGCTGCCACGCAATGATTGAAGGCACCAGCGCCAGCAGCATCGGCGCAATCCCCCATCCTTGCAGATACGCCAGCAGCGCGATCATCAGCGCGATCATCGCCTGGCTCAGGACCATCAGGACCTGGCCCAGCCCGGTCGCGGTGGTGTGTCGCTTGTAAGCTTCACCCTTCCGCGTCGCCGCCAGCACATTGTGCGGCTGCGTGATCAGCGTCGACTGAAGCACATTCGCAAACAGCAACGCCGAGTAGATCAAACTGAACTCGCCAAACTCGGTGCTGTTCGGGTGCAGCGCCCGCGCCGTCAGCACCATCGTGACGAAGTTCGTCCCGCTGATCAGCACCTGGTCGAACAGCCCCCACGAATGCTTGTGCAGCCACGTCAGCGTCGACTTCGCCGACGACTGCTTCAGCGCCGGAGAAGGCAACGCCGCCTCCGTCATCGAGATGACTTGTGTTGCTGTAGACATGCGCGACTTACCGGCTCAGCCGAAGCATCCTGCCCGCGACC
>DASVUC010000002.1:0-36702 GCA_036387255.1 Tepidisphaeraceae bacterium | reverse complement strand
AAGCCCTTCTTCGACCGCTTGCGCTGCTTCACCTGGTTCGACCCGAGTGCGGAGGTGAAGTGAAGCAGTGTCAGATAGGGACAGTCCAGCGCCAAGACGAGAGCGACCTTGCCGTCGCGCGAGACGATGCGATCGGCGTGGGTCACCTTGGCATTGAGGACGTGCTCATTCACACCAAGCGGCTCCTCGGCAGGATAACTAGTGCTTAACCGGACCGGCGCGCATCATAGCATTCCGGCGGAGTGCTTGAGTTTACCGTTGCAACCTGCGCTCAGCCATGGTTTTGCCGCAGAAACACGGCCCCTTCGCCGCTGGGAACATTCCTGGGGGTCGCACATCCCTTCCAAAGGACATCGTTTCCGAAGGGGCGTTTCCCCGCCGCGCCCAAGTCGCAAAGAGGGATTGAGAAGATCAAACCTCGCGTTTCCTTCGTTTCTTCGCGTCCTTCGCGGCTCGCCTCTGTTCTTGAATGGATACAGGGGACATCCCGCTTTTCCATCCGCCCTTTCTCACCACGGAGATCACGGAGTCGCACGGAGCGGAGAAGGCCTGCGCGTTTCTCCGTGTCCCTCCGTGATCTCCGTGGTGAATGAAAAGGAGAATTCAAAGCGGCGCGAGGATTTTGCAGATGCAAGCCGAACATGCGGGCTCCTGGGTCTGATGCGTTGGAATCAAAGAAGCGCGCGATGAAATCAGGCGCTGATGCGTTGGAATCAGGAACTGATGCGTTGGAATCAGAGGCTGAACCGTTGGAATCAGAGGCTGAACCGTTGGTGTCAGGGACTGAACCGTTGGTGTCAGAGACTGAACCGTTGGAATTTTTGGCTGGGGCGCTCGCGTTGGCGGGAGAAATTGACGCCGCGCCGGCCGATCCTGTGGTTTCTCGCGGGAAAGCGGGTTTTTCCATCTCGGGCGGTTTTTTCGTTTTTCCGATCTCGCGGAGTTAACTCGGTCGTGCGGGGAGACGATCTAAAGAATGTTCGCCGTGAACCTTTACGAGGAGCCCTCTCATGAGTGGTTTTCTGCCGAACTCCGACAGCGCGTTGCTGGCGTGGAGTTTAAATTTCAAGAGTCTCATCATTTCTTCGCCCACGGCGTTTGGTTTAACCACCGCTCTGGCCAGCGCCTATGGGACGCTGCATGATTCTTATGCCTCGGCGCTGGCCGCTTGTGATCCGGCGATTCGGACCCGCGGGGCGGTGGCGACGAAGAACACCGCCAAGAACGCGCTCAAGGCGAACGCGCGGCTGCTGGCGGACCTGGTGCGCGGCACCGCATCGGTTACCAACGCGCAGAAGCTGGCGCTGGGTTTAACGGTGCGCAGCGCCGGCTCGCCGATTCCGCCGCCGAGCGATGCGCCGGGGTTGGACGTGGTCTCGGTCAGCGCCTGGACGGTGAACATCAAGCTGCACGATGCAGCCGTCGCGGGCAAGCGCGGCAAGCCGCCGGGCGTGAGCGGGGCGTCGGTCTTCACCTTCGTCGGGGCGAATCCCCCGGTCGACATCAGCGCCTGGCAGTTCGTCGGCAACACCGGCAAGACGAAATTGTCCGTGCCGTTCCCCAACACGCTGGCGGCGGGCGCCAAGGTGTGGCTGGCGGCGTTCTGGTTCAACCCGCGGAAACAATCGGGCCCGGTGTGCGCCCCGGTCGGCACCAACCTGCCCGGCGGCAGCGTGGCGCTGGCGGCGTAGGAAGAGAATGATGAATGCGGAATGATGAATGCTGAACAAGGAAAGACCCCTCCTTCGCCGGTTCAGCATTCATCTTCCGCATCTTGTTCATCATTCATCATTCATCATTCATCATTGCTTCCCATGCTTTTCCCCACCCCCGTCAAATATCGCAAGCGGCACCGCGCGGCGAAGAAGATCGCGCCGCCCGCGCCGCCCGCGCCGCCCGCGCCCCCGCCCCCGCCCGCTTCGGCCAACATTCTCTCTGTCACCGGAAGCTACGGGGACGATGCGACGTTCTGGACGTTTGATCGCCTGGTGGAGATTTTGAGCGGGGCGGGGAGCGAGACGTGGGAACTCTTCACGCTCGTGGAAGATGGCGGGAGCGGGTTTTGTTTTGGGGTTTCGGCGGTGCAGGTTTCGCCGACGGTGATTCGGGTGATGATGAACGTCACGCCGGTGGACTCGGGGAGCGGATGGTTCTGGTTTTTGACGGAGGTGCCGGGGAAGGTGAAGACGGTTGAGGGAGGGAATGTGAATCCGGGGGGTGGGGATTTTGTTGCGACATAGGCACGAAGGCACGCAGGCACGAAGGCACGCAGGGAGGGACGAGGCAGCGAGGGCGCAGCGGGGCGATGCTTCACTGTTCTGAATGACATAGGCACGAAGGCACGCAGGCACGAAGGCACGCAGGGAGGGACGAGGCAGCGAGGGCGCAGTGAAGAGGGGCGATGCTTCACTGCTCCCTCACTCTCTTCCCCCTCACTCCGTGCCTCCGTGCCTTCGTGCCTTCGTGCCTCCGTGCCTGGGTGCTCAGATGCCTCATCCAGAAGCGAACCGCCTCAAGCCAATATTCCCTTCACCACTTCCCCATGCACATCCGTCAGCCGGTAGTGTCTTCCCTGGAAGCGGAACGTGAGGCGCGTGTGGTCGATGCCGAGGCAATGCAGGATCGTGGCGTTCAGGTCGTGCACGTGAACGGGGTCCTTGACGATGTTGTAGGAGAAATCGTCGGTTTCGCCGTGGGTGATGCCGCCCTTGATGCCGCCGCCGGCCATCCACATGGAGAAGCAGCGGGGGTGGTGGTCGCGGCCGTAGGTGTCGGCGGTGAATTTGCCCTGGCCGTAGGTGGTGCGGCCGAATTCGCCGGACCAGATGACGAGGGTCTCATCGAGCAGGCCGCGGGATTTGAGATCCTTGATCAGGGCGGCGGAGGGTTGATCGGTGTCTTTGCACTGGCCGCGGATGCCGTTCGGTAAATCATCGTGCTGGTCCCAGCCGGTGTGGAACAGTTGCACGAAGCGCACACCCCGCTCGGAGAGTCGGCGGGCGAGCAGACAGTTGGCGGCGTAGCTGCCGCGCTTGGTGACGTCGGGGCCGTAGCTTTCTAAAACGTGCGCGGGTTCTTTGGAGAGATCGGTGAGCTCGGGGACGGCGGTCTGCATGCGGTAGGCGAGTTCGTACTGGCTGATGCGCGTGGCGATCTCGGGATCGCCCATGGCATCGAGCTGCTGCTGATTGAGCTTGCCGAGGTCATCGAGCATGCGGCGGCGGGTTTTGTCGTCGACGCCGGGCGGGTTGGAGAGGAACAGGACCGGATCGCCGACGCCGCGGAATTTGACGCCCTGGTGGCGCGTGGGGAGAAAGCCCGCGCCCCAGAGGCGATCGTAGAGCGGCTGATCGAGCGGGCGGCCGCTGCCGCGCGAGATCATCACGACGTAGGCGGGGAGATCGGAATTGTCCGAGCCCAGGCCGTAGCTCGACCACGCGCCGACGCTGGGCCGGCCGGCCTGCTGGGCGCCGGTGTGGAAGAGCGTCATCGCGGGATCGTGATTGATCGCCTCGGTGTGCAGCGAGCGGATGACGCAGATGTCGTCGGCGATGGAAGCGGTGTGGGGGAGGAGCTCGCTGATGGGCGTGCCGTTTTTCCCGTGGCGGGCGAACTTGAACATGGAGTTGGCGACGGGGAAGTTCGCCTGACCGGAGCTCATGCCGGTGAGGCGCTGGCCGTTGCGGACGGAGTTGGGCAGATCGGTGCCGCGCAGCTTGTCGAGGGCGGGCTTGGGGTCGAACAGCTCGATCTGAGAAGGTGCGCCGGATTGGCACAAGTAAATGATGCGCTTGGCCTTGGGGGCGAAGTGGGTGACGCCGAGGGCGCCGGGAACTTTTACCGGGCCGGTGGGTTGAGTGGTCGCCTGCGTCGCCGCTGCGGCGTTGAGGATTGCGGGATCGAGCAGCGAGGCGAGGGCCGCGACGCCGATTCCTCCGGCGCTGCGCTTGAGGAAGGCGCGGCGGGTGAGGTTGTGGATGAAGGACGAATAATAATCCATCGTTGTCTACTTGCTCGTGTTTCGGGCTTGGTCCATCAGCGCGTTGGTCTGCTCGGGTGTCAAAGCATCGAGCCACTGCCGGCGATCCTGCGTGTAGTCGCCCCGGCCCGGCTCGAACTGCTGGATGAACCGAATGAAGTCGATCGCGCCGAGTTCTCGGAGAAGCGCCGCGTAACCGCGATCGCGGAGTTGCGATGGGGTCATGTTGATGGCTGTCATGGCGTCCTCACCTGGGCTATCCATTGAAGCGGATTCGCGACAAGCGTCATTATACGCTCCGGCTGCCGTGCATAGCTGCCCAAAAGACGGTCGTCGGTCGTCAGCAGCACGTCACAACCACCCAGTTCCGCGCAAGCGACATGTAACGCTCCATGTAGCTGATTCCAAGCGTCACTAACTCTACTGCTCTGGCTCGTTGCTGCCCGCCGGCAGTCACCGTTTCAGATCGAAGACCCGCAAGCGCTGCAACTCGCAGGCGACGCTCCATAGAGGGCATCAGGCTCACTTCGAGATCGATCGCGTCGCTGCCGATCAGTTGCCAATGACCCGCACGAACGTGATCCAGAATCGCCAGCACCGCCTCCGCCTCGAGCCGGTTGCGACCGATCGGCCGATTCAGACAGCACACGTCCAGGTAGATCCTCATGGCTGTTCTTCACTCTCTCGTGATCGTCTGGTCCATATTGAGGATGACGCCGGAGACGGCGGTGTAGGCGGCGAGTTCGCGTTGATCCAGGGCGGTGTTGCGCGGGGATTCGCCGACGGCTAAGAGCTTTGCGGCGGCTTCGGGGTCGTTGAAATAGGTGGCGAGGTGGGCGTTGAAGTCTTCGACCAGGATGGTGAGCTCCTTATCGGTCGGCTTACGACCGACGGTGAGGCGGAAGGCTTTGGTGATGCGATCGGAGGGCTTGGCGCCGCCTTCATTGATTGCCCGTTCGGCGAGCTTGCGGGCGGCTTCGACGTAGATGGTGTCGTTGAGCAGCGCGAGGGCCTGGAGCGGCGTGTTGGTGCGGGATCGTCGGACGGTGCAGATCTCGCGGCTGGGGGCGTCGAAGACCGACATGGTGGGCGGCGGGACGGTGCGTTTCCAGAACGTGTAGAGGCTTCGGCGGTAGAGCGATTCACCATGGTCCTGCGTATACGTTTGACCGGTGTAGCCGCCGCCTGATGTGACTTCTTCCCAGATCTTCGGCGGCTGGTAGGGCTTTACGGACGGCCCGCCGAGTTTCTCCACCAGCAAACCGCTGACGTTCAGCGCCTGATCACGAATGAATTCGGCTGGAAGCCGCAATCGAGGCATGCGCGCCAGCAGCAGATTCGCCGGATCCTTCTCAATCAGCGCCGGCGTCACCTTGGACCCTTGCTTGTACGTGCTGCTGGTGACGATGAGCTTCTGCATCGCCTTGGTGTCCCAGCCGCTGCGAACGAACTCCGTCGCCAACCAATCCAGAAGCTCCGGGTGGCTCGGGAACTCCGACTGCATGCCGAAGTCTTCGCTGCTCTTAACGATCCCGGTGCCGAAGTACATCTCCCAGAACCGGTTCACCGTCACGCGCGCTGTGAGCGGATTCGTTGGATCCACGATCCATTTCGCCAGCGTCAGGCGATTCACCGCCGCGTCCTTCGGAAGCGGCGGCAAACATCCGGGCGTGCCCGCCGTCACCTTCTCGCCCGGCATGTCGTACTGGCCGCGCTTGAGGATGAATGTTTCCCGCGGCTTGTCGATTTCCTTCATCACCATGACCGTCGGCGTCGCGTCCAGGAGCTTTTGGCGCTCCGCTTTGGCCGCGTCGGCGTTGGCGATGGCTTCCTTGTAGTCCTTCGGCGCCGTTTCAAGATACATGGCGAGAATGGCGGCATTCTGATCGGCTGTGCGCTGCGTCGTCGGAACGCGAGCCGCGATCATACGCATGTTGCCCAAGCCGCCGACTTCTTCCGGCTTGAGCGCCCGGTTGTAGAAGCGCACCTCATCGACGCGCCCGCGGAACTTGGTGCCGCCGGTGCGCGCGCCAATCTGGAGCGGCGTGTCGGCGGCGATGGTCTTGGTGAGCGTGTCGCCGTAGACGTTCATGTCCAGCGGCTTCCCATCGAGATAGACCTTCGCACCGGCCGCTTTGGAGGAGCCGTCGTAGGTCACAAAGATGTGATGCCAACTGCTGCCGGGGATTGGCGTCTTGGTCACCATCGCGAGCATGTTCTCGGTGGGTTTGTTGATCAGCTGGAAGTGCACCATCCCGTTCTGCCAGTAAAGGTTGTAGCCGAACGATCCCTTCTCCTGCATGCGGGCGATGATCGCGCCGTCCGAGGGTTCGATGGTGTAGACCCACGCGCCGAAGCTGAAGGCGTCGGTGCGATCAAGGCGACCGGTGTCGCCAAGGGAGATGATGCGCTTGCCGTCGAGATCCGCGGCTTGGTCAAAGATGCCGTTCGTGAAGGCGGTCGCGCCATCCTGGAACTCACCGCTGCGGCAGGGGGTGGCGACATCCATTAAGGATCCATCGAGCGGATAGTGAGCGATCAATCCGTCCTTGATTGCCTTGGGATTAGCCGGTTGCGCCCGCTCCCACTTCGCCTGGGCTTCGGCGATCTTGGGAAGCAGCGGCGTGAGCACCGCATCCGCCGTCGCGACCTTGGATTCAAGCGATGTCAGTTGCGCTCGCGCCGCGCCCTGCGGCACAGGGATGAACGGGGTCGAATTGTAAAACTGACCGTCAATGCCGTTCTCCGGCACGTTATTGAAGAACGCGAAGAAGCGATAAAAATCCTTCTGCGTGATCGGGTCGTACTTGTGATCGTGGCAGCGGGCGCATCCCATCGTCAGCCCGAGCCAGGTGGTGGCGGTGGTCTCGACGCGATCGAAGACGTACTCGGTGCGGAACTCCTCCGGAATCGAGCCGCCTTCGAGCGTGATGCGATGGTTGCGATTGAACCCGCTGGCGACCTTCTGCTCGAGGGTGGCGTTGGGGATCAGATCGCCGGCGAGCTGCTCGACGGTGAACTTGTCGAACGGCTGGTTGCTGTTAAACGCTTCGATCACCCAGTCGCGCCAGGGCCACTGGGCACGCTCGGTGTCGATCTGGTAGCCGTTGGTGTCGGCGTAGCGGGCGAGGTCCAGCCAGCGCATCGCCATGCGCTCGCCGTAGCGCGGTGAGGCGAGGAGGCGATCTACGAGCCGCTCGTAAGCGGTGGGGGACTGATCAGCGAGAAACGCATCAACTTCCGCCGGCGTCGGAGGAAGTCCCGTCAAATCAAGCGTCACCCGGCGGATCAGCGTGACACGATCCGCTTCCGCGCTGGGCTTAACGTTCTCCTGCTCGAGCTTTGCGAGGATGAAGTTGTCGATCGGATTCTGCGGCCAATCCTTCTGCTGCACTTGGGGAACCCGCGGCGCGACGGGTTTGACGAGAGACCAGTGCGCTTCGTATTGCGCGCCCTGGGCAATCCACTGCTTGATCAGCTCCTGTTGCTCCTTGGTCACAGTGAGGCCTGAAGCAGGCGGCGGCATCTTCTCTTCCGGATCGTCGCTGATCAGCCGGCGATACCCTTCGCTTTCCTCAGGATGATGCGGCACGATCGCGCCGGCGCCGGAGCCAAGATCCTTGGTCGCGCCTTCGAGCGAGTCGAGGCGAAGATCCGCTTTGCGTTTGCTGGCGTCGAAGCCGTGACACTTGAAGCACGTGTCAGACAGGATCGGACGAACGTCGCGGTTGAACGAGACGGCAGCGGGCTTGGTGGTGGGCGCGCCGACAGCGACCGTGCATGCGAGCAGCGGGATCAGCCAAAAATAATAGAGTTGGTGATGCCGGTGCATGCAATGAATGGCTGTTCGAGCCAGCGAGAGAACTGGTTGAGAGTATAGCATGACGCTCGGGCTGCCGTACGCGATTAAATGCGCTACTTAATGTACAGCGGCGGGCTGCACCGGTTGAAAACACCTGCCAGAAGTGGCCTCACTTATTTGAGCTGGCGAGCTTCTCCCAGGCGGCGCGGAACGTGGGCTTGGTGTCTCTGAGTATCTCGAGGATTGCGGTGCGGTCGGCGGGGGTGAGGTGCTTGAACGCGTCGCCGGCGTCTTTACCGGTGAGAATGTCGTAAAGCTTCTTCTGGATGTACCCCTGCGCGATCTCGGGGAGTGCATCGAGTGCGGGGGAGTAAATCAGGTAGCTGCACGGGTGGCGGAAGAGGCGAGTCTTCAAATCAAAGTCGCGAAGGGATCGGCCCTTGGCGTCGCGGGGCCCTTTGGAGGTGAAGTCGGCTTTGAAGGAGGGATCGCATTGAACAGATCCTTTCAGAAGCGTTTCGCCCGAGAAGAGGAGGTACTGGATCAGCGGCTCGCAGCCAGCGGCCACGCGACGCAGCGTCGACTCCGAGTGCTCGCCTTCCTTGAACTTTTCGCCCATCGCGTCGGCAACGATCTTCTCGTCACGCAACGCCCGAAGCGCATCGTAATTCGCGCGGGTGATGCGGTTGTGCGCTTCCACCTGGTGCTCCAGGACCATCAGCGCAACGACATCGCTGGTGGGTTTGGGATACTCAGAAAGATCCGGCTTGGCGTCTTCGCCGAGCGGCTCGGGCGCCTGGTTCTCGCGCTCCGTAAAACGCTGGTTCCCCAGGTGCGGCTCGGCGGTTTTCCCGGTGACGTACCAGCCGCCCCAGCGCTCTTTGATGGGACTCTCGTGCGTCGAGAGGAACGTGCCGGCGGAGAGGATTGGGTTGCCGCGCTCATCGGGAAAGACCGAGCGAATGAGCAAGCCCGGCGTGTCATTGGTCATCGACTCGCCATGACACTGAAGGCAGTTGTCGGTCTGCCGAAGGATCTTGAGCGGCTGATCACTGCTGCGCTGGTGGAGCGTGTAGAAGACGGTGCCGAGCTTGGGGTCGGTCGACGCGATCTCAAGCAGATCGCCGCCCGGCACGTAGCCGACGTAGACATCGTCGTTGAAGTACAGCGCCCGCGGGTTCTTGGGCGAAATGCGGTTGCGCTGGAAGCTCGTTTTGGAGAAGACAAGGGTCTGCGATGAGGGGGAGATGTTCAAGTGCTTCAGCAGCGACTCGAGGTAACCGTGCGCAGGGGAACACTCAAGCTTAAGCTTTCCCTGATCGAGCTGATCCTTCAGCATCGCGACCGGGTCGTGCGGCGTGGAATCGCTGTACTTGATCGGCTCTTCTTCGTAGACGGGCGCAGCATGGGCGGTCGCGGCTGCGGCGACAAGAAAAGCGATCAGAACTTGTCTAAGAGGACTTACCACTCCGAATACTTTAAGCTCTCGTTGTGTGTCTTCAAGACATACAACCGACCGTTGCGAAGGTTCAATGCTTGGATAAACAATCTGAGGCTGCTGAGGCCGGCTGTTCAGGGAAGAGTGAATGCGATGTAGGCGTCACCAAGCGGCGCCGGTTTCTCTGCGATGGGCGGGACGGAAAGCTTGCCGCCCCCGGTGGAAGGGACAACCACGTACTGTTTTCCGTTGACGGCGTAGACGGTGGGCGGGGCGAAGCCGCCGTGGGGGAGTTGGTACTGCCAGAGGATTTCCCCGGTGGCGGCGTCGAAGGCGCGGATCTTCAGGTCGCGTGTTCCGGCGCAGAAGACGACGCCGCCCGCGGTGACGGTGGGGCCGCCAAAGTTTTCGGTGCCGGTGATGGGGATGCCTCGGCGCGTCAGCGCCTCGTACTCGCCGAGCGGCACGCGCCAGACGATCTTGCCGGTATTCAAGTTGATGCAGTTGAGCAGGCCCCATGGAGGTTGGGTGCCGGGATAGCCTTCGCTGTCCAGGATTTTGGGGTAGCCGATGTCGCGGTAACCGGGACGCTGGGGGCGCGGCTGTAGTGTGTGGCTCGCCGCTCGGTCCCGATCAAACAGGTAGTTGAGCAGATCGCTGCGCTGCTGCTCGGCGAGATGGGCAGCAGGCATGTTGCCTCGGCCGGTCTTGAGCAGCGCGATCACATCAGCGTCGTGGAGACGATACGACAGGCCGACCAGTGAGGGGTAAACCGCCTGGCCCTCGCGATTGGGCCCGTGGCAGGGCATGCAGTTGGCGGCGTAAACCGCGCGGCCGGCGGTGGCGGGAAGCTTGCTCTCCTCGGTGACCGCACGATCGTGGCGGTAAAGCGCGGGAATCCACGGCACGTTGTTCGAGCTGACGTAGAGGAAGTTGGTCTTGGGGTCGAAGCTGGCGCCGGTCCATTCGGCGCCGCCTTGAATGCCGCGGATGACGAGGGGCTTGCCCACGGTGAAGGGCTGGAACCAGCCGTAGCTCGCATTTTGAAGCTGCGCGAGGACAGAGTTGCGCGCGCCGGAGGAAATGTTCGTGACGTCGTCGAGCGTGAAGTTCTGATCCGAGAACGGCTCGGGAAGCTCGACATCGGGTTGATACGGCGCCGTCACTTCGCCGGGGAGCGTTGACGTGGGCGCTCTTCGCAGGCGGAAGGGGAAGAGCGGCTTCCCGGTCACCCGATCGAGCAGGAGCGTGTTGCCAATCTTGGTGACCGCGGCGACGGCGTCGACGTCCCGACCATCGCGCTTCACCGTGACCAGCACGGGCGGGGCGGGGATATCCAGGTCCCAGATGTCATGGCGGATTTCCTGGAAGTGCCAGAGGCGCTTTCCGGTAACAGCGTCGAGCGCCAGCACACAGTTGGCGAAAAGGTTATCCCCGCGGTGGCTCGGGCCCATGAAGTTGGGCTTAGGCGAGCCCGTGGTGACGTAAACGATCCCGCGGGAGGCGTCCAGCGCCATGCCGCCCCAGCAGTTGGCGCCGGTTTCAGCTTGGTCCCAGGTGTCGCCAAAAGGTTCACCCGGTTGGGCGACGGTGTTGAACTTCCACAGCTTCGCGCCGGTAACGACGTCGACGCCAAAGACGTCGCGGTTCCAGCCGGCGTAGACGAGGACATTCCGGTAGACGACGGGGGCGGTGGCGCAGTCGATGATCTCGATACGGCCGCCATTGCCGAAGCTCGTGACAGGCTTGCCGTCGCCAGCCGTAAGCGTCCAGAGGGCGTTGCCGGAGGCGAAGATCAGCCGCCCGATCCCGTCGCTGGTGCGGTGAAACGTGAGGCCGCGCTTGGCTGGAAGACCGCCCGGTTTGAAGCGCCATACTTCAGCGCCGGTGGCGGCGTTGATCGCGACAACGTGATTACCGGAGGTGGGTGCGTACATAGTGCCGTCGATGACGACAGGATTGCACTGAAGGTTTTCGGGGCCGTCGTTGGAGTGGTAGGTCCACGCGACCTTCAGCGATTTCACGTTGTCGCGATTGATCTGCGCCAGCGGCGAGTATCGCCGGCAGGCGTCGCCGCCGTGGGAGCGGGACCAGGGGGCGTTGTCGTCGGGCCAGCCGTTGGCGGGGGTGAGCTCATTCGCGGTGGCTGCTGGGATCGTCTGGTAGAGGGGAAGCTTCGCACGCTCGGCAGCGTCTTCCACGCCCCAGTAATCCTGCGTGCTGGCTGCGGCGCGTCGGGTTGCGGGAGGTGAGTACGTGCGCGGCTTCGGCGGCGCACCGGCAGCCTCGCCATTGAGCTGCGGGACGAGCCATCGCAGGCCTTCAAGGTTGTCGAGCAGCCGCGCTTCGGCGTCGTGATCGGTGTGATTCAGGATGGCAATCGGGCCTGTGTATTTGCTGTCCTTGATGATCTTAAGAAGCGTGAGATCCAGCTCGCCTTGGCCGATGGGGAGGATCTTCTTGTCCAACTTCTCGCCGTCCTTGGTCATTCCGTTGAGATCCAGGCAGAGCAGGTGCGGCTTGATCTGCTCGAGAAGCTGCGCGAAGCGTGGCACATGCTCGTGACCATGATGAAGGTTGTAGACAATCCCCACGTTCTTGCGCTTGAGCGCGCCAAGGATTGCCAGCTGATTCTCGGGCTCACCGAACCACCCGCCGTGGTTGTAAAGGGCGACGGTGCAGCCAATCTTGTCGGCTTCTTCGGCGATGGGGCGGATGATGTCGACGCCGCGCTGAACTTTCGCCGCTTGATCTTGCGCGCCAGTCAGTGAGCCGTCGCCGGTAGTGACCCAGAGCTGCGTGTGCAGGTTGTGCTTCTTGAGCAGGTCGAGGATGAGCCGCGCATCGGCGTTGAGAGAGTCGGGAAACCAGACGGCGGTAAGCTCGATCTGCTGCTTCTGGAGCGCGAGGATCTCTGTCTCAAACGTCGGCAGATGCTCGGCCCGCCAGTCGTAGGCGTAGCGCTTGAAGCCGAGCTTCGCGAGCATGTCCACCCGCTCCTGCGGCGAGCGGTGCTTCGCGTCGAAGGGGACGATGCACCACGCGACGAGGTTGTCCTGGCGAAAGACATTGGCGTCGTCTGCGGCTCGTGACGAACCAGCGCAGCAGGTGATAACGGTCCAGATAATCCAGAGGAACCTATGCACGGGCCTGCACTATAGCGGCAGACGCGCGTCAGCGCCAGGTGACCCCGGCGCTGCTCCCACTCGCCACATTGTTGATGCGGATCAACCCTCTTCGCGCCACGTCCACCAGCCGTTGCCGATGAAGCGGTAGGTTTTCCAGTTACTCTTTTTCGGATCCACGTTGGGCAGGTACGCGAAGCCCGCTTTATAGGTGACGTCGCTGTCTTCAGAGGTGAATCGCACACCGCCGGGGACGACTTTAATGTGTTTAGCCGGATAGACGCCGACCCACTGGTCGTTGGCGTAGAAGTTGCCCGAAGCGACCAAGTTCTTAGCCATGCGTTCCATCGCGGGGCGGCTGATGGCGATTCCTGCTTTCAGCGGCAGGCGGTACCAGATCGCAATGGCGCTCAGCACCATCGCGATGCCAACGAGCACGCGCTGCTTCTGCCCCTGCATGAGCAGCGACGTCGGCCAGCCGTACTTCCTGCCATAGATCCCCCGGAGCACAGGCCAGATCAGCCAAACAAGCCCCAGTGCCACCAGCACCCAAAGCGAAGCGGAAGCGCGCACTTTCCCACCAGGAAGGCGCGCGGACCAGAGCGCGAAGAACAAGGCCGCCCACGAAGCGGCACCGACGAGCCCGCGGATCGGCCCGAGAACCCACAGCATCAGGCTCGTCAGTTCCCGCCCCATATTCATCGTCAGAGGATCGGCGGGATCAAAGTTGCGCCCGCACTCAGGGCAGCGAGGCGTGGGCAGCCCGTGCAGAGGGTAGTTACAGTCGAGACAAAGCCCGAGCTTTGATTCGCCGTGAGCGGGATGGTCAAGGGCGAGCGCCATACAACTAGTGCGATACCGGCAGCGGACGGTTCACGCCCGCGTGCCCAATTTACCCCTTCGGATTCTGTGTTTTCAACGCAAATTGATAACGCTACGGCGCTTCGGGATGGGTCCCGCTGGTCGCTCGCTGCTCTTTCCATGCCTGGGGGTGATCCTGCTTGACGATTTCCAACTCCGCCGCCCGGGCATTCGACTCGACCTGCTCGACGCTTTTGACGCCCGGGATCACGCTGGTCACAGCGGCGTGCTGAAGACACCACGCCAGCGCCCAGGTCGCCATATCTGTGCCTTGGGGCACCTCTTCCCGCGCGATCTGCTCCACTTCCTTCAGCTTCTCATCGACGATCTTCTGGTCGCGGCCGCTCCGGACGTCGCCCTCCGTGAAGCGATGGCCGGGGCGGTATTTGCCAGAGAGAAAGCCGCTGGCAAGCGGCACGCGCGCGAGCACGCCCAAGTCTTGTTCGATGCACATAGGAAAGGTGGTGTTCTCGGGGGTTCGGTCCAGGCGGTTGTAGATGATCTGGATGAACTCGACCTGCTTCGCCTCGGATGCAGAAATCTGCTTGACGTTGTCGTTCTTGGCCACGGAGTTGCCCAGGTGCCGGATCTTTCCAGCAGCCAGCTGCTTCTCGAGCTCGGCCTGCACGTCTTCCTTGAAGAAGGTGTCATCGCCCCAGGAGTGGTACTGGTAGAGGTCAATGTAGTCGGTGCGAAGGGCGCGGAGGGATTCTTCCAGTTCCTGGCGAACCGTCTCGACGGTGCGGGTGTCGGTGCGGTTCATGTAGCTGTGGAACTTGTGGCCGAACTTGGTGGCGACGATCCACTTGGAGCGGTCGCGGTTGATGGCGGATCCGATGAGGCGTTCCGAGGTATGGTCGCCGTAGCACTCGGCGGTGTCGATGAGGTTCATCCCGAGGTCGCGGGCGCGGTCGAACATGGCGTCAACTTCCGATTGCTCAAACTCCTTGCCCCATTCGCCGCCAAATTGCCAGGTGCCTAGGCCGACGACGGAGACCATCAATCCAGTTTTCCCGAGTCTGCGGTATTTCATGAAGAGGAACACTATGCGTGCAGGGAAGGTTTGTGAACCTCGGCTCTGGAGCTGCAGGCTCCTGCTCTCGTTAACTTAGGTAAACGCGCCACCTCCCTCGCAACCTTCACCCAGATTGACTCAATCCAATTCATATTCCTCCCGTTTTTATTCGTCTGCGCAATCTATAAACGCTAAACTTCAGTCTAGTCCTGTAACGCTTCTGATTGATCCGTCGTCCCTTACCGCGAGGGTAAGCCCTTGGGGAAATCGAGGCTCTTCCCAGAGAAGAGCGCAGACGAGCTTCTGAAGGAATTTGTTGAGACGGGTGCACAGCCCCCGTTTGAGGAGATCGTGCGCCGATATGCGGGCATGGTCTACAGCGTCTGCTATCGCGTGGCTCAGTCGAGTCACGACGCTGAAGACGCGACCCAGGCGGTCTTTCTGTCCCTCGCGCTGCAAGCCAAGACGGGCAAGCCGATTCATTACATCGGCCCCTGGCTTCAGCGGGTGGCGCATCGATTGGCGTTAGACGTGAAGAAGTCGAAGACACGGCGTAAGAAGCGGGAAGAGAAGCTGGCCGAGATCAACGGCAACGGCCAGGCGCACCGCATCGATAATCCGGCCGATGCGCCGCAGGATGATGAGCTGAAGCGGATCATGCAGGAAGAGCTCAGCTCGATGCCTGCAAAGTATCGCATGCCGCTGATCCTGCACTACTTCGGCGGGATGAACCGCGAAGAGATGGCCAAGGAGCTGAACTGCAAGCCGGCGACGCTGGGCGTGCGCGTTCACCGCGGCCGGGCCATGCTGGGCAAGAGGCTGGCCAAGCGGGGGATGGCGATTGGGGCGTCGCTGCCCTTCGTCCTAGAGGAAGTTTTACACGCGTCGATGCCGGCGGACCTGGTGGTGCGAACGGCGTCACGTGCGATTGCGGTGGCGGCGCATTCCAACGGAAACGGTGCGGCGGCCGCATTTGCGGCGACACATGCGATTGCCATCGCGCGAATTGCCGCCAAGGCGGTGATGTACGCAAAGGTGCGGGCGGCGATCGCGATCATGCTGGTGGCCAGCATCGCGACGACGCTCGCCGGGCCGACGGTCGTGCAGAGCGTGAAGGAGATGCGCCTGCGGCTTCAGGTGCCGTGGGATCTGCGGAACCTGGTGCGCCCGCTGCTCAAGGCGCTGACACCGGCCCGGCAGGTGAACAATCAACCCGCGCAGGCGCAGCCGATTGTGGTGCAGTCGACACCCGCGCCGGCGATACAGATGCAGCCGGAACTGTCACTGCCGATGGTGGCGCCATTGCCCGTGGCTGTTGCTTCCAATAAACCCGCGCAGGTCGAGCAGACGCTGACACTCAATCCTGCGACGGGAAATAGACTCGCGCCGGCAAAGGAACAGAATCCGGCGCTGGCGCATCGCGATGCGATCCAGTCGGTGGGCGAGTGGCTGACGCCGATGCCTGCGCCGCAATCGGGTAAGTCGTTGCCGGTGGGGGCGGGAATCGAAGGCGTTGGGGCTGTGGCGTCTTCGGGTAAAGCGGCCGGTAACCCCAATGCGAATCCTTCGGTGGATGCGCCGATCGATGTGTCGACCGGCCACCTGACGCTGGGCGGCGGGAGCGGGACGCCGGCGCATTACGTGATGCCGTCGAACGCCAACATCACCACCAGGGGCACAACAATCGGCGCGGTGGCCAATGGCTTCGGTTACTTCCGTCAGACCGGTGGCAATCACGATGTGCAGGGGGATCTGGTTCTTGGAAAAGAAGAGGGCTCGACCGGGATCTATGAGCAGACCGGCGGAACGCTCACTGCCGCGGCGGAGATTATCGGCGACAAGGGCAAGGGAATTTTTACGCAGACGGGGGGGACGAATTCTTCGACCCACGTCGCGATGGGAAATGCCGTCTCGGGCACCGGGACTTACACCCTGGAAGGCGACGGCGTGCTCAATGGTGGGGACCTGACGGTCGGCGTACGCGGCAAGGGGACGCTGAATCAGAACGGCGGAAAGGTCGTTCTCTCCAGCTACACGTTCGGCCCGTACGCGAGTGACTATTTCCCGGCTGATGAGACTCAGCCGGCGACGATCGATGTCGCCAAGTACGCGTCCGCCGACGGCACGTTTGCGCTGAAGCGCGGCACCGTGTTCTTCAGCGGCGGGCAGAAAGATCCGACGGTTCGCATCGGTTATCAAGGCGACGGGTCGTGGCAGATTGGCGATTCGAAGACGACGGCTAGCATCTCCGAAGGGTCGCTCGTCCGAACGAACCTCATCGTACGCGCCAGCGAAAGCGCCAGCGGCACGCTCACCGGGTGGGGAGATGTGAAGTTCCGCGGCACGCTGGTCAACAACGACAAGATCATCGCCGACGGGTTCAACGTGGATCACACGCTGGATTTGTCACATTTCTCAGCAATCGAAAACAATATCGAGAACCCCACCGAGGGCGGCACGCATGGCTGGCACGCCAAGCGCAAAGGCGCGCTCAAGCTGCCGCCGCTCCATGTGAAGACCGGTTCGGGCACCTACACGTGGGGCGAGAGCGATATCGATCCGGTGCTGGACCTGGTGAACGCGGTGCGGTTCACGGTGCACGATGCGACCAATGCGGGAGAGGTAAACATCACGCTCTTGTCGCCGGACCGGGACGACCTTCCGCGGCTTCCGAAGATCCACCGGTTCATCGGCGTCTGGGCTTTTGATCCCACGGATGTGGATGCGCTGGGCGGGTATGACTTTACGATCCGCTATGACGATCACCTGGCCAAAAGCTTGGGGATCGACGAGTCGGTCCTGAAGTTCTGGGCGTATGAGCCGGATGGCGTTTGGCACCGGATCAAGGACGACACGTTCCACCGGGACATCGATAACAACCTGATCGGCGCGCACGCGGATTCGCTCACGTTTTTTGCGGTAAGTGCGCCGGAGCCGAGCGGCGTGACGCTGCTGGTTGTGGGTGCGGGTTTAGTTTTGCGCCGCCGGCGCAAGAATGTTTAGTGATGCTGCGCATCAGCCGCGACGCAGGCGTCGGCACTACAGGCTCCACCCTTCGCGATAGTCAATCTTCAGGAACTTTTCAGCTTCAGGTGCGTTTGGGATGCGCATGTTGGCAGCGTCCCACTCGATCGCTTTCTTCGCCTTGAATGCGACGACACCGAGCAGGGCGGCTTCGGTGAGGAGCGAGCCGTAGGAGAAGGGGGCGGTTGCCATCTTTGGATCGTTTGCGAGGCAGGCTGCGACCCATTCCTGTTGAAAGCCGCGCGAAGAGGCAAGCTTTTTGGCGGGCGGCTTGAAGTTCCGATAGTTTTCCGCCGGCAACAGCTGATGCTCGCCGTAGTTCGTCACCAGCTTTCCCTTTTCGCCGATGAACACGATCGCTTCGGCAGCGAACTTAGGATCAAGCTTCCAGCTTTCCACGGCCTCGGGGCGCTTGGGCGGATCGTACCAGTGCAGCTTCACCGCGGGCAGATGCCCGCGCGCGGGGAAATCATAATGCACGATCGTCCAGTCGGCGCAGCGTTCATCGGATAGCGCGGAGCCCTCCGCCTCGATGCGAGTTGGGTGCTTCAGATCCAGCGCCCAGAACGCGACGTCAGCGAGATGCGAGAAGATGTCACCGAGCAATCCGCTCCCGAACGCCCACCAGTTGCGCCACCACTTGGGGTGATAGCTCGGCCGGAAGGGACGCGGCGCCACCGGTCCGAGCCAGAGATCGTAATCCAGCTCCTTCGGCACCGGCGCCGTCACTGCATCCACCTTGGGCAGATTGCGGTTGTTCCAGATGTGCACTTCATGCACGGGGCCAATTGCGTTGGACTGAATCAACTCCACCACGCGGCGGTAATTGTCGGTGGCGTGGATCTGGATGCCCATCTGCGTGACCAGCTTGGTTTCAAGGGCGAGCTTTGCCATCGCCCGTGCTTCATGCACAGTGTGGGTCAGCGGCTTCTCGCAGTAGACGTGCTTGCCTGCGCGTAGCGCGGTAGCGGAGATGGTTGCGTGTGTGTGATCCGGCGTGGCGACCACTACGGCATCGAGCCGGGGGTGCTTGAGAAGGTCCCGAAAGTTTCCATAGGTCGCCGCGTTGGGCACCACCTTGGACGCCTCGGCGAGGAAATAAGAATCGGTATCGCAAAGGGCGACGGTGCGCGCACCGAGGATGGGCTGGAACTCGCGCACGTGGTCCATACCGCGCCAGCCGGTGCCGATGATGCCGATATTGAGCTGATCCTTTCCCGCGCCGCTCCAGGCAATGGATTGATTCGCAGCGCGAGCGCGTGCGCCCGCTGCCAGCGCCATGCCGGCCGCCGCCGATGATTTTAGAAAACGCCGCCGGGAAAAATGTTGATGCAAATCATCCTCCAGAAGTGAAGCCCTCCTACCTACTCAGCCGCCCGGCTTGCCGTTGACAGCGCGGAGCACCGCCCGCTGCCGCAGAGCGTCTTGAGCAGGCCGGAAGGCGCTTCACTTAGAGCAACCCTTCCCGGCGCATCTGCTTCATCAGGCGATACTGCCGCTTCTCCAGGGGCGGCGCATCCAAACCCAGCGCGTGCAGCGATTCCCAAACCTGTGTGTAGTTCCCCCTGAACTCCACGTCCGCGTAAAGCGATCGATAAAGTGCATCCGCCCGCACGCCTCGTCGCTTTGATGCGCATCAATGAACGCGCAACCAAAGGGCGAAACTTCATGAATCGTGCAGCGTCCGCCCTTTAGAAACTTGCAAGAGCCATCAGGCTCGGTGGCTGGGACGAGCGTGCGCAGCGTCACGCGATCCCCGCGATCCGTCACCACCGCCACGCCTTCGCTAGCGAGGAGGTGATCTCTCGCAAAGGCGAAAACGTCCTGGGCGCCGATGAAGGCGGCCATCCGCTCCACATCCCCCGGCGCCAGCGCGCCGGGAACATGCTCGCAACTGATCGCGCACCGCCGGCACGCGCAAACGCTCCGCGAAAAGCCGAATTCCGTGCGACTCATCGGGGCTGTTGCCGCCTTCGCTTCAGTGGTGCCGCAAGCCGCTCACTGCTTCAGCAGCGTCACATGGCCAACATAGTATTTTTTGGTCGCTGTTTCCGGCTTGGTTTTGTCGACTGTGACAAAGACTTCGTCCTTGCCGTCGCCATCGATGTCTCCCACCAGAACCTCATCCGGATCGGCCCCAAGCGTGCCGTCGACCTGCGCGAACTTAATGCCGCCGCCGCTGGATAAATTGTTGATCCCGACCGTGACCCGCTGCGCGTCCATCAGCACCAGATCATCGGTAATGCCGTCTCCGTCCACATCCCCCACGACGATCTGCGTTTTCTGCGTGATGCCGACGCCTTGAACCTGCTGGATCTTTCCCGCGACCGGGGATCCCTCTGCCGTCAGGTCGAACGGCACCCAGCACAAGGCATCATCGAGCCCTGCGATCAGATCGGCACGTCCGTCACCATCCATGTCGCCGACCCCGAACACCCTGCTGTATTCTCTCGGGTTAAAGAGAACATTCACCGGCGTCGGCTTACCGGTTTTTGCGAGCAGCGCCACGACATCGCTTTCGATCCACGAGATCACATCGGGAACCTGATCCCCATCAATATCCCCTGATACGCAGCCGCGCTGGGTATCTTCGACGTATGGATCCTGGCTCCACCGTCGAGTCTCGAGGACGTGGGGGATCACCAGCGTGTTGCGCTGCACGAAGTCACCTTTGCCAGTCCCCGACAACAGGATGAGCGAGACGACCGGGGCCGCTTGTGGGTCTGCCGAAGTCGCACGACCGGTGACGATCTTCAGCGCCACATCCGGTGCGCCGCCATCGATGTTGGTCACCGCGATGCCGTCTGCCACCGTGCCTGCCTCAGCCTTGCAGGTGGTGTGCGACACGAACTGCATGTTGCCCTTGCCGTCATTCAGATAGGTGTCGAAGCCGATCGCTCCGCCGGATCCACCGCCTCCGGTGCGCTCGTTCGTAACGACGATCACGTCCTCGCACTTGTCTCCATTCAGATCGGCAACGCACCTGGGCGGCCGGTGCAATTCCTGGTTGACCAGTGCGGCGGTAAACAGCCGCCGCTGCTCCAGATGCTCGCAAGATGCCACAGCTTTTCCGCCCGCAAATTGATCCTTTGCCCGCATCGACTCCTCCGCCTGTTAGATAGATGAACCAGACTGATCCGCTCGCCAATTATCCCCGAAAGTGGCGGCGAGGCAAGCTTTTAATATTGGCGTGAGGCTGATTAGCGGGCGCCGTATTCGTTCAGATCGCGCAGCACCGCATAAGGCACAGTTACCGACGTCGTATACACCGGATTCTGACTCGCCCCCATGTCCTTCGTGAAGCATTCGAAGGGAGCGCCGTGGGCGGGTTCCTTGCGAAAGTCATGTCCCCGGAGATGGCTGATGTAGTCGCCGAAAACGTGATGGGCCAGATCCTCGTGCTCAACCGACAGCGCCTCGACCAGCCAGCCGGTGGGGGTGTGCCAGTAGGCGCCGTTTTGGTAGGTGCCTTTGGCGACGCCGGGCGCAACCCGCTCCCATGCGGTAGTGGGGGAGGCGTCGAACTCAGTGGGGATGTGACGCACGGCGCCTTGCGACGTGATGGTGCCGCGACGGACGGCGTCGGCGATGGTGCGTCGTGCTCGGGATGCAATGTCGTCCGGCAGGATCTTCAAGTGCAGCGCGTAGAGCGTGCCCCAGACATCCGGCTGGCGCCCCACGCCCGTCGCCGCCAGCAGCCAACCGTGTCCGGCTTGAGGATCTCTGAAAATCAGCGGGATGTGCGACGCCACCGATTCCGCTGTTTCACGAAACTCTTTCTCATCCGCCCGCACACCGCGCGATCCTCGCATCTGCGACAGTTGCGTCGCCGCCACATACCGCAGCAGCGAAGGAAACAGGATGGCTCCGGTAAGGTACACCGTGTCACAGAAGCCAAATCCGACTGCCCGCCGTGGCTCGCTTGTGGTGAACATCCCGCCAGTGGATGGATCCGATTCCGCCGCCGCGAACCCCCAATTCAAACGGTCAATAACCGGCACGCCGCCAATCCGCTCGCCGAGAAAATCCCGGTTCTTCACCGCCGCCGCCGCCGCGATCACCCAATACTGATCGTCCCCCGGCGGCAGAACGCCAAACGGCTCCCCTCCCTGATCCTCCCCCGCGCTCATCGTCCCCGGATAGAACACCGCGCCGCCATCGAAGTTCACATGATCCGCAATTGCCGACGCGGGAACGATCGCCCCGCTCTTCAGCTTCCGCTCCGAACCGCCATTCTGCGTGCGCAGCGAGAGCCGCACGTGGTTCACGATCTCGTCCTGCGAAATGAAGCCTGACGCGATTGACATCGCAAAATCCCGAATCCAGTACGCCGGATAGCACTCACGCCCCCCGGGACGAATCACGGCGAACCCCATCGTGTTGGCCGGCGAATTCCCCACCCGCTCGCCAGGCTGAACGCGAGAAGCGCTCACCGTCGCCTCGGCAAGTTCCTTCAGGAATCCGAGATCGTCCGCCTCCAGCTTCATAAGCGGAGTAATCCTCTGCAAAATTCAAGAACCCTCGGGTGTTCCTCATCTACAACAGCTTTTACATTACACCCTTTTTCACGTTCTGCCCGTGTCGATTTTCAACGTGATTTCGCCTACAATTTCTCGCTTTGGCGCTCTGATGGATCAAGCGTCAATTTGTGCTGGACTCTCTCGGGTTGTGGGCCGCTTATTGGGCCACTTCTTTCTGCTGAATTGAGAAAAAACAATGTCTGAAACGACTCCCGCGCCGTTCGATCGGGTGGAAGACCTCCACATCGAACGGGAACTGCAAGACAGCTATCTCACGTACGCGATGAGCACCATCATGGACCGGGCTCTGCCCGATGTCCGCGATGGGCTCAAGCCTTCGCAGCGCCGCATTATGGTGGCGATGAACGACCTGGGGCTGGGCCCACGGTCGAAACATCGTAAGTGCGCCAAGATCGCCGGCGACACCTCCGGTAACTATCACCCGCACGGCGAAGCGGTCATCTATCCAACGCTGGTGCGCCTGGCGCAGGATTGGTCGCTGCGCTACACGCTGGTCGATGGTCAAGGCAACTTCGGATCGACCGACGGCGATCCCCCCGCGGCCATGCGATACACCGAAGCGCGCATGACCTCCGCCGCTATGGAACTCCTAGCCGATCTGGAGCTCGATACCGTTGATCTCGTTCCCAACTACGACGAAACGCGGATGGAGCCCACCGTCCTGCCCAGCAAGTTCCCCAACCTGCTGGTGAATGGGTCGACGGGCATCGCGGTGGGGATGGCGTGCAATCTGCTGCCGCACAACCTGCGCGAGATCGCTGATGCGATCGTGTACGTCATCAACAACCCGGAATGCACGTTGAACGAGCTCTTGGAGATCGTACCGGGGCCGGACTTCCCCACGGCCGGCATCATTCGCGGCCGCGACGGGATCATTGAAGGGTACAAGTCGGGCCGCGGCCGAATCACCCTCCAGGCGCGCATCGCCGTCGGAGAGCAGAAGAACGGCAAGCCTATCGTCGTCATCAGCGAGATTCCCTACGGCATCATTCGCAAGACCATCGTCGAATCAATCGCCGAGTGCGTGAAGAAGGATCTGATCACCGATATTTCGGACGTTAACGATCACTCCGGCCGCGAGCACAAGTGCCGGATCGTCGTGGATCTGAAGCGGGATGCGGATCCGAACGTGATCATCAACCAGCTTTATGAGTACACGCCGTGCCAGATTACGGTGTCGATGATCAACATCGCGCTGGTGAACCGCCAGCCGCGGACGATGGGGCTGAAGGAGCTGATCCAGCACTTCATCGAGCATCGCAAGGTGGTGATCGTCCGGCGGACGAAGCACCTGCTGAAAAAGGCACAGCAGCGCGGGCACATTCTGGAAGGGCTCATCTTCGCCGTTTGCGATATTGATGAAGTGGTTCGCTTGATCCGCTCCAGCAAGACGCGGGATGAAGCGATCACGAAGTTGCGCGAGCGGGCGTTCCGCATCGCTCCCGATCACCCTTATGCCCCGCGCATTCCGCAGTCCCTGCTGGATCGCGCTGGCGGCGAGCGTGGCGTGATGCTCTCGCAGGCGCAGGCGGAAGCGATCGGCCGCCTCCAGCTCATCCAGCTGGTTGGCCTTGAAATCGAGAAGCTCACCAACGAGTACCGCGCCGTCGTTGAAGAAATCGAAGGGTATGAAGCGATTCTGCGGGATGAGAATCTTGTCATGGACATCATCCGCGAAGACACGCTGGAGATGAAAGAGAAGTACGGCGACGAACGCCGCACCGAAATCACCGGCGATGCCAGCGCGTTCAACATGGAAGCGCTGATCGCGCAGGAAGACGTGGTGGTGTCGGTGAGCCACCAGGGCTACATCAAGCGCCTGCCGACAGACACGTATCGCTCGCAAGGTCGCGGCGGGCGCGGGATCAAGGGCACCGAAGCGCGCGAAGGTGATTTCGTCGAGCACCTCTTTGTGGCGAACACCCACGATTACCTGCTGTTCTTCACGAACCAGGGTCGCGTGTACGAGCGGCGGGTGTATGACGTTCCGGAGATGAGCCGGACGAGCCAAGGGCGGTCGATCGCGAACCTGCTGGATTTCCAGGAAGGGGAGAAGGTCGCCAACGTGCTCGCGGTGAAGGATTTCGGCAAGGAAGAACACTTCCTCATGTTCGCCACCCGCAAGGGCGTGGTGAAGAAGACCGCGCTGAGCGCGTACGCCAACATCCGCAACAACGGGATCATCGCCATCGGGCTGGAAGACGGTGACACGCTCATCGGAGTTGAGATCACCAGCGGGTCGGATGAGATTTTGCTCGGCACGAAGCAGGGCATGGCGATCCGCTTCAAGGAGACCGACGTTCGGGCGATGGGTCGGCCGGCGGGCGGTGTCAAAGGCATTGAGCTCATGGAGCACAACGAGCCTGAGGAAAAATCGCCAGGCATGGACGAAGTGGTCGACATGATTGTCGTCCCGCACGGCGACGGTATGCCCAACTGCATGGTGCTCACCGCCTGCGAGAACGGCTTTGGCAAGCGCACGCCGGTTGAGGAATACCGCCTGATCCGCCGCGGCGGGAAGGGCGTGATCAACATCAAGACCACCGAGCGCAATGGCAACGTTGTCGGGATGAAAGCCGTCTGCGATTCAGACGAGCTGATGCTGATCACCGAGAAGGGCATCCTGATGCGGACCCGCGTCTCAGAGATCCGCGAGACGGGCCGGAACGCCCAGGGTGTTCGGCTGATCAAGGTCGATGAAAAAGACCGGCTGGTGGCGATGGCGAAGGTGGATGCCGAAGAGGCGGAGAAGAGTGAGACGGCTGCAAACTCGCCGGAGGCGTCAGCGCCCGAAGCGGCTGCACCGGAATCGCCGCCGCCGTCCGATGGCAATTCTGAATCTGGCAATGGTGAAGAGTCTTAACCGTTAGCTTCAAGTTGATCTGTAGGGGCGACGCCTGCGTCGCCCTTCTTTTTTGCGCCCGCCGAACGTATTCCTGTCCCGGCTTAAACGCACATCCCGTCATCGGTATACTCCTTGGTGGGCGATACAGGAGCGAGATGACCACTACCGCCGTCAACGTTGATACACCCGCCATCGCGGGCGGAAAACCCGCCAAATCAAAACCTTTTGGCAAGTTCAAACGCTACGGACCTGAGGAACTGAAAGAACTCACGGAGGCGCTGGAGCAGGGTTCGCTGTTTTATGCGCACGGGAAAAAGGTGAAGAACCTGGAGGCGGCGTTCGCGAAGAAGGTGGGGGCGAAGCACGCGGTGGCGAGCACCAGCGGCACGGCGGCAATTCACGCCGCAATCATGGCGGCGGGAATCTCGCCGGGCGATGAAGTGCTCGTGCCGCCGATCACCGATATGGGCACCGTCATCGGCGTCTTGTTCCAGGGCGCGATTCCCGTATTTGTCGATCTCGATCCGCAGACGTACAACATGGACCCTGCCGCGGTGGAGAAGGCGATCACGCCCAGGACCAAGGCGATGATCCCCGTGCATCTTGCCGGCAACGCGTGCGATCTGAAGGCGCTGAAGAAGATCGCAGATCAGCACAAGCTCTGGATGATTGAAGACTGCGCCCAGGCGCACGGGTGTACCCACGATGGCAAACCCGTGGGCACCGTGGGGCAGATGGGGTGCTATTCCTACAACGAGTTCAAGCACATTTCCTGCGGCGACGGCGGCGTGACGGTCACGAACGACGACGCGCTGGCGGCGAAGATCCGCCTGTGCACGGATAAGGCGTATAACCGCGCGCCGAATGTCACGCGGCGTGATCCGACCTTTCTTGCCGCCAATTATCGCATGACGGAATTGCAGGGCGCAGTCGCTCACGCGCAGCTTGGCAAGCTGGATCACATCGTCACCAGTCGGCGAAGCTGGTGCGAGCGGTTGACCAAGCGGCTGGCAAGTTTCCCGGGCCTATGGCTTCCTAAGCCGAGCGAGGGCTGCGAGCACTCGTACTGGTTCTACATGCTCCGCGTGCAGCGCGAACTGGGCGCCAGTGCGGACGAATTCGCCAAGGCGCTGGCGGCCGAGGGACTGCCCGCCGCCGCGCACTACATCCAGCGGCCGCTGTATCATTATCCGCTGTTTATAGATCACTCGGCGTTCGAGCACGGCGAGCACCCGTACAAGGCAGTCGATTACAAGACGGTGAAGTGCCCGGTCGCCGAAGAGATTTTGCATACCTGCGTGATCCTTCAGATCAACGAAGGGTACGACGATCAGGATCTCGACGAGACCGTGAAGGCGTTCGAGCGCGTGGTGCACTGGTTTCAGTCGAAGCGATAGGAAGCTGCATGCGGCATCATTGCTTCAGCGTAGCACGGACATCTTGCCCGTGGGGACAGCGTGTTCGCGGGCAAAATGCCCGTGCTGCGGCTGCGTGCCTTGCACTGCTGCTGCTCCTGTCTCTGTGCACGTCCGCGCGAGGAAGCTACAAGTCAGAGTTTTTACACTTCGTGACCGATGCAGTTCCCGAACTGCTGAAGACGCAGAACAAGCAAACGGGCGCCTTCGGCTCGGAGCCTTGGATTTGCGCCGACCAGAATCACGTCTACCCCCTCGCGGTAGCGTGGGCGACGGAAGATCCTCATAACCCGTGGTATCACAACGATGAGCTGTTGAACGCCATCATCCTCGGCGGCGACAAGCTGATCGCTGAGCAGAAGCCCAACGGCAAGTGGATCTTCCGCAAGAAAGACAACTCCACCTGGGGCGACATCTACATGCCTTGGACGTACTCGCGCTGGCTGCGCGCGTACTCGCTGATTCGCGAAGCGATGCCGAAGGACCGGCGCGACAAATGGGAGAAGGCGCTGAAGCTGGGGTATCAAGGCATCTACCGCGAAGAAATGCCCAAGCGCCTGGCGAACATCCCGTGTCACCAGGCGATGGGGTTGTACCTCGCTGGAAAACTCTTTGATCGCAGCGACTGGCGCGACTCAGCGGCGGCGTACCTGCACAAGGTGGCGGACGCTCAGCATCCCGCCGGCTTCTGGTCCGAGCATGCCGGGCCGGTGGTCATCTACAACACCGTCTACCTCGACGCGCTGGGCACTTACCACGCAATGAGCGGTGACAAGTACGTGCTTCCGGCACTCGAGCGCGGGGCACAGTTTCACACGGTTGTCACCTATCCCGATGGCACACCGGTCGAGACCGTGGACGAGCGGAACAAGTACGAGGGCAGTGTGCTGGCGCCCAACGTCGGCTTCTCGTTTTCTGATGTGGGGCGGGCGTACATCGAGCAGCAGCTCCAGCGGCGCGCCCATGTCACTAAAGCGCGCTTGAATGCCGATCAGGCGGCGTCGTTCGTGCTGTATGCTCAGGATGGCCCCGCGCGGGAAACTGCCCGTAGCGACATCCACGTCACGCTGGATCACAACGCGATGACAAAGGAGTCCGGCCCCTGGTTCGCGTGCATGAGCGCGTACCACAGCAACGTGTCGCAGTCGCGCTGGATTCAAGACCGGCAGAATCTCGTGTCGCTGTTCCACACGAAAGCGGGATTGATTGTCGGTGGAGGCAATACCAAGCTTCAGCCGCTCTGGAGCACCTTCACGGTAGGCGAAATTTCGCTGCTCAAGCACAAAGCCGGAGATGAATCGCCGAACTTCTTGCCGCCGTCCGGCTTGTGGCACACGCCAAACGATGCGTCGCTGGATGTGGAACAATTGCGCCTGCTGCTTCAGTACAACCTGATCAAGTGCGAGGTGAAGCTGGATCTGTCCGACGAGAAGCGCGCAAAGATCATCTATACGACAGAGGGCCCGGTGGCGGCGGATTCTGGCGAGACTGATCCGTCGGCGCGCGGGCCGGTGGAGGCGCATGTGCCGCTGCTGGCCAAGGCGGGGACGATCTGGACCACAGCGTCGGGCAAGAAAGATCGGCTGCTCGAAACGCCGCTCAAGCTCACGGGCGAGGAATGCGGCGGATGGTTCGAGAGCAACGGCTGGCGCGTGCACATCCCTCCCGAAGCGACTGTTCAGTGGCCGGTTCACCCGCATAGTCAGTATGTCAAAGACGGGCATGCGGAGATCAAGGAGGCGCGGGTTGTGATAACGCTTCCGTTCTCCCGGGATGTGCTACGCCAGGAAATATCAGTGGAAGTCCCGTGAATTATCCCAAGATCATAAAGAACACCGAGCAGCTTGAGGACCTCCTCTCCGATCCCTCGCCCGCGTGCGTCAACGCGCTGAAGCGCATCAATGGGGATATTCTAATCCTCGGTGTCGCCGGCAAGATGGGACCCACCCTCGCGCGGATGATGCAGCGCGCGATGGTAGCGGATGGAAGTCAGCGAACGCGAAAGGTGATCGGGGTCTCGCGCTTTTCCAATCCTGCTGAGGAGAAAAAGCTCAACGACCACGGCATTCAAACCATCAAAGCCGATCTGCTCGATCCCGAGCAGCTCAGGAAGCTCCCGGATGCGCCCAACATCATTTACATGGCCGCGCGAAAGTTCGGTTCCACCGGTGACGAGCCCCTGACCTGGGCGATGAACGCGGTGTTGCCGGGGATGGTTGCGCAGCGCTTTGTCGCTTCGCGAATTGCGGCATTTTCAACCGGAAACGTGTACCCGCTGACGCCCGTGGCGCTCGGGGGTTCTCGCGAGGCGGATCCCACCGGTCCGATCGGCGAATACGCCATGAGCTGCCTGGGCCGCGAGCGCGCCTTCCAGCACTACGCAAAGCAGAACAAGACGCCGACGTCGATCATCCGCCTGAATTACGCAACCGAGCTGCGCTATGGCACGCTCGTCGACATCGCTCGAAAGGTCTATGCCGATCAGGAGATCGACCTGTCCATGGGCTCGTTCAACGCGATCTGGCAGGGTGACGCTAATGCAATGTCAATTGCGTCTTTAGCAGATGCGGCGACCCCGGCCTTTATCCTTAACGTGGCCGGGCCGGAGACTCTGAGCGTGCGAAGGGTGGCGGAACAGTTCGCGCAGATATTCCACAAGCAGCCGCGCTTCACCGGCGTCGAGCGCCCAGACGCACTGCTCAGCAACGGCCAACTCGGTCACACGATGTACGGCTACCCCCGCGTCCCGATTCAACAGCTCATTGAGTGGATCGCCCACTGGACCGAGTCCGGCGGGGAGAGCCTGAATAAGCCGACGCACTTTGAGACGCGCGATGGAAGGTTTTGATGGTGCGCGAGCAGCGGCTGTAGCTCAGCCAAGCCCCTCGATAACTTCAAGGCGATCATGACCACCTTAGCATCAGATGTTCGAGCTACCCTCGCCAAAGGGGTCGCCATCCCTGCTCATCCCCTTGCCCTCACGTCGGCACGAAAGCTCGACGAGCGCCGGCAGCGAGCGCTCTCGCGCTACTACATTGCCGCCGGCGCGGGCGGTCTTGCCGTCGGCGTGCATACGACTCAATTTGAGATTCGCAACAAGGACGTGGGGCTGTTTGAACCTGTACTCACACTCGCGAAAGAGGAGATGGATCGGGCGGATGAGACGCGACGCGAGAAGCTGGTTCGCATTGGCGGCATCTGTGGCGGAACCGAACAAGCCACGCGCGAAGCCGCCAAACTGAAGCAACTGGACTACCACGCCGGGCTCCTCTCGCTGGCGGCGATGAAGAACGCGAGCGAGGACCAGACAATCGATCACTGCAAGCAGGTCTCGAGCATCATCCCCATCGTGGGCTTCTATCTACAACCTGCCGTCGGCGGACGAATCCTTTCCTACTCCTTCTGGCGGCGCTTCTCGGAGATCGACAACGTCGTCGCCATCAAGATGGCGCCGTTCAACCGCTACCAGACGCTGGACGTCGTCCGCGCCGTGGCCGAAGCCGGACGAGACGACATCACGCTGTACACCGGCAACGACGACAACATCGTGCTGGACCTGATCACCCCGTACCACATCCAGGTGAACGGCAAGCCAGTCGTGCGCCGGATCGTCGGGGGCCTGCTGGGCCACTGGTCGGTCTGGACGCAAAAGGCTGTCAGGCTTCTTAACGACTGCCACGCCTTCACAACCAACAGCACGCCACAAACCACGAGCGAATTGCTCACACGGAGCATCGAAGTCACCGACACCAACGCCGCCTTCTTCGATGCTGCCAACGGCTTCAAAGGGTGCATCGCGGGCCTGCACGAAGTCTTGCGCCGCCAGGGCCTGCTCGAAGGCACGTGGTGCCTGAAGCCGAGCGAGACGATGGGCTCCGGACAAAAAGAAGAAATCGATCGCGTTTACGCCGCGTATCCACATCTGAACGACGACGTGTTCGTCTCAAATCATCGGGACGACTGGCTTAGCGGGTAGTGGACCATTAACAATTAATTGACGTGCGACTGTAGCACGGGCATCCTGCCTGTGTTCCTGGACCCAAATCGCCAGCACGCCATGAGAAACGCACTCTCCATCTTCCTCCTCTTCTCCTCGTTCACTTCCGCTTTTGCCGCCGATGTTCCCACCACGCAGTCGCTCGAAAAACCACTCACCGAGCGCGCCACCACCGTCCAAAAGCTCTTCCGCGATAAGCCTTCCGGCTACGGCAAGTTCTTCGCCGATTCGTTCCGAGCCGCGGTGCCGGATGAGAAGCTCACCTCCATCTTCAGCAACTACTTCAAGAGCTACGGCAAGTGCACTGACATCCGCCTCTCCCAGCGCATCGACGCCTCGACCGGCATTTTCGAATTCACCTTCGATAAAGGCTTCACCGCGCCCGTCACCCTCGCCATCGACGTCAGGGAGCCTCACAAGATCACCGGCTTGTTGATCGGCGCCGCGGCAGAGCGCGTGGCATCATTTGACGACATCATCAAGAAGCTCAAGAGCCTTCCCGGCACGACCAGCTTGCTGGCCCAGCAGCTCGACGCAAAGCCGGATGCAAAAGTTCTCGGCGCGCACAACGCAGATAAATCCCTCGCCATCGGCTCAACCTTCAAGCTCTACATCCTCGCGCAGCTCGTTAAAGAGATCGAAGCCGGGCAGCGCCAGTGGTCGGATGTGATTGCGCTGGACGAAGCGGCGAAGTCGCTTCCAAGCGGGCAGCTTCAGGATTGGCCGGAAAAATCGCCGCTCACCCTGCACACGCTGGCGTCGATGATGATCTCGCGCTCAGACAACACGGCAGCCGACCAGCTCCTGCGCACGCTGGGCCGGCAGAACGTTGAAGCCATCCAGAAGGAGACGGGGCACGCCGCTCCAGAGAAGAACGTCCCGTTCCTCTCCACGCTGGAGATGTTCAAGCTCAAGGGCGTTCCCAATCTCGCCGAGAAATATCTTCCGCTCGACGCAAGCCGCCGCAGGTCCATGCTGGACCAGGATTTGCCCAAGGTCTCGCGCCAGGCGGTAGGGGGGCTCACCGAGCCGAAGTACATTGACCAGCTCGAGTGGTTCGCGACGGCACAGGACCTGGCGCGGCTGATGAACTATCTTCGCCAGCACACCGAAAAAGCGCCGGCCTCCGCGGCGCGCGCCATCCTCGCCATCAACCCCGGCCTCTCCCCCGACAAAACCCACTTCCCCTTCGTCGCTTACAAAGGCGGCTCCGAAGCGGGCGTTCTAAACCTCACTTTCCTCCTCAAAAGCAAGTCCAATCACTGGTACGCCTTGAGTGCGACCTGGAACAACCCGGCCGCCCCCCTGGACGACCAGCAACTGCTCTCGCTACTTCAATCCTCCTTTAATCTCCTCGATTAGTCACCCGTTCCAGCGCGCTCCCGGAAACCATCCTGAGCGTCGCGCGGGCGTCCCGTCTGTGCTCCCTTTTCTCCGTTGTGCGCCCCCGAACACTCGCGCTAATTTAACTCCATGCGACGCCTGCTCCCCCTCCTCCTCCTCCTCATTCCGCTCGCCGGCTGCTACGGCTTCTCCAAATCCTCTGGCGGCGGCCAAACCTCAACCACCTCCCGGCGCATCAACCCCGCCGATATCGCCCTGCCCGCCGGCTACAGAATCGAGCTCGTCGCCAAAGATCTCACCTTCCCGACCGGCGTCACCTTTGACGACCAAAACCGCCCCGTCATCATCGAAGCCGGCTACAGCTACGGCGAAAAGTTCACTACCCCGCGCCTCCTCCGCATCGAGCAGAACGGCGCCACCACCGTCCTGGCGACCGGCGACAACTCCGGCCCCTGGAACGGCGTTGCCTTCCACAACAACGCCTTCTACATCGCTCAAGGCGGCGAGCAAGCCGGCGGAAGAATCGCCCGCATCACCCTCCCAACCAACAGCCAAGCGCAGGGCTTCAGCCCTGGATCGGCCAAACAGGAAATTCTCGTCGACCACCTCCCATCCATGGGCGATCACCATGTCAACGGTCCGGTCATCTCCAAAGACGGCGCGATCTATTTCTCCATCGGAACCGCCACCAACTCCGGCGTGGTCGGAACGGACAACTACGAATTCGGCTGGCTCCAGCGCCACCCCGACTTCCACGACACGCCCCCGCGCGACATCAAGCTCACCGGCCAAAGCTTCACCACCGACAATCCGCTCACGCCCGAAAAGAACGACAAAGCCACCACCGGGGCCTACCAACCCTTCGGTACACCGTCACAACCGGGTCAAACGATCAAAGGTAAAACTCCAGGTTCCGGCGCGATCTATCGCATCACCCCCAAACCAACCTCCCGCTCACAGGCAGAGCCGGGCGGTCCTCCGCCCGATCTAACCTTAGTCGCCTGGGGCCTCCGCAATCCCTTCGGTCTCGCCCTCGCTCCCGATGGATCGCTCTACGTCACGGAGAACCAGTTCGACGACCGCGGCTCCCGCCCCCTCTGGGGCACCGGCGATCTGCTGTGGAAGATCACCCCCAACACCTGGTACGGCTGGCCCGACTTCTGGGGCCCATACCCGGTGACCAATAAACGCGTCAAACCTCCGCGCAAAGATCAGCCGCAGTTCCTCCTCGCCCAGCACCCCAACCCGCCGCAGAAACCCGCCGCGGTTCTACCCGTTCACGCCGGCGCCGGCGGATTAGACTTCTCCCGCTCGGATCGATTCGGTTACGCGGGCCAAGCCTTCATCGCGATCTTCGGCGACATGGCCCCCAACGTCGGGAAAGTCATGGGACCCGTCGGGTTTCGCGTCGTCCGCGTCGATCCCGCCAACGGCTCCATCGAAACCTTCGCCACCAACCGCGGCAAAGAAAATGGCCCCGCTTCTCAGCTTAAGACCGGTGGCCTCGAACGTCCTGTCGCCTGCCGGTTCGACAACACCGGCGAAGCCCTCTACGTCGTCGACTTCGGCATCCTGAACATGATCGGCAAGCCCCGCCCGCAGGAACGCACCGGCGTCCTCTGGCGCATCACGCGGGAGGCGCGATGAAATACTTCCTCACCTTCACCATCCTCTGCATCACCGTCGGTTGCGGCTCCGCGCGCCGCGAGCAGCCTCTCGGCGCTCGCAACCCCGCACTCGACGATCCCAAGCTCGCACAAGGCAAAATTCTGTTCGACCAGAATTGTTATCAATGCCACCCTGGCGGCGCGACCGGACTCGGGCCCGCACTGAACAACAAACCTGCCCCCGCCGCCGCCATCAAAACACAGGTCCGCGCCGGCCTAGGCGCAATGCCTAAATTCACGAAGGAAGAACTCTCGGACGATCAGCTCGATCAACTCGTGGCGTATGTCAAAGCGCTGCGGAAAGCGTGATTTCGATCACACTCAGAAGCTGACGCTGACATCCTTCTCCGCCTCGATCGTCTGCGTCACCGCATCAAACGAGAACCCCCATGCGTTCATTTGTTTCCGGCCGTTTTTGCTAGAGAGCATCAGCACCGTCGCGTCTTCCAGGCGTTCACCCGCGTGTAGCGTCAGCTTTCCGCCCTCCCATCGCACCACGCGCACTGTCCGTCGCGCCCGCTCCCAGCGGTTAATCTCCTTCGCCGTCCACCACTCCATGCCTTCCTCGCGCGCCCGCCGCGCCACCATCAGCAGCGACTCGCCCACCTCCGGCTTGCTCGTGTGCGCCGGGTGATAGAGCTGATGAAAGACACCGTGATGCTTCTTCACCGTCGCCAGCAGTGTTTCAAAAAGTTCCACCGGCGCGAACACATGAAGGTCCTGCGTCGGCAGGCACATCTCCAGCACGTCGATCGGTTTCCCGCGGAACGTCACGGGAAAATATAGGTGGCACGTGCCGAAGTTGTACCCCGCCTCGCCCGTCTTGCTCGCCCCTTTGCTCTGATCCATCTGGATCCCGCGCGCGGCGCACCACTCGAAAAACTCAGTGTCTCCCTCCCACCGCGTGTAGTGATTCTTGTTCGTCACCGGCTTCTCGCCAAACATCTCGATCAAGTGCCGCCACTGCTCATTGAACTCTTTCTGTGAAAAGCTCGTGCCTTCGGTCATCGCATCGTAGTGCGTCGCCAGCTCATGCCCCGCCGACTTGATCTTGTTGATGATCGCCGGCTCATACCCCGGCAGGATCACGCACCACGTTGCCTTGATCTTCGCCTCATCCAGCAGCTCGATCAGTCGATGCGCCTTGGGCGGCTCATTTCCATCCGTGTCGTGCGACATGTGCGCCAGCGCCGGAAGCTGCCGCGGATAAAGCCACAGCACCGGCAGCTCCACCCGCTGCTGTGTGGCTACGTGAAAGATCGAGCGCAGGAGGATCTCCCGCCACACATCCGCCATCGGCTCCAGATAGCACCGGAAGTTGTTCATCCCCGGCACTGCATCGCGATCGAAGTCCCAGTCCAGCACGCACCCGTCATCCGCCTTCAGCACTGAATCATTCACCGGCCCCGAGCCATCCGGCGCCGGCACGCCATCGCGCGTCACGCAAAGACCTTGCTGAATCCGCACGACAGTCCCCGTCAGATCCGGCGCGATGAGAATCGTCCGCCCCTTTCCGGCGACGTTCTCGATGATGCCGGCACGATCCGTCTTTCGTCCGTGCTTGTCGTCCACGCGAGCCAGTACCTGCCCGCTCGTCGCGGTTACAGTCGTTCCGCCGAAGAGATGAATCATCCGCGTCACGTGCGCGACGATCGGATGCTCCGGCTTCTCGTTAATCAGGTAACCTTCGCCCAGCGACTTGAACGCCCCTCCGCCCCATGACCACATATCCGCCTTCTGGATCGCCGCCCCCAGCGTCTGTTCCATCCCGCACACGCCCGCGATGCTGATCCACGCCCCGCCCGATGTCACCCAATCCGCGAGCGTTCGCTTCAGCGCCTCCGGCAATTCCACCTCACCTACCGTGACGAGAATTTTCAGCGACGCCAGCGCCGACTGAAGTTGCTCCATCGCCACACGCTGATGAAACACACCCGTATGCGCCAGAATCTCTTCAAGGTATCCGGGGTAACTCACCGTCCGCGCCCGATTCGGCCCAAACTCCGGAAACACGCAAACGCCCAGCGGTAGGGAGGTATCGATCATAGCGACGCCATCTTAGACCAACACCGCCCCGCCCGCATCTTTGACCTCTGTAGCATGGGCGTCTCGCCCGTGCACTGATAAGTCATGGAGACGCGCGTGCTACGGCTAGACATGGCTCCAGACTCACCCCCGCCGTGGCCGATCCAGGTGCACCGCCAGCACCGTCACATCGGCCGGTGTAATCCCGGAAATCCGAAGCGCCTGCCCCAGCGATCGCGGCGTAAACTTCGCCAGCTTCTGCTTGGCTTCATTCCGCAGCCCCGGCACCATCGCATAGTCCAGCGACGTAGGAATCAGCTTGTGCTCGAGCTGCGCAAATCGATCGATCGCCTTCGACTGTCGCGCAATGTATCCATCGTACTTCACCTGGATCTCCACCAGGTTCGCCACATCTCCCGGCACCGCCTCCAGCGCCGGCAGCTTCTGCCGAAGGTCCGCAAACGTCACGTCCGGCCGCCGAAGCAGCTCATACGCCGGCTGCGCCCCGAGCCGGGTCTCGCGCAGCAATGCCAGGGCATTTGTAATCATCTCCCGCCGCGCGCCAAACCGGTTCCACCGTTTGTCATCCACAAGTCCGATGTCGCGCCCAATCTTCGTCAGCCGCTCATCAGCGTTATCCGCGCGCAGGTGGAGCCGATGCTCCGCCCGGCTCGTGAACATGCGATACGGTTCTGTCGGCGGCTTGGTCACCAGGTCGTCAATCAGCACGCCGATGTACGACTGATCGCGCGTGAGCGTGAAGTCGGCTGTGCTGGTGGTTGCATAGCGCACCGCATTAATCCCTGCCACCAGGCCCTGCGCCGCCGCCTCTTCGTACCCGCTGGTTCCGTTGATCTGCCCCGCCAGAAACAGCCCATTCACCGCCTTCGTCTCCAGCGTGCTGCGGATCTGCGTCGGCCAGACCATGTCATACTCCACCGCGTATCCGTACCGCATAATGTTCGCGCGCGAGAGCCCCGGGATCAGCGGGATGATCCGTTCCTGCACATCACGTGGCAGCGACGTGGAGATCCCGTTGCAGTAGATCTCGTCCGTGTCCAGCCCCTCCGGCTCCAGGAAGATGTGGTGCGCGTGCTTATCCGCAAAGCGCACCACCTTGTCCTCGATACTGGGACAGTAGCGCGGGCCAGTCGACTGAATCTGGCCAGAGTACATCGGCGCGCGATGCAGGTTCGCGCGGATGATCTCGTGAACATCTTCAGTTGTGTTGGTGATGTAACATTGAATCTGCTGAAGCGGCGGCTTCCACGCTCCCTTGCTCGCCGCGCCAGATGGATACTCGTTCAGAAACGAAAACGGCGCCGGCTCCTCATCGCCCGGCTGCGCTTCAAATGCAGAGAAATCGATGCTTTTCCGATCCAGCCGCGGCGGCGTCCCGGTCTTCAATCGCCCCAGCTCGAGCCCCAATCGCTGAAGGCATCCGGACAATCCCTTTGCCGCCGCCTCACCCACCCGCCCGCCTTCCGTCTGCGATTCACCCGTGTGCATCAGCGCCCGCAGAAAAGTCCCCGTCGTCACCACCACCGCGCGACACGCAAGCCGCCTCCCATTAGCAAGAACAACCGCCTCTATCGTGGCATGGGCGTCTCGCCCATGCTGCATG
>DASVUC010000001.1:0-6975 GCA_036387255.1 Tepidisphaeraceae bacterium | reverse complement strand
CAGAAACCGATCCGCCGGATTCAGCGCCGCATATCGCACCCGCAGCACCACCTCCCCCACCCGTGGCACCGGATCCTCCGCGCCCACCAGCTTCATCCCATCAATCCCCTCCAGCTTCTCCAGCACCCAAGCTTTCATGCGCCGCCTCCTGCGTAGATGGGTGTTAATCCATGCACCATCTTCTTTTGCGTGGCATGGGCATCTCGCCCATGCGCCTTACCCCTCATCGCCTCCTCGTCCCCTTCGCCTCCGCCTTCGCCGTCAGCGGATCCTCAGGCCACGCGTGCTTAGGGTACCTCACCCGCAAATCCTTCCGCACCTGGAAATAAGTCGTGCTCCAGAAACTCCTCAGATCATCCGTCACCTGCACCGGCCGATAGTTGGGAGCGAGCAGATGAATGAGCACCGCCACCCTCCCCCCCGCCACCCGAGGCGTATCCGTCCACCCAAACAACTCCTGCAACCGCGCTGCCAGCACCGGCGCCTTCCCCTCCTCATACACAAGCCGGATCCGGCTCCCGCTAGGCACCTCGATCGTCTCCGGCGCATGCTGATCCAGCAGCCGATCCAGCGGATACACCAGCCGCCCCCGCAGCAGATTCACCAATCCCCCCGCGCGCACTTCATCTACCGATCGCTTTCCCCGCGCCGCCTCTTCCACGATCTCCCCCAACTCCTCGTCATCGAATGTCGGCCAAGGATGCTCCGCGATAAACTCCCGCAACAGCGCCACGCGATGCATCAAATGCGCCGACGCCTCATCCTTCTCAAACAGCTCCCGCGCTTTCCCGCGCAGCGCCTTCCCCAGCACCTCCCCCGCCGCATCCGGATCAACGGCGGCATCCGCATCCTCGCGCATCACCAGGTCGTGATATCGCGTCACCCCCCGCGCCACCACTCGCCCCCGATTTTCATCAAACGCCATCACCCGCTCACGCACCACCGCATCCGCAAACAGCTCCCCCAACCACTCCGCTCGAATGCCGCTCGCCACTCGAACAATCGCTTCCCGCGAAACATTCCGCTCATCCTGCCGAGCATCCAGCGCCACAAACAGCTCCGGATCATGCACCGCCGACTCCACCGCCAGCTTCACCCCTCCTCCCCCCACCATCACCGCGCTTGCCGACCCCACCCCTCGCCGCCGACAAACCCGATCCGGATAGGCCACCAGCGGAAGCTTCAACAGCGCCTCCTCTCTCCCTTCTTCCCCTCTCCCCGTACCCCGGGAGAGGGCAGGGTGAGGGCTCTTCTCCAACGACAAATCGTCCCCGCCAGCGCGCAAGCTCCCTTGTTCTCCCCCTCTCCCGTACTCGGGAGAGGGCAGGGGTGAGGGTCTACGCTTCTCTCCCTCTTCCCCTCTCCCGGGACTCCGGGAGAGGGCAGGGTGAGGGCCCTTTCTGGATCGCAAAATCCTCTCCCCCACGCGCACCAGCTCATCCCGAACCCGCGCCACCTGCCGAGCCGCCCCCAAATCCACCCCCTCCTCTCTCAAGAAACTCCCAAACCGCGCCCCCTCCACCCTCCGCAGAACCTCCATCCGCACAATCAAATCCGACTCCGCCCGATGCTTCGAAACCCGCTCATGCACCGGCCCACCCTCTCCGCGCAGGATATCCTTCTCCGAAAGCAGCGCCGCCACCGTCGCCCCCTCGTCAATGATACCCAGCTCACTCGCCTCGATCAGCAACCTTCCCACCCGTGGATGCACCGGCAACTCCAGCAGCATCTCCCCCACCTTCGTCATCTTCCCCGCGTGAATCGCCCCCAGCATCTCCAGCAACCGCTCCGCCGCCACCAGCGCCAGCTCATCAGGCTTCTCATACCACTCAAACCTCCGGGGATCTGCATGCCCGAACTGATGCACCGCCAGCACCGTCGCGCACAGATCCACCCGCCGAACCTCAGGCAGCTCGAACGGCTCCATCGCCCGCTCTTCGCTCGCGCTGTACAGCCGCACGCATCTCCCGGGCCCGGTCCTCCCCGCGCGCCCCGCCCGCTGCGTCGCCGACGCCAGACTGATTCGCTTCAACTCCAGCCGATCCATGCCGCGCTGCGGATCAAACCCGGCCACCCGCGCCAACCCCGAGTCGATCACCGTCCGCACCCCCTCGATCGTCAGCGACGTCTCGGCGATGTTCGTCGCCAGCACGATCTTCCGCCGCCCGCCGCTCACCGGCCGAAGCGCCGCCATCTGCGCTTCTCCCGTCAGCGAACCATGTAGCGGCAGCACCGCCCAGTCCGACCGATTCTCCAGCCGCTCCCCACACCGCCGAATCTCCTCAGTTCCCGGCAGAAACACCAGCGTATCCCCCCGCTCCTCCTCAACCACCTCGCGCACCTTCTCAGGAAGTTCCCGCCACTGCGCCGCACGGTGCGCGATGTCGACGGCATACATCCTCCCCTCGCTCCTCACCACCGGTGCATCCAGAAACCGACTCACCGGCTCCGCCTCGAGCGTCGCGCTCATCACCACGATCACCAGGTCCGGCCTAACGGTCGACCGAATCTCCTTCAGCATCGCGATCGCCAGATCCGTGTGGATGCTCCGCTCATGAAACTCATCCAGCACCACCGCCCCCACGCCGCTCAGGAACGGATCCTCCACGATCTGCCGAGTGAGGATCCCCTCCGTCATCACGCGCAGTCGCGTCGCTTCCGTCATCCGCTTCTCAAACCGCACCGCGTAACCCACGCGCCCGCCCAGCTCCCACGCCTGCTCTTCCGCGATCCGCTGCGCCACCGCCCGCGCCGCCACCCGCCGAGGCTGGAGCACCACCACGTTCGGATGCTCCCCTTCCACAATCCCGCTCTCCAAAATTGCCGGCGGCACGCGCGTCGTCTTCCCCGCCCCCGGCGGCGCAACCACCACCACCGACCGCTTCTCCCGAAGCCGCCCAACAATCTCCCCCATCACCTCGTCAATCGGCAGCCGTGTCATAGCGCGTGATCTTCACCGCCAACATCAACGTGCCCCACGCACTTCTCACCATTCAAAAACTCAATCCTCCCCTTGCTGTATCGAATCTTCACCTTCCCCTCTCCATCCAGCTCGATGCACGTCCCCTCATCCACCCGGATGCTGTTCTTCCGCGCGTTGATGCCCACCTTGAAGCTTCCGCCCAGATCCAGTCCCGTCTCCCCCGACCCATTCAGCCCGATCCCGGTCTGGAAATGATTCTCTCGATCATGAATCTGCATCCCATACTGCATCACCCGATCCCCGCCCACCGCCTGCACATTGACGCCAATCACCTGCGTCGATTCCGCTCCATGAAAATCCGAGCTCATCTCGACGTTCACGCCCAGCGCCACGGCGCGCCCGTGGTTGAACACTTCCGAATGCAGCCCCGTCGACCACCCCGGCCCATGCTTATGCAGCCGCGAGCACACCACGCACGCGTCGCCAAACTCATGATGCGTCTCCAGCGACACGTACATCGTCCATGGATACGAATTCTTCCCTCGCTCCTGGTGCACCAGCGACAGCACCTGGTGCGTGATCGCGTTGCCGCTGCTCTCATCCCCCCGCTCAAAAACCAGCATTGAATCCAGCGGCTGTCCCGGCACCTCTCCCTGCCGCATCCGCCGATGAACTACATCGTCTCCCCCAGCCGCTTGCGCTGCCGTCGATCGTCCAAAGACCGTCGCTACCGCGGACAAAAATCCACCCAGTAAAAAACGCCGACGCTCTTTCATGCAGTGCACGATAGCGTCGGCGCTCAGTTTCAAGAACGTCTGTCGCCCCCACCGGCCTCGCCGGCGCGCGCAATTGCGCGCCGGCCTCCTCCCTGGGTTTACTTCGATTTGTTCTTGTTCTTCTTCAGCGTACCCGACTGACCTGCGCCGGAAGCATCAGAGCCGGAAGATGCACCTGACTTGCCCGGCTTCTGCTTGTGGCTCGCCAGCTCCGCCGTTTCCTGGTCCGCCGAGGGCGTAATCACCTTCAGCACATCGCCATTGGTGCGCATGCGAATCACCGCCTGCTCGCCGCCGGGCAGCGATTCATTGAACTGGTAATACTCCCATTCCGTCCGGTACACCTTGTTGATCTTGTCCGCCTTGAACATGCTGCTCACGGCATCCGATACCGGCTTGGGCATCTCGTTGTTCGGGATCATCTCGCGCACCGAGAAAAGCTGCCCGGTGCTGCTCACCGCGACGTTGCCGGTCGTCGTCTTCACGTTGTAAACATTCGGTCCAGCGTTTGACTTATATACGCCCTCCACCTGGATGTCGGGGAAGTACTGCTTGGCAAACTTCTGTGCCGCATCGGCATCGGAGCCGGTCGCGGCCGATGCTTTCTCTTCGGCGAGTTCCCGCTCAATCTGCCGCGAGTTCGAGAGATCGCGCAGCCGCCCCACCGCATCGAATGTCGCCTGGTACGCCTGCCCGTTCGATCCCGGAAGATCCACGACGTAGTTCGTCGCCCGGAACACCTGAACGTCCTGCGGCGGATTCTTGAAAAGTCCCTCCGTGTTCTGCCGGATCACGTTCATGTACGCCCCCTCGCTGGAGCGCGGCAAACCGTAGTTGAGGAAGTCGCCATCCTCCGTCACCTGCGCCGTTGCCTCGCCTTCCTTCGTCGTGACCTTCACGTTGCTGACCTTCACGCCGTTCACGTTGGTCACATTCAGGACCTGCGTCTGCGCATCCGGATACTGCGCCTTGATCGCCTTGTTCACATCCGGATCGCGCTTCGCCATCGCCACCGTCGAGGTCATCCCCACTGCCAATGCCAGACAAATCATCTTTCGCTTCATGAGAGATCTCCTTCGTTGAGAACCATTGGTGCCGCCAGCAACACACTCGGCAGCACACCAGTTTCTGACACGCCTCGCCCGTTGGGAGTTGGTGTCGAAACTTCAGGTGCCCACTAATGCGCACGCTCTCACCAAAGCGCCAGCGCCAAAAACCTCAGGTGCAGACTCAGGCATACTTAACAAATGCCCCCATACCTGCGTTATCCGTGTAGATGTGCGGCTGAATCCGTCGTTTCCTGCGCGAGAACAAAATCCGCCGACGACTCCGCAGCAAAGAAAACTTCGCTGGAGGAATTCAAATATTCGCTCACCCGATCCCCCTCCACGATCAGCTCGCCCGTCGGTACAAAGCCGGATGGCACTTCCACCGCTGCCGGCGCCGTCTCATCATTCGACCGCTTCGCCGATCGAACCACCCAGACGCGATCGACCGATCCGCTCGCGAAGCAACTTGCGGCGAGGGTCGGCCCCGGCTCCACCAGAACATGCTGCGGCTTCCACGCATCATGGAACGGAAACACCGACGACAGATTCAATCTCCCCTGCGGATCGCGCGGCGCCGGCCAAACCTCCACGCCCGCATGCTGGAACTCCTGCACGCGCTGGGTCTGCTGCCGAACCACATCGCTGGCGGTGAAGATCACCGTTCGCTGAGAACGATCGGTCACGAGCCTGGCCCAGGGGACGATCTGCAAATTGCTGTCGAGCACCGCGCGAATCAGCGGACGACGTTCTTGCACATGCCGCGCCGTCAGCAGTGGATCATCTTTCTGGACGGTGTTGATGCCGACCATGATCGCATCCGATCGCGCGCGAAGCTCGTGCACGAGGCGTGTGGACGCCGGGTTGCTGATTTGCATGCGCGAGCCGTGCGCTCCTGCCACCTTCCCGTCCGCCGTCTGCGCCCACTTCAACGTAATGTACGGCCGATCGTAGACGGTGCCGGCAATGAAGGGCGCGAGCAGTTGCTTGGCCGCTTCGGTTTCTACGCCGGTCGTTACCTCGATGCCGGCGGCACGAAGCTCATCCAGTCCTTTGCCGTTAACGTTTGGATTGGGATCGATTGAACCGACCACCACGCGCTTCACTCGCGCATCGATCAGCGCCGGCACGCAGGGCGGGGTCTTCTTGTTGGTATGACAGCACGGCTCCAGCGTTACGTACGCCGTCGCCCCTTCGGCAGATCCGCGGACGCTCTTGAGCGCGATGGGTTCCGCATGAGGCTGGCCGAAGCGCTCGTGGTAACCTTCACCGATCACCTTGCCCTCCCGCACCAGGACGCACCCGACCATTGGATTGGGCTCGACGCGGCCGCGGCCTTTCATGGCCAGGCGAATCGCGCGGCGCATCATCTGGACGTCGAAATCGCTGATCGTGCTGCTCATCACACCTGCTGCGATTGCGGCTGACCGCTCTGGGCTTGCACCGGCTTTTCCCCCTCGCGCTGATCATCCCGGGAGGGCATCAGCATGGTGTATACGAGCATCAGCGTCACCCCGACACAGAGCAGCGAGTCGGCGACGTTGAAGATCCAGGGGAAGACGTACTGCCAGTTCGGGAACATTCCGCGGAGCGGGTTTGGCCAGCCGGGGAGGGCGTGGATCATGTCGCGGACGTAGCCGAAGAGCATGCGGTCGTAGACGTTACCGACGACACCTGCCAGCAGCATCCCGAGCACGACCTGGTAATACCACTGCCTGGGTCGGCTGGAGAGAAAGAGGTAGATCAGAAACGCCACCGCCGCCGCCGAGACGAGGAGGAAGAGCAGGCGCTGACCTTGCCCGATGCCGAAGACGGCACCCTGGTTGACTGTGACTTCGAAGCGCAACCAGCCGGGGATGAAGTCGTAGCTCTGACTGGTGGCGAGGTAGGCGGTGTCGACGCGGTCGAGGCGAATCAGCAGCTTATGGAACGCCAGCCACTTGGTGTAGAGGTCCAGCGCGACGCCGCCTGCGGCGACGAGAAGAAAGCGCGAGACGGCGGCAGGCGAAACGAGAGTATCTCTGAGTCGATGGTTCATGATCCCACGCTCGGAGCGTGGAGATGGAATTGTAGTCATCGTCCCCCGATCGCCAATGGCGATTACATGATGCGGCGGAAGCCCTGCTCCTTCTGACGCGCGTACTCGATGGAAAAGCGCGCCCAGGGCTGCGCTTCCAGACGTGCGCGGGAGATGGGTTTGCCGGTGCCTTCGCAGATGCCGTAGCTGCCG